>NZ_CP025119.1:2126666-2433333 GCF_002831685.1 Polaribacter sp. ALD11 | reverse complement strand
AAAAATGCAGAAACTAAGTTTAATCTATCTACCAAAGCATTTGATATTACACTAAACAGCAGTTATGTTTCTAATGCTACGGATTTATCAATTGCTAGAACAGTTATTCATGAATCACTTCATGCTTATATTAGTTTAATTTATCATACACAAGTATTTTCAGACCTCCGTAAATCATTAGATAGACTTTTAAGTCAAAATGGAAATAATCCAAATACAGCAGAGCACAAATTAATGGTTAAAAACTTTATTAGTTCAATTGCTAACTCTTTAGAATCTTGGAACAATTATTCGTTAACTGACAATAATTATTATACTTATTTAAGCTGGTCTGGAGGCATGATAAACACACCAGCTTTTAATGCCCTTTCAACAGATTTTAAGCAAAGCATTATTGATGCCAACCAAAATGAAGGACAAGTTGGTTCAGGTAATTCTGCAAATAATAATGCATTAGGAACCAAAAATTGTAATTAAAGTTATGTATAAACTATTAAGATTCCTCTTTATTTTTATTACTTTTAGTTGTTGTAATGCTCAAATAAATATTATTAAAAATGATTACTGCAACAATTCAAGTGAAGCCATAAATTTAATGACTAATGAAATTAGAAAACAATCCCAAGATTGTAATCGTTTAATTGGTAGTAATGTAATTGAAAAACCTTTAGGAGAAAAATTAGATAATTTTTTGATGTCAGAAGCTTTTGAATTAATGAGTAAAATTAAAATTAAATCTAAAAATGATATTATTGATTTTACTCAATTCTTTACAAAAGAAGATTTTGATTATATGAAATGTCAATTGTCTAACAATAAAGTTAAAAACTGGAAACAAATATTAAATAAAGAAGATTTTTTTATAAAGAGTGATTCAATTAGCAATACATTAAAGAAATATAAAAATTTTGGAGACATTTTAGCTAATAAAAATTATCAAAATATATTAGAAACCAGAGGGAGATATTTATATTATTCAATACCTTTATTCAGTAAAAATAAAAAATACGCACTTCTTTACAGAGAAACAATATCCTCAGGAAGTTTGTTCATTTTAAAGAATTTAAATAATGAATGGACTTATTACGCGAAAGGAACTGTTTGGATAGAATAAATACAAACCACAACCACGTATATAAAAAATAGCAGTTAAGTACAAACTTTAAAGTTTGTGCTTTTCTGTTATATGTATTTTAAAACCTAAAAATTTAACTTAGTTTGTCTATCGTACATAATAATGCTTCCAGCTACAGCTACGTTTAAACTTAACTCAGATTTAAATTTTACTAAATGATGCGATTTTTCAATAGCGATTTTAGACATTCCATGATCTTCTGCGCCCAATAAATAAACACAACGTCTAGGATGCTCAAAGGTTTCTAATTGTACTGCTTTTTCATCTAATTCTACACCTACTAACATAGCGCCTTTTGGGAGGTTGTTAAAGAAATCCTCGAAAGTCTCGTAATGAAAATAAGGCATTGCACCAATTGCTTTATGCGTGTCGCAAGCTTGTTTTGCATAGCGATTACCAATGGTAAAAATATAACTAGCGCCCATATTTTGGGCAGAACGCCATAAAACACCTAAATTTTCAGGAGTTTTTCCATTCTGAATTCCAATTCCGAAAAAACCTTGTTCTAAATTATTTACCATTACTTCTTCAACAACATTCGTTTAATCTCATTCAATTTCATTAATGCTTCAATAGGCGTTAACGTATCTATATTTGTTGCTAAAATTTCTTCTCTAATGTTTTCTAAAAGCGGGTCATCTAGCTTAAAAAAGCTAAGCTGCATTTCTTCATGCTGTGTTTGTTTTAAAGCATCTTTTACCTCTGCACTTTTATTATTCTTTTCTAATTGTGCTAGTATTTTATTTGCTCTGTGAATCACCATATTTGGCATTCCAGCAAGTTTGGCTACGTGAATACCAAAACTATGATTAGAGCCTCCAGAAACGAGCTTACGTAGGAAAATAATGTTGTCTTTCAACTCTTTTACAGACACATTAAAGTTTTTAATGCGCTCAAAAGTAGTGGTCATTTCATTCAGTTCATGGTAATGCGTAGCAAATAATGTTTTTGCTTTGGTTGGGTGCTCGTGTAAGAACTCTGAAATTGCCCATGCAATCGAAATTCCGTCATAAGTAGACGTTCCTCTACCAATTTCATCTAATAATATTAAACTGCGCTCAGAAACATTATTCAAAATCGAAGCTGTTTCGTTCATTTCTACCATAAATGTAGATTCGCCCATAGAAATATTATCACTTGCACCAACACGTGTAAAAATTTTGTCTACAATACCAATTTTTGCATTTTGAGCAGGCACATAACTTCCCATTTGTGCTAACAAAACAATCAATGCAGTTTGTCTTAAAATAGCCGATTTACCAGACATATTGGGTCCGGTAATCATAATTATTTGTTGCTGATTTCTATTTAAAACAACATCATTGGCAATATAAGTTTGGTCTATTGGCAACTGTTTTTCAATAACAGGATGTCTTCCGTTTTTAATTTCTAAATCGGTACTTTCATCCATAATCGGACGTACATAATTGTTATCAATAGCTAATACAGAAAAAGCGAGTAAACAATCAATTTTTGCTATAATTTGCGCATTTTCTTGAACAATTTGCACATATTGTATGATATATTGTAATAACTTAGAAAATATTTCTTGCTCTAATTTCTGAATTTTCTCTTCAGCACCTAAAATTTTTGTTTCGTATTCTTTTAATTCTTCCGTAATATAGCGCTCTGCATTTACCAAGGTTTGTTTTCTGATCCATTCTTCTGGGACTTTGTCTTTATGAGAATTTCTAACTTCAATATAATACCCAAAAACATTATTGAACGAAATCTTTAAACTGCTAATTCCCGTGCGTTCTGTTTCACGTTTTAGCATATTGTCTAAATATTCCTTTCCTGTATTGGAAATGGCACGTAAATCGTCTAATTCTTGATGAACTCCAGTTGCAATGGCCTTTCCTTTATTTATGTTTACAGGCGCATTGTCAAATAAGGTTTCATAAATTTTTTCAATTAAATCGGTACACGTATGTAATTGATTTCCTAATACCTTAACAGTCTCGTTTTCGCTACTTTCTGCGGATGATTTTATCGGCAAAATTGCTTTTAGAGAATCTTTTAACAAGACAATTTCTCTTGGAGAAGCTTTGCCAGTTGCAACTTTAGAAATCAGTCTTTCAAGGTCTGATATTTGTTTTAACTGATACGTTACTGTCTTCGAAAAATCATCAGAATCTATGAAGAATTTTACCAATTCATGACGATTTTTAATCTCCTCGATATTTTTTAATGGAAGCGCTAACCACCGTTTTAAGAGTCTTCCGCCCATTGGCGAAATGGTTTTATCAATAACATCTAAAAGTGTTACGGCGTTTATAGAATTCGGATTGTAAAGCTCCAAATTTCGAACGGTAAAACGATCCATCCAAACATAATTATCTTCTGCAATTCTGCTAATATGCTGAATGTGTTTTAGTTGATTGTGCTGTGTTTCAGACAAATAATACATCACTGCTCCGGCAGCAATAATTCCGTTTTTTAAATCCTGAATTCCAAAACCTTTTAAGCTTTTTACCTCAAAATGATTGTGTAACGTTTCGTTTGCATATTCCTTTTGAAAAACCCAATCGTCTAAATAAAATGTATAATAACGGTTTTCAAAAAGTTCTAAAAATTGTTGTTTGTGTTGTTTCTGGACTAAAACTTCACTCGGACTAAAGTTTTGCAATAATTTATCGATGTATTCTGCATTTCCTTGCGCCACCAAATATTCACCAGTAGAAACATCTAAAAATGAAATTCCGAGTTGTTTTTTATCAAAATGAATAGCAGCTAAAAAGTTGTTAGTTTTTGTTTGTAAAACTTCGTCGTTTAAAGAGACTCCAGGTGTAACCAGTTCTGTAACACCACGTTTTACAATGGTTTTGGTCATTTTTGGATCTTCTAACTGATCACAAATAGCAACACGCATGCCCGCTTTTACCAACTTTGGCAAATAGGTGTTTAAAGAATGATGAGGAAAACCAGCCAAAGCAGTTTCTGTTTCACTTCCTGCGCCACGTTTGGTTAAGGTAATCCCTAAAACTCCGGCAGCTTTTTTAGCATCTTCACCAAAGGTTTCGTAGAAATCTCCCACACGAAAAAGTAACATCGCATCAGGATATCTGGTCTTGATAGCATTGTATTGTTTCATTAAAGGAGTTACCTTTTTTGGTTTCGGTTTTGCCAAGTTTTTAGAAATTTTCAGTTAGTTTTGCGAAGATAAAAATTAGTACGCAGTATTTAGTAGCAGTTTGCTGTGAACTTATTCACAAGATATGAGGAAATTAAAGAATAACGAGTTAGGCAGAATTACAGTTGATGAATTTAAAACGATAAAAAAAACGCCAATTATTGTCATTTTAGACAATATTAGAAGTTTAAATAATATTGGTTCTGTTTTTAGAACTAGCGATGCTTTTCTTATTGAAAAAATCTATTTGTGTGGTATTTGCGCAACACCGCCTAATAAAGAAATTCATAAAACAGCTTTGGGGGCAACCGAATCTGTTGCTTGGGAATATGTGGAAGATACGCTTACTTTAGTTGAAAAATTGAAAGTAGATGGTATAAAAGTTTTAGCAATTGAACAAGCCGAACACAGCACAAAATTAGATACTTTTTATCCGAAGAAAGATGAAAAATATGCTATTGTAATGGGAAATGAAGTAAAAGGAGTGCAGCAAGAGGTAGTAAGTGCTTCCGATTTATGTATAGAAATACCTCAATTAGGGACCAAGCATTCCTTAAATATATCGGTAACAACAGGTGTTGTTATTTGGGATTTATTTCAGAAAATGAATAAATTATAGTTGGTTTTAATTCTAAAATTATATTTTTAAAGCTTTACGAAAAACCTCTATTAAAATGAAGCAAAAAGAAAAGAACTTTATAGAATTATTAATTAGTTTGAACCTTAAAGTAGGATGAGTAAACTCCAATTATTTAAAAAAATAAGGAGCTTATTTTTTGCGCAAAAAAAAATAGTGTTTTTTTTATTGTTAGCAAGTCTTTCTGTGTCTTCTCAAAAAAAAGAATTAGGTAAAAATATAGATTCTATTGCTTTTTATTTAAAGAACGCGAAAGGAGCAGACAAATTTCCATATTTAAAAAGGGCAGTGCTGCTTTCTGAAGAATTAAAAATAGATTCTCTTATAAAGCAAACAAGTATTGAGTACGCAAAACAAAGTTATTTTATAAAAGATACTTTAGGGCTAACATTTTCCAAAAATAAATTACTAAAACACTTTCAACTTAAGAAAGACTCTTTTTCTCTAGCAAAAGCATATCATCTAGAAGCTTTAAACCATAAGATCAAAAATAATTTAGATAGTACTTTTTATTATTACCATAAATCAAAAAATGTTTCTATAGCACTAAAAGATTCTCTTGAAATAGGGAGAAGGTTATTATCTATGGCTATTATACAAGTAAAAGAGCTAGATTTCATAGGTTGCGAAATAACAA
Organism: Polaribacter sp. ALD11; assembly: GCF_002831685.1. Taxonomy (NCBI): domain Bacteria; kingdom Pseudomonadati; phylum Bacteroidota; class Flavobacteriia; order Flavobacteriales; family Flavobacteriaceae; genus Polaribacter; species Polaribacter sp. ALD11. The sequence continues at coordinate 2,427,791 of NZ_CP025119.1, read as the reverse complement.
CTATTGAAGGCTTAAAATATATAGAACCTCTTAAAAAATATAGAACACTAATTTCTTTATACCAAACTTTAGGGAATGCGTTAGGTCACTTAAAAAAGCCTAAAGAGGCGAGATTTTATTATTTGAAAGCACAGAAAATTTGTAAGTTTAATACTGTAAAACATAGAAGAGAAAAAAATTACTTAAACCTATTGAGTAATATTGGAATGACTTATAAAGATGAAGGAAATTTAAAAAAAGCAGCTTCTTTGTTTAAGGAAGGCTTAAACTCTGATAGTCTAGAAACGAAACACCCCAAACAATACCAAGCTCTTTTAGGAAACTTATCTGCCGTATACTTTAGAGAAGGAAAAACAGAAAAAGCAATAGAAGGTTATAAAATAGTTTTAAAAAGTAGAATAAAAACCAAAAACCTCTATTCACAAAGTGTTTCACATAGTTTTTTAGCAGAAGCGTATTTAAAGAATAAAAAATATTCTTTAGCAAAAAAACATGCAAAGAGAGGTTTAGAATTAGGAAAAGAAACAAGAAATAATAAACAAGTTTTAGAGTGTTTAGAATTTTTATCACAGCTTACTAAAGGAGAAACTGCTAAAAAGTATTTAAAAGATTATATAAAATTAAGCGATAGTTTATTTACTAGAGAAAGATCTTTAAAAAATCAGTTTGCTAAAGTTAGATATGAAACCGAAAAGAAAGATATAGAAAATGAGTATTTAAAAGAAGAAAACGCTAGAAAACATTTAGAATTAGAAACAGAAAAGCAACATAAAATAATAGGTTGGTTACTTGCCGGAGTTAGTGTTTTGTTTATAGGTTTTGGTCTAAGTATTGTTTCGATAAGAAGAAAGAAAATGATTTTTGAAGCAAAGATGCAGCAAATTGAAGCTCGTGAAAAAGAACGCCAGCAAATTGCAAAATCTTTACATGATGAGGTTGCAGGAGATATTAGTATGTTGCACTTAAAATTGGAAAAAACAAATCAATTAAAAGCAGCCAAAAGTTTGGATGTTATAAAGGAAAATGTTAGAAATTTATCACATCAATTAAGTAGCGAGAGTTTTGATAAAGTACCTTTTAAAGATCAGATAATAAATATTGTTTCAGATTTTTTTGAAATTGACTTTAAAATTAAAATAATAGAAATTGATAGTGTTTTATGGAAAGCCGTAAATAATTCTATTAAAAGAACTTTATTTTTATCGATTAGAGAAAGTATTCAGAATTCTAAAAAACATGCGCAAGCAACAGCAATTACTTTAACATTTAATGAAACAAAAAAAGCTGTTTTTTTAACAGTTTCAGATAACGGAATAGGATTTGATGTAAACAGTCTAAGAAAAGGAATTGGTTTGAAAAATATACAAGAACGTATTGAAGAAATTAATGGTGTTTTTTCTATTGAAAGCAAGTTAAAAAAAGGAACAATTATAAATATAGAAATACCTAAAAGTGGCAAATAAAACTAGAATTTTAATAGCAGATGATCATCAATTAGTACTACAAGGAATTTTGTGCTCTTTAAAAGATGTGGGAGATTTTGAGTTGGTTACAACGAATAATTGTGATAACGCTTTTGAGTTGATAAAAACACATCAAAATAAGAACCCTTTTCATATCTTATTTACAGATTTAAGTTTCGATAATTGTAATGAAGCTACAAATTTAGATGGAGGTGAAGAACTAATTAAAGCTATTAGAAACAATGAAATAGATATTAGAATAGGTGTAATTACTGGTCATACAGAAACCAATAGAGTTTACAATGTAATTAGTAATTTAAACCCCAATGCATATTTATTAAAAAGTAAATGTGATGCTACAGAAATTGGTTTCGCTGTTCAAAAAATGTTAGCAAACGACTTTTATTACACGCATGAAATTCATCAAAAAATAATGCGAAGAAACATTGTTCAGATACAAATGGATGATGTTGCTATTCAAGTGTTAAAAGAGCTTCCTAACCATCCGAAAATTGGTAATTTAGAAGGTATTATAACAAAACATGATGGCTCTCTTTTAAAGCTTCGTTCTATCGAAACAAAATTAGCAAATTTAAGAACAGATTTAAACGCAAATAATAATACAGATTTAATTTTAAAGGCAAAAGAACTAGGAATTATAGATTAATTCTTGGTTTTGCGGAAATCTACAGTTCTAATTACGGTTTTTCGTATAATTATTCTAATTAGTAAAACTATTTTTGTAGTGTAGATGTTTTTTATTAAAAAATCTATAAATTAATTGGGACTAATTGCAGATCTAGGATTAGGGGCCTATTTCTAACGTTAAGAAGAAAAAGAAAAAGACCTTTCTGTTAATTCAGAAAGGTTTTTTTATGTTATACAAAAGCGTAAATTAAAATTCTAAAAACAGCTTTATGCATAGTCATAAATACCTTGAATATTTCCTAAAAAAAAGAGATAAAAGCACTAATTAAGAGAATTAATGAAGTCGCTTCCAAAAGGGAAGTTATTAAAAACCTAAGACTAATTTTGCAATAGAAAAATAGATTAAAATTCCTAAAATATCATTACTAGTAGTAATAAAAGGACCTGTTGCCAAAGCAGGATCTATTCCTCTTTTTGCCAAAATAATAGGGATAAATGTACCAATAATTGAAGCGATAATAATTACAGAAACCAGAGATGCTGCAACCGTAATTCCTAAAGAAAAAGAGAAGCCTAGAAACAACATTCCTGCAGACATTAATAAAGTTGCCAATACAAAACCATTTAGTAAACCTTGCAAAATTTCTTTTAACAATCTTTTAAAAAGCGAACCCTTTAAGCTATCATTTGCCAAACCTTGTACAATAATAGCAGAAGATTGTACACCAACATTTCCTGCCATCGCAGCAATTAACGGAGTAAAAAAGAAGAGTTCAAAATGTTTTTCCATGGCTCCATTAAAACTTCCTAAAATAGAAACGGAAATGAAACCACCAAACAGCGCTAAAATTAACCAAGGTAAACGTGCTTTTGTAAGTTCCCAAATAGTATCATTTGCTTCTACATCTTGAGAAAAACCAGCCGCCATTTGGTAATCTTTATCTGCCTCTTCTTTAATAACGTCTAAGATATCGTCAATAGTAATTCTACCTAATAAAACGTTATTATCATCTACCACAGGAATGGCTTCTAAATCGTATTTTGCCATAATTTTAGCAACTTCTTCATCACCTTCATGCACATTTACAGAATCTACTTTCGACTTAGAAATGTCTGCAATTTTTTGATCTGATTTGGCAATAATTAAATCCTTTAAAGACAATCTACCTACCAATTTATCTTCTTTATCTACTACGTAAATAGAATGTACTCTGGTAACTTCTTGAGCTTGTCCTCTAATTCTACGCATACAACCAGCAACCGTCCAAGTTTCATAAACCTTTACCAATTCTTTTGCCATTAATGCACCAGCTGTATCATCTTCATAAGACAATAGTTCTTTAATGTCTGCCGCTAATTCATCATCTTTTAGGGCGTTAATTACACGTAATTGACGTTCCTCTGAAAGTTCTCCAATAATGTCTGCAGCATCATCAGAATCCATCTCACCAATTTCTCGAGCAATTTCTTTTGTAGATAAATTTTCTAGAATTTTTTCGCGGGTATCTTCATCTAATTCTGTTAGAATTTCAGATGTTTTTTCGCTATCTAAAAGTTTAATAATATAGATAGCTTCCTCAAAACTTACTTCGTCTAAAACCTCTGCTATATCTGCAAAATGGACTTCCTCAAAAAGTTGTTTTATTTCAGAATCGTTGTTTTCATAGATAAAGCCAACTAATTTTTCTAGAAATTCATCACTAATTTCAAATGCCATTTTCTATTAATTTTTGCGTGAGAGAAATAAAATCCTGAACAGATAATTGTTCTGGACGTTTCGCAAATATAGGGTCTTCTTTTAAAGAATCCGAGAGATTAAAAGACTTTAAGCTAGAACGTAGCATTTTTCTACGTTGGTTAAATGCCGTTTTTACAACCCTAAAGAATATTTTTTCATCTACAGGAAGTGAATAATCTTTTTTTCTAATAAGTCTTATTACACCAGAATCTACTTTTGGAGGTGGATTAAATACCGTTGGTGGAACTGTAAAAAGGTATTCTACATCGAAAAAAGCTTGTGTTAAAACAGACATAATTCCGTAGACCTTAGAACCTTCTTTTTCTGCAATTCTTTTAGCAACTTCTTTTTGAAACATACCTGCAAATTCAGGTACAAATTCTCTGTTTTCTATTGCTTTAAAAACAATTTGAGTAGAAATGTTATACGGGAAATTACCAATAATTGCTACTTGTTTCTTCGGAAACATTTCTTGTATATCTTTCCTTAAAAAATCGCCTTCTACAATAGAAAAGTGCTCTTTAGAAGTGTCTAATTTGATGTGCTCTAAAGGAAAAGTATCATTTAAATAAGCAATAGATTCTCTGTCTAGTTCTATGACAGTAACTTTTGCTTTTTTTGGTAATAAATATTTCGTTAAAACGCCCATTCCTGGACCAATTTCTAAGACGTCATCATATCCATTTCCAGATAAAGCATCTGCAATATCTTTTGCAATACTTTCATCCATTAAAAAATGCTGACCTAAATGTTTTTTTGCTTTTACAGACACAATATTTGTTTTTATCCTTCTAAAAGCAAAGGTACAGTTAAATCGGCATAATTTTTGTTTGATTCAGACTTTTAAAAATCAACCTAGATGAAAAAAAAAATACTTATTCTATCCTTACTATTTGCGTTTATTTGTTCTTATAGTTTTTCTCAAGACGGTAAACTAGATAAAGCAAAAGAGAGTTTAAAAAGTACAAAATCTTCGGAAAGTTCAGGAACAAGATCAGCAAAGCGTTCAAAATCGTCTTCTACTTCAACAACTAATAACAGCAATGATATAGAAAATCCGTTTGCCAGAATTATATGGTACGCTGCTGCATATACTGTTTATGGTGCTGTTTTTGAATCTCCTTGGGAAATGGCAGGCAGAATGAGTACAGCAGAAATTTCTAATTATCCTTATAAAGAATCTAAATATGGTAATTTTGTGTATACAGATGCTACTAATTATAACATTACAAGATTCGATGTTTACAATCATTTTTTAATTGAAAGTAAAAATTTATATGGTAATGATATTGGAGTAGATTTTAGGTTTTTGAAACGATTTGCCTTAGACATTAATTACACCACTTTTTCCGAAAAAGTAAACGGAAAAAGAGATTCTTTTAACATGTTTTCTACTTTATTAAAATACCATAGAATTAGAACCCAACGTTTCGATGCGTGGTTTGGCTTAGGTTTTAGACGTATTTTTAATGACGTAAAAGAAACTCGCTTTTTAATGGGGTTTGGTGGAGAACTTTTTATAGCAAAACCTATTAGCTTGGTTGCTTCTCATAAATGGGCAACAGTAAATAGTAAATCTGTTAGAAATACCAAATTGTTACTAAAATACAATATAAAGAATTACAGAATTTCTTCTGGTTATGAACATTATAAATTAGGAGTTTCTAACATAAACGCATTTTCTATTGGTGTTGAAGCTAGTTTTTAGGCGTTTTAAAAGTAAAGGATGTTATAATTAGTACCGTACCAAAACCACTAAGAATGCCACCAATTGTTTCTTCTGGCTCTATTCCCCATTTTATATATGAAAGTATAACTCCTGAAAGAATTAATAAAAAACCAAAGATTAATATATTTTTTCTGTTTTTATAAAAACCTATCTAATTACTAACGCTTGTAGGATAAAACTCGTTTACAATTTTTAATTCTGTATTAAAAGTCAGCATTTTATCTGCAAATTTCTTTAAGATTGCCAAACGAAAATCATCTGCATGTAGTTTATAATAATCATCTAAATCTTCTCTTGAGCTTGCTGCATATTGTATAGAGTATGTTCTACCGCCCATTTCTTCTTCTACCAAAACCTCTGTAAGTTTTGCTGATGTAAATTTACCTGTATTTAAAATAGCTGTTATATGAGACTCAACCCAAGTTAACCATTCGTTATGTGCAGTTCCATCAATATTTATAGTTACGTTGTATATGTACATATTAATCTGTGTAATTGTTTATTTGTGTATACGTTTAATTTTATTAAACCCTGTCTCCTCTTAGTTTTCTGTATTTTTTTCTAGCATCTACTAAGTAAATACTAGAAGGATGTTCGAAAATTATTTTCTGATAATATTCTTGTGCTTTTTCTGTGTTTTTTAAATTGTTATTATAGGTTTCTGCCATCATAAAGTAAACATCATCTGTTAAAAAACCTTGATTATCTGCTGCTATAATTTTAGACAAACTAGCAATAGCTTCTTTATACCTTTGCTGTTTGATGAGCAACTTCGCTTGAAAAAACAACACATCATCATAGATTACTTCACCAGGAATTAAACCATTGATAAATACATCTTTCTTAACAAACAAATTATTTAATTCAGTTAAAGCTTCTTCATTCTTATTCTGAAAAGCCAACAATTCTGCATTTGCCAATTGCTTTAAACCCGAAGGAATAGAATCTACGGGTTCATTATCAGAAATTTTTAAAAATAAATCTACAGCGTCATTTGCAATCAATTGTGTGGTAGAGCTTTTTAACACTTTTAGTTGTGCTTTTGCCCAATCGAAATCACCTTTAAAATAACTAGTTTGTGCTACTTTAAACCGTGCTTCTTGTCCTAATTCGTGATTTTTTAATTGTGTTTGAATTTGCGAAAAATAAATAAGAGCTTTGTTAAATTTGCCTGTAAATACTAAAACATCACCTAATTTTAACTTAATTCTTGCTTTGTCAAACTTAGAGTTTGCATAAGAAAGAGCTTCCTCTAAAACGCTGTTTGCTTGTGCTGGCTTGTTTTCTGAAAAAGTTAAAAAATCTGCATAAACTACTTGTAAATTTACAGTTGCTGCATTTTTTCCAAAAGTGGTAAAAAGATGTTGAAATAAAGTTTCTGTTCCTGGATTCTTGGTGGCAACAGCAATTTTAACTAGGTATAAATTTGCGTTAATTACTTCACTTTTAGTAGTAGATTTTTCAATTATAAAATTAAAACATTCTTGCGAAGCATCAAAAGCCTTGTTGTTGAAAGCAATTTGCCCGATGGTAAAAATGGCACTTAAATCGTCTGGTTTTCTTTGATACAATGCTTTTTCTTGAATAAGCGCCTTTGTGTAGTCTTTTTGCTGTGTAAACAACCAACTTAACAAAGTGTTCCAAGCATCTTTTGGATTGCTTGCAGACTTTCTTAAAAGTGTCTTTCTGAATAAAATGTTCGCTTCATTTTCAGCATCGTCTGTAATATACTTGCTGGTATATCTTTGTACCAAACTAAAGTATTGATCATTTTTATCTACTAAATCAATATAAGATTCAAACATTTTTTTAAAATCTCCCTTTTCACCATAAATCTGCGCAATCTGAAAATTATAATTCGCATTTTTATTAACTTCCATCGCCTTTTCATACGCTAAAATAGCATCGTCTAGCAAGTTAAAATCTTTAAAAAGTCTTCCAATTAAACCACCATACGCAGGGTTTTTATCCAAAGAATTTAAAGCCAGCGTATAATTTTCTTGTGCTTTTTCTTTTTGAAGTTGTTTCTCGTAATTATAGCCTAAATACACGTACAAATAAACCTGACTCTTATTCGCGGTTATTCTACTTTTTAGTAGGTTTTCTGCTTCTAAAAACTGATCTGTTTCTTGATAGCAAGAAATTAAGCGTCCTAAATACGTTGTATTAAACGGCGAACTATCATACAGTTTTTTAAAAACCTGAGTTGCTTTTTCATATTCTCCTTCTCTAAAATAATTTTCTGCTAAGAGATACTCATTCTGTGCCGTTTTTTGAGCTGCATTCTGGGCGATACTTAAACCATTAATAGTTAGTAAAATAAGTAGAAATATTTTTTTCATCACAATCAAAGATACTCAAGATAAATGTTAAAATTTTATTAAACCAAACGTATTTTATTTTCTATTTGTAACATTTTGGCATCAAACTTGTCTATAGAGTAAATAACCAATCAAATTTTAAGATTATGAATACTTTTTCTACACAATACGAAACTGCAAAATACAACTCAATTGAGTTTATGAAAAACGGACAAATAAGTGCCTATTTAAACTCACTTATTGAAATGAATAAATACAAGAGGTTAATGATTGCTGTAATTTCTAACTAGTTAGCAGTTTTTAAGATAGTCCGTTTTAGACTGAATGCTAAAATTACAGTATTAAATTTCTAAAACTATAAATTTATAGTTTAGCTATTTTTCATTCAAAAAATTAATGACTAAGTCTTTCTTACTTAATCATGTCAAACCCACAATATGGTACCAAAACATCTGGTATTTTAATTCCGTCTGCTGTTTGGTAGTTTTCTAAAATTCCTGCTAAAACACGTGGTAAAGCTAAAGAACTTCCGTTTAACGTATGTGCAAATTCACTTTTGCCTTCTTTATTCTTAAAACGAAGTTTCAATCTATTTGCTTGAAAAGTTTCAAAGTTAGAAGCAGAACTAATTTCTAACCATCTATCTTGTGCTGTAGAAAACAATTCAAAATCGAAGGTTAAAGCAGCTGTAAAACCAGTATCACCACCACACAAACGTAAAATTCTGTAAGGTAATTTTAATTCTCTTAAAATATCTTTTATGTGTTCTACCATTTCGCTTAATGCGTGGTAAGAATTATCTGGATGTTCAATTCTAACAATTTCTACTTTATCAAATTGATGCAATCTATTTAAACCTCTCACATGCGCACCATAACTACCTGCTTCTCTTCTAAAACAAGGCGTGTAACCTGTACAACAAATAGGAAAATCTGCTTCTTGCATTAAATTACCACGAAACATGTTTGTAATAGGTACTTCACCAGTTGGTATTAAGTACAAATCATCTTCGTTAGAATGATACATTTGTCCTTCTTTATCTGGCAATTGCCCAGTAGCAGTTGCAGATTCTGTATTTACTAAATGCGGAACTTGGTATTCTTTATAACCCGCTTCAATATTTTTATCTAAAAAATAATTGATCAATGCACGCTGTAATTTTGCCCCTTTTCCTTTATAAACCGGAAAACCAGCACCTGTAATTTTTGTGCCTAACTCAAAATCTATAATATCGTATTTCTTTGACAGTTCCCAATGAGGAAGCGCATTTTCACCTAAATCAGGAATAATTCCTTCGCTAAAAATGTTTTCATTGTCCTCTTCAGAATTACCAGCTTTTACAGAAACGTGAGGCACGTTTGGTATTTGATATAACAAATTTTGCAACGCATCTGAAATCTCACTTAGTTTCTCTCCAAGTTCTTTAGACTGCTCTTTTAACTGCCCTGTTTTTTCTTTTAAAATATTTGCTTTTTGTACTTCGCCAGACTTAAATAAGCCACCAATTTCTTTAGATAATTTATTAGATTCAGATAAAATATCATCTAGAGAAGCCTGGGTTGCTCTTCTATTTTCATCTGCTGTTAAAACTTGTTCTACTATTGTTTCTGCGTTTGCAAAATTACGTTTTGCTAAACCCACTAAAACAGTTTCTTTGTTCTCTCTAATAAATTGTACTTGTAGCATATTTTCTAAGAATTATGAAATGCAAATATATAATTTGTGAGATTGATTTACCACGAAATCAATAATAAATAATTTTGCCCTTTAGGCATGAAAAAAACGTAGTAGGAAGAATTATTTTTGTTTCTTTTGGGCGTTACCACAAGGGTCAGGCTTTCGCACTCGCTTTTTTTGTTGAAAAAACAAAAAAGAGCTCAAACAATTGCTCTATCCTTAACGCGTAGTGAATACTAAAAAAGGAAGTTAACTTAGAGTAACGCAGACCTCACAGTTTTTTAAAACCTGTGAGGTCTTTTATAAGAATATCATTTCCAAAAATGAGAAGTCAGATAACGCCTATATTACAGCAGTAAACCACCACAATTGTCATTTTTACTAAAAGGTAGAAAAGATAAACCGTACGCGAAAACTACTCAGGCTTTTCATTTATAAGGCTTTAGTGAATTTATGGCAGTAAAAACACAATATCAAACAACCTTAATATGATTTCCTCTAAAAACAGGATAAAATAAAGAAATGGATTAGAAATTTACTTAATATTTTCTAAAATATAATCTCGTGCAGTTTGTTCATCTGCCTTTAATTGAACTACTAAAGAATCAATAGAGTCGAATTTATGTTCATCACGTAAAAAATAAATCAATTCTATAGTAAGATTTTCACCATATAAATCTTGGTTAAAATCAAAAAAATGGACCTCTATCGTTTGATGATTCCCATTTACCGTTGGCCTGTTTCCAATATTCATCATTCCGAAAACAGTTTTATTTTCTATGTACGATTTTACAACATATACGCCCGTTTTAGGAATTAATTTATACGCTTCCTTAACATCAATATTTGCTGTTGGGTAGCCAATTTGTCCTCCTAACTTCTTGCCATTTACAACAACGCCATTCAGCATAAAGTTATATCCTAAATAATCGTTGGCAGTCTTTAAATTTCCAGCAGCTAAAGCGCGTCTTACTTTTGTAGAACTTACAGAAACATCATCTATATCTTGAGCAGGAATCTCTTCTACCGTAAAATCATATAAATGGCTATATTCTGTTAATTGATCGATATTTCCTTCTCTATTTTTTCCAAAATGATGATCGTAACCAATAATTAATTTCGAAATATTAAAGGTATTTACCAAAGTATCTCTCACAAATTCTAAAGCAGTGGTTCTAGAAAAAGCTTTGCTAAACGGGTGAATAATTAAGTAATCTAAACCTGTTTTTTCTAAAAGATTTGCACGTTCATCAATCGTATTAATCAATTCTATTTTTGCATCTTTTTGCAAAACCATTCTTGGGTGTGGAAAGAAAGTTAATAAAACAGATTTTTTGCCAGCTTTTTTAGCTTCAGAAACTAATTTTTCTAATATTTTTTGATGCCCAAAATGAACACCATCAAAAGTACCAATAGTAACAAAAGTTTTTTCGTCTGTAGAAAAATTAGCAATATTTTCAACTATTTTCAAGAGGAATGAATTTTTTCAAAAACAAATGTACAATTTATAAGAGTTTAATTTGTTAGAAAAAATAATTTTTCAAATGTTTGAAAAACGCAATAATAAGTCATTTTTTTTATTAAATACATAAAATTATGGGTCAAATAATAAATTATTCAAAAAATATTGTATTTTGCATAATAGTTAACAAATTAATTCAAATTATGATAAAAAAAATTTTATTAATTGCGTGTATAGCTTTTGGTAGCATTACAATGGTTGCACAAACCACTGTAACGGGTACAGTTAAAGATGCAAAAACAGGAGAGACACTTCCAGGTGCAAACATTAAAGTTGAGAATAAAGCAGTAGGTACTACTACAGATTTTGATGGGAATTTTGTTTTAAAAGTTACAGATAACCCTACTTTTACATTAGAAATATCTGTTATAGGATATAAAATGGAAAAAGTTCAGATTACAAAAAATAATCAAAAAATAGCTATTTCTCTAACAGAAAATGAAACATCTTTAGACGAAATAGTGGTTTCTGCTTCTAGAACTCCAGAACGTATAATGGAGTCTCCGGTTACTGTAGAAAGACTAGATGCTAGAGCTATTAAAAATAGTTCTGCACCTTCATTTTATGACGGTTTAGAAAATTTAAAAGGTGTAGACGTTAATACAAATAGTTTAACATTTAAATCGGTAAATACAAGGGGTTTTGCAACATTTGCAAACACACGTTTTATGCAATTGGTAGATGGTATGGATAATTCTTCACCAGCATTAAACTTTGCAATTGGTAACCTTTTAGGAATGTCTGAGTTAGATGTTAATACGGTTGAATTATTACCAGGAGCTTCTTCTGCTTTATATGGTGCAAATGCATTTAATGGTATTATGTTTATGACAAGTAGAAGTCCTTTTAATGACCAAGGAATTAGCTTTTCATACAAACAAGGGTTAACAAGTCAAGCCGCAGCAGGAGATAATAATTTTTATGATGTAAGTATTAGAATGGCACACGCTTTTTCAAATAAGTTGGCTGCAAAAGCAACTCTATCTTATTTAAAAGGTACAGAATGGTTTGCAACAGATTATAGAAATACCGTAGACGGAAAATATGCTGTAGGAGACAGGTCTTTAAATGATTTTGACGGTTTAAATACTTACGGAGATGAGGTTGCTATTAGTTTGGGTGGCGCAATAGGTAGAGTTAGTAGAACTGGTTATAAGGAAGTAGATTTAATGAAAGATTACGAAGCTAAGAGTGTAAAATTAAACACAGCTTTACATTACCGTCCTTTTGGAGATGATCGTTTAGAATTAATTTTTAACTCAAAATTTGGTGTAGGTAACACCATTTATCAAGGAGCAAACAGATATAATATTAGTGACTTTTATTTAGCACAACAAAAATTAGAATTAAAAGGTAAAAATTTCTTTGTAAGAGGGTATGTTACTACAGAAGATGCTGGTAATTCTTATGATTCTCGTTTTGCTGCAATTAATATTAACAGAAAATGGAAATCGGATCAAGATTGGTTTGGCCAATATGCAGCTGCATATCTTGGAGGTATTCCAAATGTACCAGCTTCAAATCATGCAGCAGCAAGAGCTGTAGCAGATTCTGGACGTTTAATTCCTGGAAGCCCAGGTTTTCAATCTGCTTTTAATGACGTTACTTCAGATCCTAATTTAGTTACTGGTGCTAAATTTCAAGATAAAACAAAATTATATCATGGAGATGTTAACTACAATTTTCAAGAAGTTATAGAGTGGGCAGAGTTTCAAGTAGGAGGTTCTTACAGACGTTATTCTTTAAATTCTAATGGAAGTATTTTTACAGATTATGATGGTCCTATTGATTATGATGAATATGGAGTATATACTCAAATGCAAAGAAAATTTTTAGAAGAAGATCGTTTAAAATTTACAGCTTCTTTACGTTATGACAAAGCACAAAATTTTGATGGTAACTTTTCACCAAGAGTTTCTTTAGCTTATGCAGGTGGAGAAAACAAGAATGATAACTTTAGAGCTTCTTTTCAGACTGGTTTTAGAAATCCTACAACACAAGATCAATATATTGGTTTAGATGCAGGTTCAGCTATTTTGGTCGGTTCAGCTCCAGATAATTTAGACAGATATACGTCATCTCCATTAAACGTTAGTACAGAAGGCCAGCCAATTACTGGTGGGCCAACCACAACTTTATCTGGTAGATTGGCTTATGAGAATTCTTTCTCGGCAACTTCTGTTCAAAATGGTGCACCAACAGCGTCTAATGTACCTTTAGTAAAACCAGAAAAAGTAACAGCTTATGATCTTGGTTATAGAGGTTTGGTACATGTAGGTGAATCTAGAATTACTGTAGATGTTAATGGGTACTACAATAGTTATGAAGATTTTATTGCTGTTAAAAATGTATTGGTTCCTTTTTATGGTAAGGTAGGAGATAATAGCTTATCTCTATTGGCGCTAAAAAATGGAGATTTTAAAGCGTTTCAAGCATACTCAAATTCTTCAGCAGATGTTAGTTCTTACGGAGCTTCTATTGGTTTGAATACAAAAATTTTAAGCGATTTTGATTTAGGGGTAAGTTATACGTATGCTAAGTTCGATTTTGATCAAGCTACAGACCCAGATTTTGAAGCAGGTTTTAATACTCCTGAACATAAATTTAAAATACAATTTGGTAATACAAATCTATTTAAAAACTTTGGTTTTAATATTAATGCAAGATGGCAAGATGAATATATATGGGAATCGTCTTTCTTAGATGCAACTATAGCTTCTAGAACTATGTTAGACGCTCAAATTAATTATTCTGTTCCTAGTATTAAATCTGTATTTAAAATTGGAGGAGCAAATCTTGGTGGTAAAGAATACTTTAGTGCACCAGGAGTAGGAGCAGTAGGTTCTCAGTACTATGTTTCTTGGACAATTAATAACTAATAAAAACACATTATTTTATGAAAAATTATAAATATATAGGGTTACTTCTTTTGTCAATTGGTGTTGCATCTTGTGATGTAAATAACGAATTAGATCCAATTGCAGGAGAACCAGAGCCAGTACAAGTAGCATTAAATGCAGGTAGTTTAGATTTCTCTAAATATATTGCTGTTGGTGCTTCTTTCACAGGAGGTTTTACAGACGGCGCACTTTTTATTAAAGGACAAGAAAATTCTTTTCCAAATATATTGGCTTCTAAGTTCAAATTAGTTGGTGGAGGTGATTTTAATCAACCTTTAATGGGAGACAATATTGGAGGATTCGTTTATGGAGGAACTGCAGTACAACCACCAAGATTAGTATTTAACGCAACAAAAAAAGCACCAGCACGTTTAAACGCTTTACCAACTACAAGTTTTGGTGTAAGAGCTACGGGGTCTTCTTTTAATAATTTTGGAATTCCAGGGGCAAAAAGTTTTCACTTAACTTTTGCTGGTTACGGAGCAGCAAACCCTTATTTTGGAAGAATGGCTTCTAGTGCAGGAGCATCTGTTCTAAATGATGCAATGGCGCAAAACCCAACATTTTTTACCTTATCTGAAATTGGTGGAAATGATGTTTTAGGTTATGCTACTACAGGTGGAGATGGTTCTGATATGATTACGCCAGTAAGTACTTTTAATGCTGCATTTAATGGTTTAGTTAACGGTTTAACTTCTAATGGAGCGAAAGGTGTGTTAGCAACTGTGCCAGATATTACTTTGTTACCACATTTTACAACAGTACCTTATAATCCTTTAAACCCAAATGATGCAGTTACTGGCCCTACACTTAAAGCTCAAATACCTTTACTAAATTCTGTATATGGAGCAGTAAATCAAATATATGTAGGTGCTGGACAGCCAGAACGTGCTATTGTTTTTTCTGAAACCGAAACAAATGCGGTAGTAATATATGATGAAGATGCTACAGATTTATCTGCAGCAATTACTACTACTTTAGTAGCGAGTCCAACCTTTATACCATTTGTAGAGTCTTTAGGTTTACCTGCAGCAGCTGCACCTTTGGTAGCTGGTTTGTTAGGGCAACAATATGGAAAAGCGAGATCTGCAACTTCTTCAGATTTATTTGTTTTACCAAGTAGTGCTGTTATTGGAACAGTAAATATGACATCTGCTGGAACTTTAATAGCTCAAAGCGGTGGACTTTTACCAGCAAGTTTAGCAGGACAATTTTCTGCAGAAGGAATAACACTTCCATTAGCAGATAAATGGGTATTAACACCACAAGAGCAGTTAGAAATAAAAACAGCTACAGATGCTTATAATAGTACAATAACAAGTGTTGCTAGTGCAAAAGGATTAGCGCTTATAGATTTAAATGCAATTTTAAGAGAAGCTGCAAATGGAATTAAATTTGATAACTACACAATGACATCTGGTTTAGTAACGGGTGGTTTAGTTAGTTTAGATGGTATTCACTTAACAAGTAGAGGTTATGCATTAATGGCAAATAAAATTTTAGGAGCTATAGATGTAGCTTACGGCTCTAATTTTACAATAGCAACAGATGGTCTTGCTAAAGCAGATGATTTTCCTACAAATTATTCTCCAACTTTGAGATAACTAAAATTAGATATTTATGCATAAAAAAGGTTGAGAATTTAAATTCTCAACCTTTTTTATATCTTTTATTTAAATTTTTTAGACTTTAAGAAAGCATTTTTACAGCTCTTTTAACTCCGCTTACTAAAATATCTATTTCTTCTTTTGTGTTATAAAAAGAAAAAGAAGCTCTAACAGTTCCTGGAATTTTATAGAAGTCCATAATTGGTTGTGCACAATGATGCCCTGTTCTTACCGCTACGCCAAGTTTGTCTAAAATAGCACCAATGTCATAAGGGTGAATTTCGTTTACGTTAAAAGAGATTACAGCGGTTTTTTCAGCCGTTGTTCCATAGATTTTTAAACCTTCTATTTTTAACAATTCTTGTGTTCCGTACTCTAAAAGTTCGTGCTCGTAAGAAGCAATATTATCGAAACCAACCGCATTCATGTAATCTATTGCAGCTCCAAAAGCAATTCCGCCACAAATATTTGGGGTTCCTGCTTCAAACTTATGAGGTAAACCAGCATAAGTTGTTTTTTTAAAACTAACAGTTGCAATCATTTCACCACCACCTTGATAGGGAGGTAATTTTTGCAACCATTTTTCTTTTCCGTATAACAAACCAACACCTGTTGGGCCACACAATTTATGAGCAGAAGCTACATAAAAATCAGCATTTAAGGCTTGTACGTCTGGTTTTATATGCGGTGTTGCTTGTGCTCCATCAATTAAAACAGCCGCATTAAATTGATGCGCTTTTTCAATAATTTCTTCAATAGGATTTACAGTTCCAAGTGCATTAGAAACATGATTACAAAAAACTAATTTTGTGTTTTCATTTACTAAATTATGATACGCTTCCATGTTTAAAGAACCATCCTCCAACATCGGAATTACCTTTAAAATAGCACCTGTTTTTTCACACAACATTTGCCAAGGCACAATATTAGAGTGATGTTCTAAAGCCGAAACTATAATCTCATCTCCTTTTTTTAAGAGTGAAGCAAAACCAGAAGCAACCATATTTATACTATGCGTTGTACCAGCAGTTAAAATGATTTCATACGCCTCTTTTGCATTAAAATGATGTTGAATTTTAATACGCGCCTCTTCGTACTTATCAGTTGCTTCCTGACTTAAAGTGTGCACACCTCTGTGGATATTTGAATTGTAATTGCTATAATAATCTACAATTGCATCAATTACAACTTGTGGTGTTTGAGAAGTTGCTGCATTATCAAAATAAACTAAAGGTTTTCCGTGAACCGTTCTTTTTAGAATAGGGAAATCTTCACGAATTTTATCAACATTAATCATACAAATCATATTTAGTTACAAAGATAAAGCATGAATTTTTAAAGTTTTCATAAACTGAATATGATTTTCTTATTTTTACATCACTAAACTATATTTCTAATGAAAATTTTCAAACGTATTTTACTTCTTCTCTCTGTAATTATTATAATTGCTGTTATTTATAACTATCCGAAATTGAATATTTTAGCAGGTTATTCAGCAAAAAACACTGCTTCTTCTGTTTTCCTTGGAGAAAGATCTTTGGAGTTTACAGATAAAACGGATAATAATTTTTCGCCAGTAAATTTAGCAACCGATAAACTAGATAGAATAAATAAGTTCGCAACTTCTTCTGCTTTTGGTTTGTTAACTAGAAAGGCAATTTACAGAGAAGGTTTAGGGTCGGTTTTAACGTTGGATAAAAATGATGAAATTGCTCCGTATTTAGTTCCCAAAAGATTAAAAGCAAACAATGCTACGCCTTTTCCTTATGGAAATGCACCACAAAAAGACACCGTTTTCTCTAATATAGATTATAAAAAGTTGAATGAAACGGTGAGTTCTATTTTCGGAAAAGAGAATTCTAGAGCGGTTGTTGTGCTTTATAAAGATCAAATTATTTCAGAAAAATATGCTGACGGATTTGATAAGGATTCTCGAATTCTAGGTTGGTCTATGACAAAAAGTATAATGAGTACTGTTTTTGGCGTTTTACAGCATCAAAATAAAATAAACATACAAGATGTCGCTCCTATAGATTCTTGGCAAAAGGATGCACGAAAAAACATTACCATTAATAATTTATTACAAATGAATTCTGGTTTAGAATGGGATGAAAATTATGATGAAATTTCTGATGCCACAAAAATGTTGTTTTTAGAAAGGGATATGACCAAAATGCAAGAAAATAAACCGTTAAAATATGAAACCAATGCTTCTTGGAATTACTCTTCTGGAACCTCAAATTTATTATCAAAAATTTTAAGAAAACAATTCAAAACGCATCAAGATTATTTAGATTTCTGGTACACAGGTTTTATCGATAAAATTGGTATGAATTCTATGGTTGTAGAAACAGATTTAGCAGGGAATTATGTAGCTTCTTCTTATGCTTGGGCAACTGCTAGAGATTGGAGTAAATTCGGTTTGTTATACTTACATAACGGTAATTGGAATGGAGAACAATTATTTACTAAAGATTGGGTAGATTATGTAACCACGCCAACACCAACATCAAACGGAACGTATGGAGCACAGTTTTGGTTAAACGCAGAAAAACAATTTAAAGATGTACCCAAAAACATGTATTATGCAGATGGTTATCAAGGGCAAAGAGTGTATGTTTTACCAGATGAAGAGCTGGTTATTGTACGTTTTGGTTTATCTCATTTTGAGGAAAATACTTTTTTGAAAGAAATAATAGAAGCTATTAAATAATAAAACCACTTATTTCTAAGTGGTTTATAAAACAATTTAATGTTTGGTTAATTAACTCTTTCCTTTCACTAAACTAATAGCTATTGCTACAATTCCTAAGGCAATAGTAATGTATGAATTTGTATTGTCTTGCGTCGTTACAAGGTCTAAATCTCCAATAGAAACCTGTGCTTCTGGTTGTATCATTGTGTAAATTCCGTAACCTAATAAAATGATTCCGGCTACTAATAATACTGTTTTAATTGCTTTATTCATAATTTTTTTGTTTTCAATAAAGTTACAAAAAAATAAATAAAAAAAAACCACGCTATTAGCGTGGTTTTTTTTTATATAAAAAGCAACTATGTTGCCTATAAATCGAAACCAACTTTAACACCTAACTTATTTGCAATAATTTTAGTAATACGTTGCTTTACTTCAGGTATTTTTACACTTTCTAAAACCGTATTTGCAAAGGCAAACATTAACAAAGCCTTTCCTTCTTTCTTAGGAATACCGCGTTGTTGCATGTAAAATAATGCATCATCATCTAATTGACCAATAGTACAACCATGAGAACATTTTACATCATCTGCAAAAATTTCTAGTTGAGGTTTTGCGTTAACAGTAGCTTTATCACTTAATAAAACATTGTTGTTTTTTTGATATGCATTTGTTTTCTGCGCCTCTTTATTAACAACTACTTTACCGTTAAAAACACCTGTAGAACGCGCATCATAAATTCCTTTATAATCTTGGTGACTTTCACAATTTGGCTCTATATGATGTACCAAAGTATTATGATCTACGTGTTGTTTTCCGTCTAAAATTGTAATCCCTTTTAAAATAGAATCGATGTGTTCTCCTCTTTGATAAAAGTTTAAGTTATTTCTAGTGATATTTCCTCCGAAAGAAAAAGTATGCACAGAAACAATACTATTCGATTTTTGCTCGATGTAAGAATTGTCTACTAAAGAAGCCTTCTCATCATCATTCTGAATCTTATAAATGTCTACAGTAGCGTCTTTTGCAGCAAAAACTTCAGTAACAGCGTTTGTTAAAACAGGGTTAGAAGTTAAACTTTGATGACGTTCTATAATTTGAACATGTGCATTTTGCTCAACCACAATTAAATTTCTTGGTTGCAACATTGTTGCAGCTTCAGAACCTGTTGTAAAGTTAATAATCTGAATTGGTTTTTCTACCTCAACATTTTTAGGAATGTAGATGTAAGCACCTTCATTTGCAAAAGCAGTATTTAAAGATGTAAGATTGTCTTCTTTCGCTATTTTATTGAAGTAATTTTCAATTACAGCTTTGTACTTCGGTTTGGTTAATGCTGCAGACATTAAACAAACATCAAAAGTATCGTGTGTAGTTTCAGATAGAAAAGAACTGTATTTTCCGTCTATAAAAACAAGTTTATATGCATCTATATCATGTATAAAATACTTTCTTACATCTGCTAATTCAATCGAGTTTTCTTTGCGAGGAAACAGGCTGTAGTCTTGCTTTAAAACTGAGTTTAAAGAAGTGTATTTCCAAGCTTCTAATTTCTTAGTAGGAAACCCTAAATCTTCAAAATTTTGAAACGCTTTTGAACGAATTTCATGCACTTCAGAATTTGTGTCTATGTCATTTTCAAATGCAACGTATGATGATAATAGTTTGTCTTTTAATTCCATTATTTTCAGTCTTCAGTGTTTAGTCTTCAGTTGGCAATTTATGATTTTTCATAAAAAGGATTGATGACTAACTATTTTCTTATTATTAATTCACTTTTAGCATGCAGTAACTAACTGCAAACTACTACTGATTTTTCTGCGAACTTATACGAGTTCTTGTTTAATCCAATCATATCCTTTTGCTTCTAACTCTAAAGCTAAAGAAGCGTCTCCAGTTTTTACAATTTTTCCATCGTGTAAAACGTGTACAAAATCTGGTACGATATAATCTAATAAACGTTGGTAATGTGTAATTACAATTACAGCATTGTCTTTAGATTTTAATTTATTTACGCCGTTTGCAACAATACGTAAAGCATCAATATCTAAACCAGAATCAGTTTCATCTAAGATGGCTAATTTTGGCTCTAACATTGCCATTTGAAAAATTTCGTTACGTTTCTTTTCTCCTCCAGAAAAACCTTCATTTAAAGAACGAGATAAGAATTTACGGTCTATTTCTAATAATTCAGATTTCTCACGAATCATTTTTAACATGTCTTTTGCAGGCATGTCTTCTAAACCTTTTGCTTTACGGGTTTCGTTAATAGCCGTTTTAATAAAGTTTGTTACAGAAACTCCAGGAATTTCTACAGGATATTGAAAAGATAAAAACACACCATTATGTGCTCTTTCTTCTGGTGCTAATTCACTAATATCTTCACCATTTAACTCTATAGTTCCAGCAGTAACTTCGTAATCGTCTTTACCAGCAATAATATTAGCCAAGGTACTTTTTCCAGCACCATTTGGTCCCATAATTGCGTGTACTTCACCTGCTTTTACTTCTAAATTCAATCCTTTTAAAATTGATTTATTGTCTATACTTGCTTGTAGATTTTCTATTTTTAACATCGCTTCCTGCGTTTATTTTTTTAATAATTCTTCTAATTTTTTGAATGCTATTGGAGAGTGTTGAATAATTACCTCTGCATTTTTTTCTTTAGCAAAAGCTTCAAACTTCTCCATACTTTTTAAAGTTTCTTCTGCATCATAATTAAATGACGGAACTCCTTTATTTGCTCTGTTTTCTTCAAAATGATATAAATCTCCTGTTAACAGAATTGGTTTTTCTAAACCAGCAACTTCAACATATAAAGATTGATGCCCAATTGTATGACCTGGTGTGTATTTAATAACAACGGTTCCGTCTCCAAAAACATCATAATCACCTTTTATTTTTTGAACCTTTTTAAGGGCTGTTATAGCGGCGTTTTTAGTTTTTACAGAATCGCCAACATTTGCATTGTACTCGTTTTCTTGTACAATCCAAGTTGCATCTTTCATTAAATTAGCATGACCTGTATGATCGAAATGCGAATGAGACATTGCAAAATACTTAAAATCTTCAGTTTTAAAACCAATAGATTTTAATTGATTTACTAACGAATCTGGTCTTTGAATTCTGTAAACTCCACTTGGCTCATCGAAAGGTTCTGGAATTACTAATTGTTCTGGTAAACCTGCATCCCACATTAAGTTTCCTTTAGGGTGAGAAATTACATAATATGCATCTGTAAATTGTTTAGATTGACCAGTATAAGTTGTGTCTTGTGAAAAAACTTCTAATTTTTTCACTAAAATAGAACCACCAACCAATTGAAATAATTTAACTTCTGGTTTAGAAACTACTTCAACTTTTTTTTCTGATTTTTTACAACCAGCAATACTAATCGCAAGGAATAAGAATAAGATTTTTTTCATTTTAATTTTTTGTTTATCCTACAGAACCTTCTAAACTAATTTCCAATAATTTTTGAGCTTCAACAGCAAATTCCATTGGCAATTTATTTAAAACCTCTTTACTAAATCCGTTTACAATTAATGCAATTGCTTTCTCGGTATCGATACCACGCTGGTTACAGTAAAATAATTGTTCTTCACCAATTTTACTTGTTGTTGCTTCGTGCTCTATTTGTGCCGATTTATTCTTCACTTCAATATAAGGAAACGTGTGTGCCCCACATTCATTACCCATTAATAAAGAATCACATTGAGAGAAATTACGCGCATTTTCTGCTCTCGCACTTATCTGAACTAAACCTCTATATGAGTTCTGCGATTTTCCTGCAGAAATTCCTTTAGAAATAATGGTAGACTTGGTGTTTTTACCTAAGTGAATCATTTTTGTTCCTGTATCTGCTTGCTGATGGTTGTTTGTTACTGCAATCGAGTAAAATTCACCTACAGAATTGTTTCCTTTTAAAATACAAGAAGGATATTTCCAAGTTACAGCAGAACCTGTTTCTACTTGTGTCCAAGAAATTTTTGCATTGTTTTCGCAAATTCCTCTTTTAGTTACAAAATTGTAAACACCACCTTTTCCTTCTTTGTTACCAGGATACCAGTTTTGTACTGTAGAATATTTAATTTCTGAATCATCTAAGGCAATTAATTCTACAACGGCTGCGTGTAATTGATTTTCATCTCTACTTGGTGCTGTACAACCTTCTAAATACGATACATAACTTCCTTTATCTGCAACTACTAAAGTTCTTTCAAATTGTCCCGTTCCTCCTTCATTAATTCTAAAATAGGTAGATAACTCCATCGGACATTTTACTCCTTTCGGAATGTAACAGAAAGATCCATCAGAAAAAACAGCTGAATTTAATGCTGCATAAAAGTTGTCTGTTGTTGGCACTACGGTTCCTAAATATTTTCTAACCAATTCTGGGTGTTCTTGAATTGCTTCTGAAATTGGCATAAAAATTATCCCTTTTTCACCTAATGTTTTCTTAAATGTAGTTGCTACAGAAACAGAGTCCATCACAATATCTACAGCAACATTGGCTAGTTTTTTTTGTTCATCTAAAGAAATTCCTAAACGCTTAAAAGTGTCTAATAATTCTGGATCTACTTCATCTAAAGAATTTAATTTAGGCTTCTTTTTTGGTGCAGAATAATAGGCAATGTCTTGAAAACTTGGTTTTGTATAATGAACATTTGCCCATTCTGGTTCTTCCATTTTTTCCCAAACTCTATAAGCTTCCAAACGCCAGTTAGTCATCCATTCTGGTTCGTTTTTCTTTTTAGAGATTGCTCTAACAACATCTTCACTTAACCCTACAGGAAACGTGTCACTTTCTATATCTGTATAAAAACCGTATTTATATTCTTGGGTTTTTAATTCTTGTTCTAAATCTTCTTCGGTATACTTTGACATCTTTTTCTAATTTTTAAAGTGAAAAACTTTCTCCACAACCACAAGTTCTGTTTGCGTTTGGATTGTTGAAAACAAATCCTTTTCCGTTTAAACCACCTGAGTATTCTAAAGTAGTTCCTACTAAATATAAAAAGCTTTTTTTGTCGACAATAATCTTTACATTATTCTCTTCAAAAACTTTATCGTTCTCTTCTTTTTTATTATCGAAAGTTAGATCGTAAGATAAACCTGAACAACCACCGCTTTTTACACCAACTCTTACAAAGTCGGTTATTGCGTTAAAGCCTTCATCAGTCATTAATTCTACGACTTTCTTTTTCGCTGTGTCTGAAACTTTTATCATAATTTTAAATAGATTAAATCTAAATTGAGTGCAAATATACAATATAAGTCGAAGAAAAACGAAGAACTTTCATTAGGAAAGGTAATATGTGAATTGGTTTTATTGATTACTTTTAAAAGCTTGTATTACTTATAAAACCATCATCTGAAAGCGAGTGTAGAAATGCTTTTAAATCGGCTTTTTCTTGCCTTGATAACTGCACGCCACCTTGGTTTATTTTCTTCATTAGAGGGTCTATGGTTGATGATCTTTGTAGCCCTTCAGAATAATGATTAATAACTTCTTCTAAAGTTGCAAACCTACCATCGTGCATGTAAGGTGCTGTAAAAGCAAGATTTCTTATTGAGGGAGATTTAAATTTTCCGTTATCACTAGGATCTCCTGTTACTTTACCCAAACCTAAATCAGAGAAACTAGAATCTAAACCATTGTTGTGGAATTTGTTATCTGTCCAAAGTGGATTGTTGTCACTTCCATGGCAATGAAAACAATCTCCTTTTGCTTCGTCCATAAAAATGTCAAATCCGTTTTCTTCTTCTGGTGTTAAAGTTGTTTCTCCTTGTAAATATCTATCGAATTTAGAATTGCCAGAAATAAGCGTTCTTTCAAACTGTGCAATTGCTTTTGTAACTAAAGTAGAATCTATTTTTGAAGTACCAAAAGCCTGTAAAAATAAAGTAGGATATTCTATATGCTGTTGTAATTTCTCTGCAACAATTTTCCAATTTGCATGCATTTCTATCGGATTTGAAACCGGTTCAAAAGCTTGTTTTTCTAAGCTAAAATCTTTTCCATCCCAAGTAAAACGCTCGTCAAAGTTCCATGCTAAATTAAACAATGGCATTGCATTTCTGTTTCCGAAATTACCGTTAATTCCCTCACTAAATTGTTTGTTGTCTGTAAATGCTTTCTTCGGATTGTGGCAGGAAGCACAAGATTGTGTTTCATCTCCTGATAAAATAGTATCAAAAAATAATTTTTTGCAAATAGAATTTATAATTACTTGTTTACTTAGTCTTTAAAACATCTTTTTTTGAGCAACTGATTGCGATTAGAAGGAATATGAAAAGACTTTTTTTTATCATTTTTATCATTTTTATTATTTGTGAAGTATTAAACGAACTTTATTAAGATAACGTAATTATTGTTTTTTAGTACTTAAAAAGCGTAGAAGTAAAAATAGTCATATTATTTTTACTTCTCTGTTAAAGGAACTCTGTAATTTTTAAGATTGTACCTATCTTTGCAGTATGTTAGAAGATAAAAATACACAAAAAACGTCATTAGCTGAACTAGGGGAGTTTGGTTTAATCAATCATATTACAAAATATTTTAAGATTGAAAATTCATCTACAGTGAAAGGAATTGGAGATGATGCAGCAGTTTTAGCAGCGTCTGAAAAACAAACTTTAGTAACCACAGATTTGTTAATTGAAGGTGTACATTTCGATTTAAGTTACATGCCTTTAAAACATTTAGGATACAAAGCGGTAATGGTTAATTTGTCTGATGTGTATGCAATGAACGGAGTTGCAGAACAAATTACAGTTTCTATCGCCGTTTCTAATCGTTTTCCTTTAGAAGCAATTGAAGAATTGTATGCAGGAATTCAGTTAGCTTGTGAAACCTATAATGTAGATTTAGTTGGTGGAGACACCACTTCTTCTACCAAAGGAATTCTAATTTCTGTGACGGCAATTGGTAAAGCAGAAAAAGAAGATATTGTGTATAGAAACGGTGCAAAAGAAACCGATTTAATTGTGGTTTCTGGAGATTTAGGTGCGGCTTATTTAGGGTTGCAAGTTTTAGAAAGAGAGAAACAAGTTTTTAAGGTAGACCCAAACAATCAACCAGATTTAGATAATTATACGTATTTAATAGAACGACAATTAAAACCGGAAGCTCGAAGAGATGTTGCTGGTTTGTTAAAAGAATTGGAAATAAAACCAACATCTATGATCGATATTTCTGATGGTCTTTCGTCTGAAATTATGCACATTTGTTCGCAGTCTAAAGTTGGTTGTAAAATTTACGAAGATAAATTGCCTTTAGACCCTCAAGTAATTTCTGCTTGTGAAGAATTTGAATTAGATTCTACGATGGTTGCTTTAAGTGGAGGTGAAGATTATGAATTACTTTTCACCGTGCCAATTGCAGCTTTTGAGAGTATTAAAACAAATCCTAACTTTTCTATTATTGGTCATATTACAGCAGAAAATCAAGGTTTAAATTTAGTAACTAGAGCGAGCCAAGAAATTGAGTTGAAAGCACAAGGTTGGAATGCTTTGA
Source organism: Polaribacter sp. ALD11 (assembly GCF_002831685.1). NCBI lineage: Bacteria > Pseudomonadati > Bacteroidota > Flavobacteriia > Flavobacteriales > Flavobacteriaceae > Polaribacter > Polaribacter sp. ALD11. The sequence goes on along the minus strand of NZ_CP025119.1, from coordinate 2,401,972 downwards.
AAAACGAGTAAAAGAAGATACATTACTTTATAGATAAAAAGCGAAAATTTTAAATTTTCGCTTTTTTGTTTTGAGTGGTTTGTTTGATGAGATTAGTTGCGTGTTTTAAGTACAAAAGCTAGTAAATAAATCACAGATATAAAATTCGATAGGGTTTTTGTAAGTATACTTTTACAAGCCATTATTTATACTATTATAGTTTGCTTTTCATTCGCGATTACTCCGTAATATCATATTCCATTAACTAACTTGATATAATAATTAATTTTGCTAATTATCCCCCTTTAATCAGTTTCAATAAGTTTAGAACCTAATTTGGTGTGTAATACGCTTCATTTAATAATTAATATTTATAAAAAAGATATTTAACTATCTTGTTCAAAAATAATATTTCTTTCTGTATTTTTTTTATACAGATTCTTAGCAATTATCTCTGTGTTCGATGTTGAACGATAGTTTTTATTATTTGGGTTAAACAGATATTCTAGTTGATGGGCAATCATTTTTTTAAAAGGAATAAGGAAACCTTCTGTCTCGCATTGTTCTACATCACCTTTTTTTAGTAAATTTAAGACTGTATAAACGGACTCAATAGTACTAAGACAAAGTGGATCTGGCTGCTGCTTGATAATAAATTTTGATTTGATTTTATTATCAAAACTTACTCTTTTTAGCTTTTGCAAATTCGTACTTAGTTTAAGCATTTTACGAGCACAAGGCCATGTACCATCAAGAATAAAGATGTGTGGATTATTACCCATAAATGAATTTATTTCTAAACTTTTTCTTTTAGATAAGTTAAAATTATCTTTTCCTGGATAAAGTAAAAAAGAAGCATTTTTTTCTTCAGTTAGTATTTCATTTACACGATTATTATTGGTAAAATCGACACCAACTATAATCTCTGAATTTTCAAGTTGAAGCTTAGTCATGTGTCCCGTTCCGTTTTTTTCTTTTTTGTACTCCTTCGGGTGCATAAGAATAATAAAACGAGTCTTAGTTTGGAAAGGACGAATGTGTTTACAAATACAGGTGCTTGTAGGACTCATGCATTTGTAACATGTTGTTCTTGGGTTTTTTATTTCTACTTGCAAAGTGAATATCTCTTTATTTTTCTAATTATATTGATATGGTTTCGTTTCAATGACTTATAATAGAAGTTACAATTTTTTCACAAACTCCTTTAAAACTGTAGTCAATTCATCTTTATTTTCAATATGACTCATGTGTCCGTTTGGGAAAACAACAAGTTCAGCATTTGTTTTTTTAGCTTCCTCTAAAGAAGTTTCAAAATCTAAAACAGGATCTTTCTCGCCAATAATTATTAACTTTTTAAAATCATTTTCAGCTAAAACAATATTTCTGTTTGGACGAATTCTCATGCCCTCTTGTGCAGCAATATATCCCTGAATTGGAGTTTGTAAAGCCTCGTGTAAAGCAGCTTCCATTTCTGCTTTAAAAAGAACGCTGCTTTTTTTACCAAACAAATTGGTAAAAGACATTCTTACCATGCTTGTAAAGTTATTCTGAATCATTTTGTTAGCGCGAGTTCTTAGCGTCTTTCGTTCTGCATCATCGTCATTAGAAGTAGAGTTCATTAGACACAAACCCTTTATTTTCTGCGGATGTTTCTCAGTAAAAGCCAATGCAACATAACCGCCTAAAGAATGTCCAACTAAAAATGCTTTCCGAATTTTTAACTGTTTTAAAACAGCAGCTATGGTTTCTGCAAATAATTCCATAGAATGCACGTAGCCCAAACAGTCGCTTTTTCCATGACCTAATAAATCAATGGTAATCACTCTGTTTTTTTTAGATAATTCTGGCGTAATATTTTGCCACATTGTAGCATTTTCTAAAAAGCCATGAATTAAAACAATAGCAGTTCCTTTTCCTTCATCTGTATAAAAAATATCCGCATTTTTATGTTCTAAAACCATGGCAACAAATATAAGATTTGATTCGTTTTTAGAAATTTAAAAATCATAAAGTATTTACTATATTTGGTGTGAATTCATTCCAAATTAATCTTATGTTTTTTAGAAAAATTACACTCTTATCTATTTTCATTGTTTCAGTAACAATAAATGCACAAATTAAAGAGAAAAAGCTAGACCAATTAGTAGAAAAAACTTTAAAAACCTTTGATATTCCTGGTATTTCTGTCGGAATTTTAAAAGACGGAAAAATGGTCTATGCAAAAGGGCATGGTGTTCGTTCTTTAACCAATAAAAAGGACATGAACGAAAATACACTTGTTGGTGTTGCTTCTAATAGTAAGGGTTTTACTTGTTTTGCTTTGGCTATGATGGTAGACGCAGGTAAGTTAAATTGGGACGATAAAGTAAGAAAACACATTCCAGAATTTCAACTATATGACGCTTGGGTTACGCAAGAATTTACGGTAAGAGATTTGGTTACGCATAGAAGCGGAATGGCTTTAGGAGCTGGAGACTTAATGTTCTTTCCAGAAGGAAATGATTTTAAGGTTTCAGATGTCATCAATAATGTAAAATATCTAGAACCAGAAACCTCTTTTAGAAGTCAGTTTGCGTACAATAACAATATGTTTATTATTGCTGGTGAAGTCTTAAAACGTGTAAGTGGTCTTTCTTGGGAAGAGTTTATTGAAACAAAAATTATGAATCCTGTTGGCATGAATAACAGTAAAGCATCTTATAATAGAGTTACAAATAGAACAAATATAATAGATGCGCATACAAGAACAGAAGGTAAGGTACTTCAGATTCCGCACGATTGGAGCGAAACTGCAAATGCAGCTGGCGGAATTGTAAGTAATGTAAAAGACATGCTTACGTGGGCAAATTTTTTAATGAATGATGCAGTAACATCCGAAGGAAAAAGACTGTTAAGTACAAAACAATTTCATGAATTATGGCAATTGCAAACGCCGTTAAAAGTGGGTAAAAACGACGCTTATAACTCTAATTTTAAAGGGTACGGTTTAGGCTGGTTTGTTACAGACGTAAAAGGAGGTTACAAACAAGTATATCATACAGGTGGTTTATTAGGCACAGTAACACAGTTTACAATGATTCCCGATTTAGATTTAGGAATTATTGTGTTGACAAATCAAATGAACGGAAATGCATTTAATACCATCACAAATACCATAAAAGATAGTTATTTAGGGTACGAAGATAGAAATTGGTTAAAAACGTACGGAGACAAAAACAACAACTTTTTACAGTTTAACGACAGTATAAAAGCAAGTGTTTATACTAAAGTTGCTCTTGCTAAAACAAATACAAACCTACCAAAACCAAATCAGATTGTTGGAACGTATTCGGATGATTGGTTTGGAGATGTTGTTATTTCTTTTGATAATAATAAATACACAATTAAAAGTATGAGGTCTTCGGATATTGTAGGGGAGTTATTACCTTACAACCAAACAACGTATGTTGCTAAATGGAATAACAGAAGTTTTGATGCAGATGTTTTTGTGAATTTTACTTTTAATGAAAAAGGAAACGCTACCAGTGCAACAATGAAATATGTTGCGCCAATTACAGATTTTAGCTTCGATTTTGAACATTTAAAACTTAAAAAACAAGAGTAATTTTGAATAAAACAAAAGAAATTTGGATTGCAGGTTTTGCATTATTTTCATTATTTTTTGGAGCAGGAAATTTAATTTTACCTCCAAATTTAGGTGTTAAAGCAGGTGTAGATTGGTGGGTTGTTGTTTTGGGTTTCATTTTAACAGCCATTGCAATTCCTATTTTGGCAATTTTTGCACACGCAAGATTACAAGGAACTTTGTACGATTTCGGTAAAAAAGTTTCTCCTGCTTTTAGCACACTCTTTTGTTTCTTAATATATATAATTGCAGTTGCAATTCCGTCTCCAAGAACAGCTGCTGTAACGCATGAAATGGCAATTCAGCCATTTTTTGATACGCCCGCAATCTTAACAAGTATTGTTTATTTTGTGTTGGTATTTCTGTTTGCTATCAATCGTTCTAAGATTATTAGTTTAATTGGTAAGTTTTTAACGCCAATAATTGTACTTATTTTATTAGTTATTATAGGTATTTCATTTTTTACATCTACGGGAGGTTTAGGAACATCAACCTTTAAAAATCCTTTTATAGACGGACTTTTAGAAGGCTATCAAACCTTTGATGCTATTGCTGGTGTTGTTGTAGGAGCAGTAATTATTATTTCTTTAGATTATAGCAATCACACCACGTTTAACGAGAAAAGAAAACTCATTAGAAAAGCAGGGTATATTGCAGGAACAGGGTTGTTATTAATTTACGGAGGCTTAATTTTAAGTGGTGCTTTATTTGCAGCTACATTTGCTGAGACTGCCTCAAGAATAGAGGTTTTATCTGGTTTAAGTACACAGACTTTAGGAAACTTCGGAACCACTTTTTTAAGTATTTTAGTAGCTTTAGCGTGCTTTACAACTGCGGTTGGTATTGTAACAGGAACTGCAGATTATATTAAAGGAATTTGCAATAACTCTAAAACTGCTTATATAATTACGGCTGCAGTTTGTGCTATTATCGGAATTATTGTTGGTAGTTATGATGTTGGTTTTATTATTGATGTTGCGGTACCTGCATTAATGTTTGTATATCCAATAACGATTATGTTAATTTTATTAAATGTTGTACCAGATAAATATGCATCTAAACTTGTTTTTAGAGGAGTTATTTTGGTAACTTTTATCTTTAGTATTACAGATTTTTTAGGATTTATAATCCCTAGAGAAAACTTAACTGGCATTAAAAGTTTTATTCCTTTAGCAGAACATAGTTTGGGTTGGGTTTTACCTGCTTTGTTGGTTTTCGTTGGGGTGAATTTGAAGAGAAAGTAAAACTATTTTAAGCAGAAAGAAGCATTTTATTTTTATCCAAATCTCTTTCTGACCAAAGAATATAATCTGCATTTTTAGATTTTAAAGCATCCAAAAATTCCGTTCTAATTTCCTTTTCAAAATCATTAATAATAGCAATTGCTGTTACATTTTTTTTAGTACTTTTTTCTCTTACTGGCTTTATATCATTCCAAGAAAACAAAAAACTTGGTAAATTAGATTTTGTGATAGTATTAAATGATTTAATAACAGTTTCTTTATCTTTTTTAGCAATCTGAAAATCAAAATTAAACTCTAAACCTGTTTCTCCTTTAGAAATAAAATCAGGAGTATATATTATGTCTTGAGAGTCTAAATAACTACGAACATCTTCCTTAAATATCGAAGACACTTGATGTTTTGACAAAACATACAAATCATTAATTTCAATAATTGCAGATAAAAAATTATGCTTTGACTGAGAAAAATTTTCAATATTAGCTCTAATTATTAGTTCATCATTTTCAGATTTCACTCCATAATTAAGAAGTATAGAATCTAACAACTCCCTTCTTTTTTTTGATCCTTGAATTTGTAATCCTTGTAGTTCTAAATTAGACATGGTTTCACCATTGTCACTTAAAATCAAATTAGAACCTTTTTTTTTGGCATATATCTCAATAGTATCGTTAAAGGCCCCTATAAATGGTGTGTTTATTAGAAACCAATCCGTATGATCATCCTTTTGGATAAAAGTTTTCTCTTTTAACCAATTATAGTATTCATTTACATGTGTATTAACCCAATTCAAAGTATTGCCTGTTGTATGTTTAGTAAAGATTTTAAATTTATTTTTCGCGCAAAGTTAATTATTAATTCGGATAAGTCAGAGGGCTCGGTAATTTCTTTAATAGGAAAATCACTATCAATTAATGGAATAGCCCATGCCAAAGGTTTATACCCTTCAACATAAATATGCATATGAGATTCTGTTGGTTCAAACCACTTGTTAGCAAACGGTTCTAAGAAACTTGGTAAAGTGTTCTTAATCTCAGCAGGATTATGATGACCTCCTTTATAATCTATTCTTAGTAAACCGATAAAAGAATTACTCTCCATATGATGAATAGAAGTTTTTAGTATAATTTTTTGGTTAGTGGTTATTTCTAACCAAAACTCATAATCAGAATCTTGATGAGAAATTAATTCTATTCTATTTTTCTTTTTTGATAAATCTATTGTTTGATTTGGTTTACTTAAACTTTTTTCTAAATTCAACAGATATTGAGCTTCTTGATTTGATAGCATAATTATAATAAAAAGGATATAATCTATAAATATTACATTTTAGTGTACTGAAAATTAATATTGAATACAATTTTTTTTATAAATATAATAAAAATTAGATTAGCGAAAGAACTTATTAATAATTACGACCAACAAACCACAAAACAAAAGAGAGCAGTTAAAGACATTGTAAAATATTTCGTTAAAAAACCATACTGTATAACAAAATACCTATGCTATTTATTGGATTCAAGAAGAAAAAGGAATCTATAACATTGGTTTTGAATTAAATAAAAAAGGCAACACTATCTAAAATACATTATAGATAGTGTTGCCTTTTTTGTATGATAGTTTATAATAAAAACCCTAGTAAGTTACCTTTGCATTGTTCTTTAATTTATCTTTTATAATAGGGAATAGATTATAAGTTGGGTAAATTTCGGACTTAAAAGCTTTCCAAGCAGTTCTCTCAATTGCTAAATTTACAGCAGCTAATTTTGAAGCAGGAAGTTCTAGCACCACCATTTGACCAAGCCCCATAACCACAAACCAATTAACGACAGAAGTGCCTTCTGGTGGGAAGTTTTCATAAAAACCTTGATCTGTTCTTATCTTTTCAATCTCATGTAAATTCATGCTTTGATCATGTTTAAGAAAGATAGTTAATAACAACTTGTCATTACTTTTTTCAGAACTGAGTTTTACATCAGTAGATTGTGAATAACCAGTAAATTGTAATAAGAATAGCCCTAGTAATAATGCTTTTTTCATAATTTATAATTTTTAGATTTTATTCTACTCAAAGTTTCTTGTGAAATATTAATATAAGAAGCTACAATTTTGTTTGGTAAACGTTTCACAATGTTTGGGTTTACTTTAAATAACTGTTTATATCGTTCTGATGCATCTAACGTTGTAAATGATATTAATCTCTTAGAATTATTTACATATGCCTTTTCTAAATAGATGCTATAGAAATCTTTCCATTTAGGAACTATTGTCATAAGATGTCTAAAATCATCGTGAGTTATGTATAGAAGTTCACTGTTTTCAATAACTTGAATTGTTTCTTGTGCAGGTTCATTGGTTATAAAACTAACCAGCTCTGTAGCAAATTGATTTTCAAATGCAATATAACGTGTAACATCTTTCCCCTCTTCATTTATGTAATATAGTCTTAAACAACCTTTTTTTACAAAATAACTAACCTGACTATTTTTTCCACTGGAAAGTAAAATTTCATTTTTACTTTTTTTGATTGTTTTAAAATAAGACAACACTATTTTTAAATCTTCATCTTCAATATTAATATTCTTTTTTATGAAATTAATGAGTTCGATATTATTTGCCATTTATTTGTAGTCTCTTACAAATTTACGATAATGAATAATATCCTGTATAGATAGCACAATCAAATTATGCTCACTTGCAAATTGTGAAATCGTTTCAATTTTTGCCATTGTCCCATCTTCGTTCATTAATTCACACAGTACAGCTTCTGGCTTTAAACCCGCTAATTTCATTAAATCTATACTACCTTCAGTATGACCTTTTCTTTCCAAAACACCATTATCTTTGGCTCTTAAAGGAAAGATATGGCCAGGTTTTGCTAAATCGTTGCTTTTAGCATTTTCTTTACAAGCAGCTTTTATTGTTGTTAATCTATCTTTAGCAGAAACCCCTGTAGTAACGCCTTCTTTTGCTTCTATAGTAATTGTAAAAGGTGTTTGGTAGCTACTTGTATTTTCTTTTACCATATACGGTAATTCAAGGGCATCTGCTTTTTCATTCGGCAAACAAAGACAAACAATACCACTACATTTTCTAATCATTAGTGCCATCTGATTGTTTGTCATATTATGAGCAGAAAATATTAAATCTCCTTCATTTTCTCTATCCTCATCATCCATTAAGATAATTCCATTTCCATTTTGAAGATGTATAAATGCTTTTTCTAACCGTTCTTTACTATCATTACCAAACATTTTTAATGTATCTAATTCTGTAAGTACCATCTTAAATTATATTTAATTTTCGATAGCAAAACTAATGCTATCATAAGTCAAATAATTTGATGTAAGTCAATAAATTTGTTTTTTTAAAAATTGAATCAACTTTACATTTAGGTTTAATTTATGTAAATGATGTGCTATAGGTTTGGTCAATAGGGTTTAAAGAAGGGAAGGTTTGGTGAAAATCTAATTATCTTTGTTCTAACAAAAAAACTCTAAATTACATTTAGAAACAAAACGTAAAGTTCCCACCACTTTTTACGACCAACAAACTACAAAACAAAATATGGCAGTTCAAGACATCGTAAAATATTCTTTTAAGGAAACCTTTTCTGTAAGTACCGTTCAGTTTGAAAAAGCCTGTACCATAGACCATTCTGTGCAACAAAATACGTATTCTATTTATTGGATTCAAGAAGGAAAAGGAACGTATAATATCGATTTCGAACAATACACGTTTAATGATAATGTGCTATTTTTCTTGTCTCCAGGGCAAGTATTTACAGTAGATTCCGAGCAAATAAAAACCGCTTACAAATTAAGTTTTATAAAAGATTTTTACTGCATACAAACCCACGATCAAGAAGTGGCGTGTAACGGAATTCTATTCAACAATATCTACGAAACTCCGTTTGTAAAACCTTGCAAAAAAGACACGGCAAAACTCAACTTTATTTTAGATAGTTTAATCGAAGAATTTCAACAAAATGAAACGGCACAATACGATATGTTGCAATCGTATTTAAAGCAATTTATTATTTCTGCAGTTCGTGTAAAAAAGGAAAATCATGTGATTAAAGAAGATGTAGAAACCCGTCTTTTTAAAGATTTTAGTCTGTTGGTAGAACAGAATTTTAAAACCATGCACTCGGTAACGGACTATGCAAACAGATTAGGACTTTCGCCTAAATCTATTACCAAACACTTTCAGAAATTGGGGGCAAAAACGCCATCAGACTTTATTAAAAACCGCATTTTGTTAGAGGCTAAACGCCAATTGATTTACACAGATAAATCTGTAAAAGAAATCGCGTTCGAACTTGGTTTTAACGATCCTGCATATTTTACACGTTTCTTTACCAAGGCAATTTTAAAATCTCCGCTTCAGTTTAAAAAGGAATATTAGAAATCCGTTTAAATTAATAACTCTTCATTTATATTTTATTTGGGCGTGCCCTTATCAGGTCAGGCTTTCGCAACTCGCTTTTTAAAGTTTTATCAAACTTAAAAAGAGCTCAAACAATTTGCTCTATCCTTCACGCGTGCATTTTTGCCAACTATTTTTAGCTGTCCAAACAGAAGGAACTTTTGTCCAATTTTTAAGGTTGCTATCGGTTGCATCTTTGCAGCATCAAACAATAACAATTAAAAAAATAAGAATATGAAAACAATAGAAAACGTACAATGTCCGAACTGTTGGGGATATCAAACCTATGATGATCAAAACCCAGAGCAAGAACTTTGTGAATGCAAAGCATAAAATAAGAGTTAGAAATTAACAATAAAACAATTTAAAAATAGAACTTATGAGCACATTTAATGTTCCAACAAAAGAAGAAGTATCAGAAAATAACTAAGCAATTTTCACACAATTAGAAAAAGGATTGGGTTTTGTACCAAATTTATACGCAGCATTTGCACACAGTGAAACTGCATTGGGTAACTTTTTGGCTATCGGAAACGGTAAAACAAGTTTTTCAGCAAAAGAAAAAGAAGTTATCAATTTAGCAGTAAGTCAAGTAAACGAATGTGTGTATTGTTTGTCTGCACACACTGCAATTGGTAAAATGAACGGTTTTACAGAAGCGCAAATCTTAGAATTAAGAGCTGGTAACGCTTCTTTTGACTCAAAATTAAATGCACTAGCTAACTTCTCTAAAAGTGTAGCAGAAAATAGAGGTGCAGCAACACCAGAATCAGTAGAAAATTTATATGCAGTAGGTTATACAAAAGGAAACTTGGCAGATGCAATTATTTTAATAGGTGAAATTACAATTACCAATTACTTTCACAAAACAACAGATGTTGCAGTAGATTTTCCGGTAGCACAAGCAATATAAACAGCAACAACAATTTAATAAATAATCAATTTTTTAATAATTAGTAATACAGAGCAATCATGAAAAAAGTAATCGCAATTTTAGTAATCGTTTTAGGATTTGCATTTAACACAAATGCACAAGATGTAAAAACAGTTTCTTTAGAACAAACAAAAGGTGAATTTACTCAGAAACAAATTACGTTATCTGAAGGAACTTATATTTTTGAAATCGCAAACAACAATGTTGGTCATAATGTAGGTTTTGTTTTAGCACCAAAATCGGACGTAAAAGCACATCTTAAGAACGCCTACGTAACCGAACAAGTAAAGAACAACACAAAGCAGAACTCTAAAACAGTAACGCTTAAAAAAGGAGAATATGTTTATTTCTGTCCTTTAAACCCAACACCACAATACACTCTTATAGTAGAGTAGTTTTTTAAATTCAATTAATTAAAAAAGGCGAACATTACTGTTCGCCTTTTTTTATAAAATTATTTTTTTCGTTTGTAATTGTAAATTACTTCATCAATAGTAAACCAACAGAAATAGTAAATCCCTACAGAGAAAATAATGTCTCCAATCATTCTCATCCATTTTAAGGTTTGTATGGTTGGTGAGTATAAAAGATCAGATTCTCTTGCAAAAGAATACCCTTCTGTAATAGAAGTATACGCTTGTATAATTCCTATTGGTAATAAACTTAATACCACCATCGCTACCAAACCAATGTTTAGACACCAAAAGGCTCTTTTTAGTTTTTTACTATTCCAAACTCTATCAGAATAAAAACGCAAACAAATTATTATAAAGCCCATTCCTAGCATTCCGTACACGCCAAATAAAGCGGTATGTGCATGAACAGCAGTTGTGTTTAAACCTTGAATATAATACAATGCAATTGGTGGATTAATTAAGAAACCAAAAACTCCAGCTCCTAAAAAGTTCCAAAAAGAAACAGCAATAAAGAAGAATATTGGCCATTTATAATTCTGAATCCATTCTTTACTTTTTAAAAGGTTCCAATTTTCTCTAATTTCAAAACCCATTAAAGTTAATGGTACCACTTCTAAAGCACTAAAAGTTGCTCCCAAAGCAATTGCTTGAATTGGTGTGCCAGAATAATATAAATGATGTAAAGTACCTATAATTCCACCCGCTAAAAAGATAGAAGCTGATGCTACAGAAACTCTACCAGCAGTTTTTGGTGAAATTATTTCCATTCTAGAAAAAATAAATGCGATTACTACGGTTGCGAAAACTTCAAAAAATCCTTCTACCCATAAATGAACTAGCCACCATCTCCAATAATTAATTACAGGTAAACTACTGTTTTCGCCATACATTAATCCAGAAAAGAAAAACATACCAATTGCCATGACAGATATTAATAAGATGATTAACAAATGTTTCGATTCATCATTTTTACGAATCGCATAGATAATATGTCTACTTACCATTACCACCCATAAAACAAGTCCGATTCCTAAAAATATTTGCCAGAATCTACCTAAATCCATGTATTCATATCCTTGGTGGCCAAAGAAAAAGTTGGTTGTTAAATCTAAAAATTGATGAACGCCTAACCATTCACCCAACATAGAACCAAACACAATAACGATTAGTGCTACAAAAAGAAAGTTGATTCCAAAAAGTTGATATTTCATTTCTTTTTTAGAAATCATCGGTGCCAAAAATAATCCTGTTGCCAACCAAGTTGCAGCAATCCAGAAAACAGCTAATTGTGTATGCCAAGTTCTACTTACAGAATAAGGTAGATATTTTGATAAATCGAAGCCAAAGAAACTTTGCCCTTCAACGGTATAATGAACCGTTATAACGCCTAAAATTACTTGTAAACCAATTAGTAAAGAGATGACAAAAAAGTATTTTAAAACAGCTTTTTGAGATTTGAATAACTGCATGTTTGCCAAAGGATCTTTGTCTGGTTTTGTTAAAGCTTCTCCTTTTTCATGGTTTCTTAAATAGTAGAAAGTTAAGATTCCGATAAAAACAAGTAACAATACAATTGATAAACCAGACCAAATGATAGAACCATCTGTAATATTATTATCTATTAAAGGTTCGTGTGGCCAGTTAGAAGTATAGGTATAATCTTTTTCTGGTCTATTTGTACTGGCAGCCCAAGAAGTCCAAAAGAAAAAAGCGTTTAACTGCTTTAGTTTTGTTTCATCTTTTAAAGCGCCCTCTGGTATTGCGTATCGTTCATTTCCTTCAGAAAAAACCTTACTATAATGCTGAATATTATTATTTATTGCAGCAACCCTTTCTTTAGAAATAACGATTGTTTTTGTAGCAGAATTATAGGTGTTTGTTTTAATATCTTTTATTAAACGAGCCTTTATTGCTGCTTTTTGTTCTACATCTAATTGTTCATATTGCTTATTAAAATCTCTATTAGCCCAAAGTTCTAGCATAAAAACAGCTTCTCTATGAATCCAATCTGCAGACCAATCTGGTGCAACATAACTTCCATGGCCCCAAATTGAGCCAACTTCCATTCCTCCAATTGATTCCCATACATTTTGTCCGATCTGTATGTCTTCAATAGTATAGAACACTTCATTTGTATCTTTAACTAAAACCTTTTCAGGAATTGGTGGTTGTTTTTGATACACTTCTGTTCCCACCCAAATTAGTACTGCAAAAGAGAGTACGATTACGCTTATAAATGCGATCCAAATTTTTTTCATTTTATATTTATTTAAACATTAAGAAATAACATTATTTACCCTGTTTATTGAGTCTGCTTTTGCAATTGTAAGTCTAACAATTGCATCTTTTTCACAGAATAAGTTGTGCGGTACATTTGCGTCTAATGCAATTAAATCTCCTTTTTTTAATTGTAATTCTTTATTGTTAACACCAAAAAGGATTTCACCTTCAAAGATTTCTACAACAATTGGTTTTGGTGCAGAATGTTCTTTCATTTCTTGGCTTTTACGCATTACAATTCGTATTTCTTTTGTTGAGTTTGTTTCCATAAGCAGTGTAATTTCTGGCTTATCTTTCGTGTAATTTAAGTTTGCTGTTAATGAGGCTGTAATCATAATATTTGGTTTAAGTTATTTTAAATAAGAAAAAAGGGTCTTTTTATCCTTTATAAAGGTAATTTTTTTTTTAGTTCTTTAAGTAGTAGTCAGTTAGGTTTTTATCTGTTGAAAGCTCTAATAATGTAGTGTTTTCTAGCATTTTTTTTAGGTTTTCTCTAATTTCAATAAATTTGAAATGCAAAGGACAAGGTTTTTCTTCGTTGCATTGATGCAGTCCTAAGCCACAACCTGTGTAAATACTTTCTCCATCTAAAACCTGAACAATATTACTTAATGCAATTGTTTTTAAGTTTTCTTCTTCAATAAAAAAGCCGCCATAAGGACCTTTAATAGATTGTACTATTTTATTTTTTGTAAGCTGCTGTAAAATTTTTGCAGTAAAAGCTTGAGGCGAATCTATTGCTTCAGAAATAGCGCTAATACTTACTTTTTTATCTGTTTTGGCTTGTTGAGCAATAAAAATAACCGCTCTTAAACCATATTCACACGTTTTAGAAAACATACATTAATTTTAATAAAATGCAAAGTTACAATAAAAGATAAGTTTATCCTTTATAGATTTGGAAATATTTTTATTCAGTATAATTTTAATTTAGAAATCGTAAGTTTATTTATATAAAATAAGCAAGAAAGTTAAAGTTTTTAATGCTAAGTTTTAAATAGTTATTTTTGTTTGAAATTAAAATCGAAATAAGCTGTTAAATTACTATTCATATCCTCATGAAATTTCAAAAAAATGGGTAACTTTTGTTCACGGAGCAGGAGGAAGCAGCTCTATTTGGTTCAAACAAGTACGAGATTTTAAAAAGCATTTTAACGTTTTAATCTTAGATTTACGAGGTCATGGAAATAGCAAACCAAAGCTAAAAGATACCTTTAAAACAAAATACACGTTCGATTCTATTACTGCAGATATTGTTGAGGTTATTGATCATTTAAAAATTGAAAAGTCTCATTTTATTGGTATTTCTTTAGGAACAATACTAATTCGAAATCTTGCAGAAAAAAGACCAGAATTGGTACAAAGTATGATAATGGGTGGCGCAATTATAAAGATGAATTTTCGTTCTCAAGTTTTAATGAAAGTTGGTAACATCTTTAAGTCTGTGGTACCTTACATGATGCTTTACAAGCTCTTCGCATTTATTATAATGCCGAAGAAAAATCATAAAAATTCGAGACTGTTGTTTGTAAACGAAGCAAAGAAGTTATATCAAAAAGAATTTTTGCGTTGGTTTAAATTAACTTCAGAAATTAACCCACTTTTGCGTTTTTTTAGAACAAAAGAGATTGAGATTCCTACATTATATGTAATGGGTGCAGAAGATCATCTTTTTTTACCATCGATAAAAAATATTGTTTCGAAACATGTTACATCTTCACTTTACGTAATTGATAACTGTGGACATGTTGTAAACGTAGAGCAACCAGAAATTTTTAATAATCAAACCATTCGTTTTATTACATCTTTATAGGTTTAAGAAAATAATTCAATATAAAAATAACAAGAGGTTTTAAACTTTGGGGTATTTCTTTATATGAATGTAGAATTATATTTTGCAAACGCAAAAGTAAATATTAAAATTTCCGTGAGTAATTTTAAGTAAAGAATTGCAAGTAGTTTTATTGTGTAAAAATAATATATTACTAACCTTTGGTTGATTATAAATAACCGGAGGTTAGGTACATCAAAAAAAAAATAAGATATTTGCTTTGTGAAAACAGCAGCAATTTTTTTGTCTTTATTTTTGCTTTTAAAGCCTATCCTTCCATTATTGGAGTATGCTGCTTTTTATGATTTTATTAAAAATGAACTTTGTGAAAATATAGATAAGCCAGAATTAGAGTGTAACGGAAAATGCTACTTAGCAAAACAAATAGTTAAAGCAGGCGATTCTGAAAGCAGTAATAAAAAAGGCCAATCTTTTTCGTTAGAATATTCTGTTGTTTATTTTCAAGAGACTAATCTTAATTATGGTTTTCTTTTATCAAAAGAAGAAAATCTAAAAATAGAATCTTTATATAATAGAATTTACAAATTTCATTTTACAAGTTTTGTTTTCCACCCACCGCTCGTTTAATTTCTTTATCTCATAAGAGACTCTTAACTACAACTGTTGTTTAACTAAATAGATATATTTAGTTAGATGTTTAATATCCATTCTTTTGATTATAGATATTCAAAATAGAATAGAACAACATATTTTTTAAATAGTATTTAAAATACTATACACTTTTTAAGAGTTCCTTAATCTATTTCTTTTTAGTAGTAATGATGCAATTGTAACAATTGTATGTGCTAAATGATACCAGATGTTTTTTTAATCTCTGTTAGATCATTCATGCTACTATAATTTTAAACAATCAATAAATAATGAAACATTTACATTTAATTGTAATTGCAATTTTTATTGTGATTACTTCTTGTACCCTAGAAAAAACGGATTACGAAGCAGAATTAAACGTTGAAACTACCGAATATATAGAGTTCGAAGAAGTTACCTCAATAATTAGTGGAGATTATACCGTTAGTATAGAAGCTTTAAACGGTACTTTATATAAAGGTTATAACGAAGTGCGTCTAAAGATTAACAACACGCTAACTGATGTGTTTTTAGACAGTTCTAAAGTTACTTTTCTACCAATAATGACGGATGCCAACGGCAATAAAATTTCTTGTCCGCATGGGTATAATTTGTTCTATGATACAGCAGAAGCATATTATTTAGGATATGTTGTATTTACTAGTGAAAGTAGTTCTACAGTAGATTGGCAGTTATATATCGGTTTTACGGATAGCGATAAAACACATGCTGTAAATCAAATTATTTCTGTAGAAACACAAACAAATAAAAACCTGAACATGACTGCTTTTACAGGAAATGACAATGAACAATATTTTATTGCGCTTGTTGCTCCTCAAAGCCCAAGTGTTGCACAAAACGATTTGCTTGCAGGTATTTACAAGTACAATAAACCTACAGCTACGGCAGTTGTTTTTCCAGATGCTTCTCAGTTTTCGTATTCAATTGTAGATGCACATACGTTACTAATAGATCCTAGAATGCCAGAATCTTCTATGGGAAATCATTCATCTCTCAATAACCAAGATCTAGAACAACAAACCGATGGTTTATATCATGGTATTGTTAATTATACAATGACAGGAAATTGGACACTGAATTTCATCCTAAAAAATGAAAATAATGTAATCATAAAAGGAACTGAAGTTTCTAAAGAGTTTACTCCGGGGATTGAAGGTGAAAAAGGAGAACTTTTTATTGACATATTATTTTAAAGCGATGAAAAAAATAACAATACTATTACTCTTATTAGTAACATTTGTAAACGCGCAAACTGTACCCAAAAAAAGGGATAGTTTAGGAGGTGTCTTGGATGAAATTGTAATTATTGCTGCAAAAAAGAAGAAAATAGAAACAGATATGAAAATGGCTGTTTCTGTTGATGAGTTTTTGGCTTCTTCAGATAACATCAGTTTTATTAAACGTGGTGCTTATGCTTGGGAACCTTTGTTGAATAATATGAGTACGGAGCGTTCTATGGTTACCATAGATGGCATGCATGTTTTTGGTGCTTGTAGCGATAAAATGGATCCGATAACTTCTTATTTGGAAAGTAATAATATTTCTGAGGTTGATATAAAATCAGGTCAAGCAGGAAGTTTACATGGAGCAACTATAGCAGGAAGTATCGATTTGAAAAGAAAGAGTACTGCATTCGGTTTTGCAAGAAAATGGAGTGGTGCTTATCAAACAGGTTTTGAGTTTAATAATAGTCAGTTTTTTAACCTTGCCAATGTTTCTTATTCCAATGATAAATTGGTTGTGGATGGAAGTATTTCTAACCGAAAAGCAGAAAATTATAGCGACGGGAATAACCACGAAGTAAACCACTCTCAATACGAGAAATTAAATGCATCCTTAGGTGTTGCTTATAAAACAAGTGATTTATCCTCTGTAAGAGTAGATGCTATTTTTGATAGAGCAAAAGAGGTTGGTTTTCCTGCATTACCAATGGATTTATCTCTTTCTAGAGCTTTAATTACGTCTGTTGCCTACAAACAATTTTTTGAAAAAGGCATCATAAAAGTTTGGGATACCAAAGTCTATTTTAACGCTGTAGAGCATTACATGGATGATACCACACGTCCGGAAAACTTGGTGCACATGGACATGCCAGGTTGGAGCACCACCTATGGATTGGTTTCTAAAGTGAATCTAAACAGTGAAAATTATGCATCAGAAATACAGTTAAACGCCTACAATAATTTATCGATTGCAGAAATGCGAATGTATCCGCAAGACAGAAGCGAAAGAACCATGTTTGCCTATAGTTGGCCTTGGGTTACCACAACTTATGCTGGCCTTTCTATGAATAATTATTGGGATATTTCAGATAGCAGTCAATTGACTTTTGGAGGAACTTTAGGTGTCAATTACAATTATTCTAAATACGTAGAATTCAACTGGATTTTTCATCCAGGAACACCACAAGAAAAAACAAGGTTTCTACCAAGTTTACACGCGGGGTATAACGTAAATCTAGGTAATTTTAATCTTTCTGCTGGCGGAGGTTATGGGCACAGAGCTCCTTCTGTATCCGAAGGTTATGGGTATTATATCTACAATAGTTTCGATCGTTACGATTACATCGGAAATCCTGATTTAAGAAACGAGATTTCTTATGAAATGAATGCAAGCGCTGGTTTCGAAAACGAAAAAATAAGCATCAACACCAAAGTAAACTACTTCTATATTCAGAATTATATTATAGGAAGAATCTTAAGTTTAGGAAGCCCAATGAATTATCAATCTGTTGGTGTTAAAGGATATACATCGTTAGATTATGCAACACTTTTTAATTTCTCAATAAATACCAATTATACCATTTTACAGAATTTACATTGGAAAGGAACGATAACCTACGCGAGAGGTTTAGATGATAATCAAAAGAACTTACCATTTATCCGTCCGTTAAGTTATCAAACTTCATTGCATTTTTCTCATAAAAAATTCGGATTTAGAACTTCCTTAAATGGAGATTTAAAACAAAGTCATTACAGTCCGGAATACGGAGAAGATGAAACACCATCTTACAAAAATTGGAATGTTTCTGCAGATTACAATTTTAAAATTCAAGATTACAAAATGGTTTTTCAAGTGGGTGCAGAAAACCTATTTAACGAATATTATAGCACTTATGCAGATTGGGGAAATATCCCCAGAATGGGACGTAATATTTTTACATCCTTAAAAATAAATTTTTAAATATTAATAACTAAATAAAGTAATCATTATAACTAAATTAAAACAAATGAAAAATTTAAAAAAGTACCTTTTATTATCAGTAATCTCATTATCAATCGTCTCTTGTAATGAAGATAGTATCCCTGTTGCAAACAATGTAACATTAGAGTTTAACAACACGTTTAACGATACTACAATTATTGTGGGTGATGCTACTGCTGCAGATGCAACGGTAAATACTTCTACAGAGGGACAAGTTCATCATTTTTCTGAATTAAAATATGTAATTAGTAACATTCGTCTTATAAGAGCAGATGGAATAGAAATTCCTTACAATGTTAACAATTTAGATGAAGGTGCAACAGTAGTTGATCAATCTAAACCAGAAACATTACAATATGTTTTAAATGATATTCCTACGGCAAATTATACCCAAATAAAATTTGGATTAGGAGTGAAAACAGAATTAAACACTTTAAACCAAGAGAGTTTTCCTAATTTTTATGCAGCAGCTGGTGCAAATGACACAGAAATGCACTGGGAATGGGGAACTGGATACCGTTTTACAAAAATTGAAGGTTTTTACGGAAATGATAATGCAGCATTATCTTTCCATTCTGGTAGTACAATTGATGATAACCAAGGTGTAGATGCTTATAGAGATGTTACCTTAAATCTTACTACAAATGCTAAAGTAGGAAGCAACTCTCCTAAAATTACAATAAAAGTAGATTTCGATTATTTATTAAGTGGAGCAACAGACGTTGTATTAGGTGCTGATAATGCAACACCAAGTATGCATACTTCTAATAATATGATCGTTTTTGTCGAAAATATTAAAGAAATGTTTTCTGTTGAAAACGTAAACTAAATTTATAAACTTAAGTGCAGCTTCAATGAAACATTGCAAGCTGCATTTTTTTTAAGAGATAATTAAAATGAAAAAGTTATTAATGAGTATTTTAAGCTTATTTCTAATTTCATCTTGTACTAAAGAAGATGTTTATGAGCCTTTTATTTTCGATAATCCAGAAATTGAAGTAAATATACCTGTAGAGTTTCCAGAATTAAACAATTCATTTTACATCAATAAACCCACAAAATACGGAGTTGAATTAGGTAAAAAACTTTTTTTTGATAAAAAACTAAGTGCAAATAACACAATTTCTTGCGCTAGTTGCCACCTTCAAGAAAATGCGTTTACAGATAATACAACACAAGCCATCGGTATTTATGGAAGAGTTGGATTTAGAAATACGCCACCAATTCAAAACTTAGCATTTATGAAATTTTATAATTGGGATGGAAATAAACAAGTTTTAGAAAGTCAACCTCTAGTTCCTATTATTACACATGAAGAAATGGATTCTTCTATTTTAGAAGTAATTGGTAAGTTAGAAATTGAAGAAGATTATATCAATCTTTTTTACAATGCTTTTGGTGATGATAAAATAACAGGGGAAAGAATTTACAACAGTATTGCTCAATACGAATACACATTAATTTCTGCCAACAGTAAATATGATAAAGTACAACGAAATGAAGGTGAGTATTTTACAGATGATGAAGCAAGGGGTTATACCATTTTTAAAGAAAAATGTACAAGTTGTCATAGTTCAGAGTTGTTTACAGACCAGAGTTTTAGAAATATCGGATTTCCTATAAATCCTGATACAGAAGAAGGAGGAAGATCTAGAGTTACTGGAAAAATAGATGATTATATGCGTTTTCGCGTACCTTCATTAAGAAACATAGAGTATACTGCTCCTTATGGGAGTTTTGGGCAATTTACTAGCTTAAAAGAGGTTCTAGATTATTTAGACAATGGCGTTTTAGAAGCAAATAATTTAGATCCTTTTTTTAAAGATAATGAAAATAGAATTGCACTTACGGAAGAAGAGAAAAGTAACCTTATATCGTTTATGAAAACATTAAGTGATATTGAGTTTGTCGGTCAATAATTAAAATTTAGCACAAAAAAAAGCGAGTTTTTCAACTCGCTTTCAAAGATTTATTTCAAGATTTAACTATTCATTATATCTTCAATTTCATCTGCTTCAATAGGAATATTTCCCATTAAGTTAATCGGTTCTCCTTCTGCTTGCACAACTACATCATCTTCTAAACGAATTCCGAAACCTTCTTTAGGAATGTAAATTCCAGGTTCTACGGTAAATACATTATTTGCTTGCATTGGTTCATGTAAAAGTCCGTAATCATGTGTATCTAAACCAATATGATGCGAAGTTCCATGCATAAAATATTTCTTGTAAGCAGGCCAATTTTTATCTTCATTCTGAACATCAGCTTTGTCTAATAAACCTAATTTTAGTAATTCTGAAGTCATAATATTTCCAACCTCTACATGGTATTCTTTCCATAAAGTTCCTGGAACTAATAATTTTGTAGCTTCTTTTTTAACGTGATTTACTGCGTTGTAAACTGCTTTTTGTCTGTCAGAGAATTTACCAGAAACAGGTACTGTTCTAGATAAATCACTTTTATAATTTGCATATTCTGCGGCAACATCAAACAAAATTAAATCACCAGCTTTACATTGCTGATTATTCTCTATATAATGTAAAACATTTGCATTATTTCCAGAAGCAATAATTGGCGTGTATGCAAATCCTTTAGAACGGTTTCTTATAAACTCGTGTAATAATTCTGCTTCAATTTCATATTCCCAAACCCCTGGTTTTATAAAATCTAAAATTCTACGGAAACTTTTTTCTGTGATATTACAAGCATTTTGCATTAGATCTAACTCAATAGGATCTTTTACAGCACGTAATCTTTGTAAAATAGGATTACTTTTTGCTACAGAATGCGCAGGATATTTTGCTAATAACCATTTTGTAAAACGATCTTCACGTGTTTCTGTTGCGGTATTTGCTCTATAATGTTCGTTTGTGTTAATATAAAGAGTATCGCAATAAGAAGACATTTCGAACAATACTTTTTCTAAATCTTGTAACCAAAAAACAGTTTTTATTCCAGAAGTTTCTAAAGCTGCTTCTTTGGTTAATTTGGCTCCTTCCCAAACCGCAATATGGTCATTGGTTTCTGTTACAAATAAAACTTCACGTAAGTTTTCATTCGGACAATCTGGAAACAACATTAAAACACTTTCCTCTTGATCTACACCACTTAAATACAAAATATCTCTATGTTGCTCAAATGGCATCGTGCTATCTGCACTTATTGGGTAGGTATCATTAGAATTAAAAATTGCTAAACTATTTGGCTTCATTGCAGAAGCAAAGTTTTTACGATTTTTTATATATAATTGTGCGTCTATTTTATGGTATTTCATACTAAAAAATTTTGTTGAAATACAAAGGTATGAATAATTAAGAGGAACTTAGAATGAGATACAACTTAGCTAATAATTAAATACCCTTTTCTGTTTTTGAAAACAGAAAAGGGTATTTGTATAAAGTTAATTTTGTTTCTTATTTGTTAATAACGCTTCTTTTTAGGTGCGCTAGTTCTTCCTCTTCCAGAAGGCTCAGAAGGTTTGTTCCCTTTAAAATGAGGCTTGCTTTTTGGTTTGTTTCCTTGAGATTTAGTCTTCTTACCAAAAGAACCTTTACTTTGTGAAGCAGCTCTTTTAGGAGCATCTGTATCCGTAGGCTCAAAACCTTCTACAATAGTAGATTCTAATTTTTCTTTTAGTAATTTCTCAATTTCACTTTGGTATTCACTTTCTTCACTACAAACCAAAGAAATTGCCTCCCCAGCTGCACCAGCTCTTCCTGTTCTACCAATTCTGTGCACATAATCTTCTGGCACATTTGGCAATTCGAAATTAACTACATGAGGTAATAAAGGAATGTCTAAACCACGGGCAGCAATATCTGTTGCTACCAAAATTTTAATAGAATTGTCTTTAAAATTCTTTAAAGCTTTTGTTCTAGCACCTTGACTTTTATTTCCATGAATTGCTGCAGCAGAAATTCCAGATTTTATTAATTTTTCAGTCAATTTATTAGCACCGTGTTTTGTTCTTGTAAAGATTAAAACCTGGTTCCAATTATTGTCTTTAATTAATTTTATTGTAAACTCAGTTTTTTTGTTTTTATCAACCTTATAAACTTTGTGAGTTACTTTTTTTGCTGTTGAATTTTGCGGAGCCGTTTCAACAGAAACAGGATTTCTTAAAATTCCTGAAGCTAATTTTTTAATATCATTAGAAAACGTTGCAGAAAACATTAAATTCTGACGCTTTGTAGGCATAAAACTAATAATTTTGTTAATATCTCTAACAAAACCCATGTCTAGCATTCTGTCTGCTTCATCAAGAATTAAAATATCAACCCTTTTAAAAGAAACTGCTTTTCTATCGTGTAAGTCTAATAATCTACCAGGGGTTGCTACCAAAATATCCACACCGCTTCTTAGAGTCGCAATTTGTGGTTTTGCGTTCACTCCACCAAAAACTACAGCAGATTTTATGTCTACATATTTACTGTATTCTCTAACGTTGTCATGAACCTGTGCAGCCAATTCTCTGGTTGGTGTTAAAACCAATGCACGTAAAGGTCTGTATTTTGGGTGTTTTGTTTCTACTAAATGTTGTAAAACAGGCAATGTAAAACCGGCAGTTTTTCCTGTACCAGTTTGTGCCGAAGCTAAAATATCTTTTCCTTCTAATATATGTGGAATTGCCTTTTCTTGTATTGGTGATGGTTTGGTATATCCTTTCTCTTCAACTGCTTTTACCAATGCCGGAGATAAACCTAAATCTTTAAATGTCATAAATAATATTTATGAAAGCAACTTTATGTAGTTGTTTCAGCCTGCAAAGATACATTCTTTAAAATTGAAGAAGAATAGTTCTTAAAAATCCTTTTTATGTTAATTTTTTTGATATTGATTTTACAAGTAGTAATTTCATCGTTTCTTAATCAAATATTATTTCTTATGAAATCCATTTTCAAGTTTTTATTACTATGCTTTTCGGTAACATTAGTTGCTCAAAACCCTACAAGTTCAGAAATTATTCAACAATCTATACAGAAGAAATCTCAAATGATGAAATCTTCACTGGTAAAAAATGTAGCCTTTACTAGTATTGGACCAACAGTAATGAGTGGTCGTGTGGTAGATGTAGATGTAAACCCCAAGAATACCACAGAATTTTATGTTGGGTATGCTTCTGGTGGTTTATGGTATACAAATAATAATGGAACCACTTTTACGCCAGTTTTAGACAATGCGCCAACACAAAATATTGGTGATATTGCTGTAGATTGGAACTCAGAAACAATTTGGGTGGGTACAGGAGAAAATAATTCTTCTCGCTCTAGTTATGCCGGAATCGGTATTTTAAAATCTACAGATAAAGGGAAGACTTGGGTAAATGTTGGCTTGCCAGATTCGCATCATATTGGTAGAATTTTAATGAATCCAAATAATCCGGATGAAGTAGTTATTGGTGCAATTGGTCATTTATATTCTTCAAACGCAACTCGTGGTGTTTTTAAAACAACTGATGGTGGAAAATCATGGAATAAAACATTGTTTATTAATAATGATACCGGAATTATAGACGTGCAACATGCACCAAATAATTTTAATGTTATGTATGCTGCTGCTTGGGAAAGAGAACGTAAAGCGTGGGATTTTGTTGGAAACGGAAGTAACTCTGGAATTTACAAAAGTACAGATGCAGGAAGTTCTTGGACAAAAATTGCAGACAATAGTGGTTTTCCTACAGGAAGTGGTGTTGGTAGAATTGGTTTAGCTGTTTTTAATGAAAATACAGTATATGCTTTACATGATAGTCAATATAGAAGAGCGCCAGAAAGTGATAAAGCTGCGTTTAACTTTACAAAAGAACAATTTAAGAACCTTACTTCTGCAGATGTTTTAGCACTTAGAAATAAAACATTAGACAGCTATTTGAAAGCACATGGTTTTCAGGAGAAATTTAGAGCAGAAAATGCAAAACAACTTTTAAGACCAGGTGGTGTAAAACCAAAAGAATTAATGGCTTTTTTAGAAGATGAAATGGCTGTAGTTTTTGAAGAGCCAGTTATTGGCGCAGAGATTTTTAAAACCACCAACGGTGGTAAGAATTGGCAAAAAACACATACCAATTATTTAGATGGTATTTACAGTTCTTATGGATATTTTTTCGGAGAAATTAGAGTTGATTTACAAGATGAGAATGGTATTTATGTTTTAGGTGTTTCTATTATAAAATCGAAAGATGGTGGTAAATCATTTACGTCTATCAGTAAAGAAAATGTACATTCAGATCATCAAGCATTGTGGGTAAACCCTAAAAAAAGCGGTCATTTATTAGATGGTAATGATGGTGGTTTAAATATTTCTTATGATGATGGTGAAAGCTGGGTGAAATTAAATAACGCGGCTGTTGGGCAATTTTATTCTGTGTACGCAGACAATCAGAAAGACTATAATGTGTATGGTGGTATGCAAGATAATGGTGTTTGGTTTGGTTCACACAATGCAAAAATGGATAAAAGATGGCATCAATCTGGTCAAAACCCTTACAAGTCTATTATGGGCGGAGACGGAATGCAGGTGCAAGTAGATGACAGAAATCCTAATATTGTATATACAGGGTATCAATTTGGGAATTATTCTCGTTTAAATTTAGAAACTGAAAAAAGTACCTACATACAACCAGCACCAAAAAAAGACGAAAAACCTTACAGATTTAACTGGCAAACTCCAATTCATTTATCTAAACACAATCAAGATATTTTATATTTAGGAAGTAATAAATTACACAGATCTTTAAACAAAGGAGATGACTGGGAAGAAATTTCAGGAGATCTAACAACTGGCGGAAAGAAAGGAAATGTTGCGTACGGAACGTTAACTTCAATTTCTGAAAGTCCGTTTCAATTCGGTTTAATTTATGCGGGTTCAGATGATGGATATATCAATATAACTAAAAATGGTGGCGGAAGTTGGACGAGAGTTTCAGATAACTTGCCACAAGACTTATGGGTTTCTAGAGTTATTGCTTCAAAATTTAAAAAAGAACGTGTCTACGCAACTTTAAACGGTTATAGATATGATGATTTTATGCCTTATGTGTATGTTTCCGAGAATTACGGACAAACCTGGACTAGTATTAGCAATAATCTTCCTATTTCGGCAGTAAACGTAATTAAAGAAGATTCTGAAAATGAGCATATTTTATATTTAGGAACTGATAATGGTTTATTTATTTCTTTCAACAACGGAGAATCTTGGGAAGCATTTAGTAAGAATTTACCAAACGTTGCGGTACATGATTTGGTAATTCAACCAACGGCAAAAGATTTAATTATCGGTACGCATGGTAGAAGTTTATACAAAACAAATGTTGCGGCAC
This sequence comes from Polaribacter sp. ALD11, assembly GCF_002831685.1. Taxonomy (NCBI): domain Bacteria; kingdom Pseudomonadati; phylum Bacteroidota; class Flavobacteriia; order Flavobacteriales; family Flavobacteriaceae; genus Polaribacter; species Polaribacter sp. ALD11. The sequence continues at coordinate 2,376,107 of NZ_CP025119.1, read as the reverse complement.
TTCAAGAAATTACAACAGAAATTTTAGAAAAGGCTACACATATTTTTAAGGTTGATGATGTTAAAAAAAGTAAAGGTTGGGGACGTTCTTGGAGCCAATGGAGAACAGCGTATACACCAGAAGTTACAATTCCTTTTTATGTAAACTCTAATAGCGAAGTAACTGTAGCTATTTATGCGGGTAAAGTAAAGGTAAACGCAGTTTCTGTAACAGCAACAAAAGGTTTTAATGAAGCAATTTTTGATGTTTCTTTTTCTGATAAAGGGAAAAAAGCTTACAAAAGAGCCAATAAGAAAGTCGAGTTAATTGCTGCTAAAAACGGTGTTTTTTATCTTCCAAAAGGAAAATATACAATTAAAGTTGGTGACTCTGAAAGTGAGTTTGAAGTAAAATAAATAAGAGTCTAAAATAAACCTCACAGGTTTTTAAAATTTGTGAGGTTTTTATATTTGAAAATGAGGAAAACACTAATTCTTATATTCTTTTCTTTCTCAATTTCTGTGAGTGGACAGTCTGATTTTAAAAATTTTTTAAAATTATCTGGTCCCATAAAAAGATGGGTTTTGTTGCATCCTTTTAAAGCAAAATTGTCTTTAAAAATTTCTAATGAAACCAATAGCGTAGCAGATTCTGTTCGTAAATCGCACTTATTAGATAAAGATGCTGCGGGCGGGCAAGTAGATGCATTTAGACATGCATATTGGATGGCAAGATTGCGCCAAGAAATTGGTAAAAGAGCCGCTCGTTCTTTAGGAAAAGCACATGAGAAAGATAACTATCTTACGTATAAAAAATTAAAGTTAGAAGATGGTGTTGTGCCAGATGAAATTTCATCTGAAATGGACTTGCATAATAACGATGAGGGTTTAAAGTTAATTACAAAAGGAAGTGAGGTATCTAAAAATGGATTGATTTATAGAGTTATAAACGCTATTCATCAAGGAAAAATGAAAATTATTAAAAAAAATGAAAAAGGAAATTTCTTAACTTGTGAAGGTAAAATCATTTCCGCAAAAAAATTAAAAGGGAAGTGGAAGAATGAAAAATGTTTGGTTTCTTCTAATCAATCTATGAAGTAATTATTTAAAATAGTTCTAAATACGTATTAAAATAATCTAATTGCCTTGTAGCGCAACCACTTTAGCCGTATTTTTGTAGTATAATTTTAACTAACTTATACAATGAGCGGATTTTTTAAATCTTCAATTGGAAGAAAAGTAGCAATGGCGCTATCAGCGTTTTTCTTAATGTTCTTCTTACTTCAGCATTTAGCAATTAATATTTTATCGGTTTTTAGCCCAGATACTTTTAACGAAGTTTCGCATTTTATGGGCACAAATCCTTTGGTTCAATTTGCATTACAACCTGTTTTAATTTTTGCAGTTGTTTTTCATTTTGTAATGGGTTTTATCTTAGAATTAAAAAACTCTAGAGCTAGAAATGTTTCTTATGCAAAAAATAATGGTGCTGCAAATTCATCTTGGATGAGCAGAAATATGATTTGGAGCGGAATAACAATTCTTGCTTTTATTATTTTACACTTTATCGATTTTTGGTTTCCAGAAATCAACACAAAATTTATTCAAGGAGATTGGTCTGGTACTTTAGAAGGATTAGAAGGTTTCCGTTACCACGAAGAATTGGTGCATAAATTTGCAAACCCACTTAGAGTTGGCGCTTATGTAGTTGCTTTTGTTCTTTTAGGATTGCATTTAGCACACGGGTTTACATCTGCATTTCAATCTATGGGATCGAATGCAAGTAGAAGAAAAACATTACAAACAATTGGTAAAGCGTATTCAATTATAATTCCATTAGGTTTTATTTTTATTGCACTTTATCATCATTTTAATCCTAACCATTAATCTTAATAAACTATGGCTTTAGATTCAAAAGTACCAAAAGGTCCAATTAAAGATAAATGGACAGATTATAAAAATCATATAAACTTAGTAAATCCTGCAAACAAACGTCATATAGATGTTATTGTTGTAGGTACAGGTTTAGCAGGTGGTTCTGCAGCTGCAACTTTAGCAGAATTAGGTTACAATGTAAAAGCATTTGCTTATCAAGATTCTCCAAGAAGAGCGCATTCAATTGCAGCGCAAGGAGGAATTAATGCAGCAAAAAATTATCAAGGAGATGGAGATTCTACCTTCAGATTATTTTATGATACAGTAAAAGGAGGAGATTACCGTTCTCGTGAAGCAAACGTATACCGTTTAGCAGAGGTTTCTGCAAACATAATCGATCAATGTGTGGCACAAGGAGTTCCTTTTGCACGTGATTATGGTGGTTTGTTAGATAATCGTTCTTTTGGTGGAGTTTTAGTATCTAGAACTTTTTACGCAAAAGGACAAACAGGTCAGCAATTATTATTAGGAGCGTATTCTGCAATGAACAGACAAATTGCTCGTGGTAAAATAGAAATGTTTAACAGACATGAAATGTTAGATGTTGTTATTGTTGATGGTAAAGCAAGAGGAATTATTGCAAGAAATTTAATTACAGGAGAAATTGAGCGTCATTCTGCACATGCTGTAGTGATTGCTTCTGGTGGTTATGGAAATGTATATTTCTTATCTACCAATGCAATGGGGTCTAATGCAACTGCTGCTTGGAAAATTCATAAAAAAGGAGCGCACTTTGCAAACCCTTGTTACACACAAATTCACCCAACTTGTATTCCAAGATCTGGTGATTATCAATCGAAATTAACATTGATGTCAGAATCATTGAGAAACGATGGTAGAATTTGGGTTCCTAAAAGTATTGATGATGTAATGGCAATTAGAGAGGGTCGTAAAAAACCAACTGATTTGTCGGAAGAACAAAGAGATTATTATTTAGAAAGACGTTACCCAGCTTTTGGAAATTTAGTTCCAAGAGATGTTGCATCTAGAGCAGCAAAAGAACGTTGTGATGCTGGTTATGGAGTAAATGCTACAGGTGAAGCTGTATATTTAGATTTTAAATCTGCATTTACAAGATATGGTACAGAACAAGCAAAGATTCATAATATTAAAAACCCTTCAGAGGAAAAAATATACGAATTAGGACAAGCAATTGTTGAAGCAAAATATGGAAACTTATTTCAGATGTACGAGAAAATCGTAGATGAAAACCCGTATAAAACGCCAATGATGATTTATCCTGCAGTACACTATACAATGGGTGGTGTTTGGGTAGATTATAACTTAATGACAACTATTCCTGGATGTTATTGTATTGGAGAAGCAAATTTTTCTGATCACGGAGCAAACAGATTAGGAGCTTCTGCATTAATGCAAGGTTTAGCAGATGGTTATTTTGTGTTGCCTTATACTATTGGAGATTATTTATCTGATGATATTAGAACAGGAAAAATTTCAACTGAAAGTCCAGAATTTGAAGCCGCGGAAAAAGAAGTTACAGATAGAGTAAATTTCTTTGTAAATAATAAAGGAACAAAATCTGTAGATTATTTTCACAAGAAGCTTGGAAAAGTAATGTGGGACAAAGCAGGAATGTCTAGAAACGCGGAAGGTTTAACAGAAGCAATGGCAGAAATTAAAGCAATTCGTGAAGAATTTTGGAAAGAAGTTTCCGTTCCTGGAACAGCAAATGAAATGAATCCTGAATTAGAAAAAGCAGGAAGAGTTGCAGATTTCTTAGAGTTAGGAGAGTTATTTGCTAAAGATGCTCTAATGAGAGCAGAATCTTGTGGAGGTCACTTTAGAGAAGAGTCTGCAGAGCTAGATGGCCCTCAGAAAGGAGAAGCAAAAAGAAACGATGTAGATTTTGCTTTTGCAGCAGCTTGGGAATATAAAGGAGAACCTGCAGATGCAGTTTTACACAAAGAAGAATTAGAGTTTAACGATATTGAATTGAAACAACGTTCATACAAATAAAAGACAAAAATGAATTTAACACTTAAAATTTGGAGACAAAAAGACTCAAGTAGTAAGGGTCAAATGGTTGATTATAAAGTGACTGAGATTTCAGAACACATGTCTTTTTTAGAAATGATGGATGTTTTAAATGAACAGTTAATAAACTCTGGTGATGAACCAGTTGCTTTCGATCATGATTGTAGAGAAGGAATCTGCGGAATGTGTTCTATGTATATTAATGGTGAAGCACATGGCCCAGATAGAGGTGTAACAACTTGTCAATTGCACATGCGTATGTTTAAAGATGGAGATACGATTACAATAGAACCATTTAGAGCAGCAGCATTTCCTGTATTGAAAGATTTAGTTGTAGATAGAACTTCTTTTGAAAGAATACAACATGCTGGTGGATACATTTCTGTAAACACTTCAGGAAACACACAAGATGCAAACTCAATTCCTATTTCTAAGCACGCAGCAGACGAAGCGATGGATGCGGCAACTTGTATTGGTTGTGGTGCTTGTGTAGCTACGTGTAAAAACAGTTCTGCAATGTTATTTGTAGGAGCAAAAGTATCTCAGTATGCTTTATTACCACAAGGACAAGTAGAAGCAGCAGATAGAGTTAGAAACATGGTTGCTCAAATGGATTTAGAAGGTTTTGGAAACTGTACAAATACAGGCGCTTGTGAAGTAGAATGCCCAAAAGGAATTTCTTTAGACAACATTGCAAGAATGAATAGAGAGTTAATGAAAGCTTCTATATAATTCTCATCATTTCGAGGAGGAACAACGAAGCAATCTCAGACGGATTCTTTTATTTTTTTGAAATAAAAACATAAAAACATAAAAACCCAAAACTATTTTAGTTTTGGGTTTTTACTTTATATATAATTTTAACTGTGCTATTTAATACCTTTAAAAAATTCTTCTGGGCTTATTTCTAAGTATTCTAAAATTTCAAACAACCTTTTTAAGTCTAATTTACTTCTTCCTTTTTCTAGTTTGAAATAACCACCTTCACCCAATTTAAGGTGATCTGCAATATTCATTTGAGTAATTCCATACTCAACTCTTGTGGCAATAATTTTTTCTAATACTGCAAAATACTTAGAATTTGCATTTGATTTTTCTTTCATTTTTCTTTTTTTTATCAAAAGTAATAAAATAATAATACGTCGACCCGTCCATTTTGGACTAGCTGAAAACAGTATGTTTCGGGTATCCCTGAATTCAGCTAGTCCAAATCGGATGGGTTGTTTTTTAGGTTATTAGAAAAAAGTTTCTCAAATTTGGAAGGAGAAAAAGAAAAAATAAAAAAGAAAAAGGTATTTTGAAAAATCAATTAACAGAGATTATTAGCAAATTATTAAGTCTTAATAAGATTTCATTTGATAGAAAAGAGCTGTTCTTCCAAGTTCAAAGTCATCCTTCTTATCCTAGTTTACACGCAATAACAGGAGTTCTAGATCATTTTAACATAGAAAATGTAGCTGCAGATGTTCCTGTTAGCATAGAAACATTAAAGCAATTGCCAGATTGCTTTATTGCACAGATTATTGATGATAATGGTAAAGAAATAGTTACCGTAGAAAAAGGCAAAAGTAATTACACAGTTATTAAAGGAGCGCGAAAAAAAGAAAAATTAAGTACCAGTCAATTTATTAAGAAATTTACAGGTATAATAGTTGCCGTTGAGAAACCAGAGCATAAAGAGGTTACAACTCACTTAAACTTATTAAATAATAATTTTTTATTAATAGGGCTTGCAATTGCCCTTGTTTTATTTCTCTTCAATTTAGAGGTATCTCTTCCAAACATTTTTTATTTTTTATTATCATTAATAGGTATATTTATTAGCATCGCAATAATAAAGCAAGAATTAGGTTTGGAAACTGCGATAGGAAATGCTTTTTGTTCTGGAGGTACAGAAAAAAAAGATTGTGACGCTGTTTTAACTTCTAAAGGGGCAGAACTTCTAAAAGGTTATAAGCTAAGTGACTTTAGTTTATTATACTTTATAATTTTATCCTTTTTAACCCTTGTCCAAATTCAAAACCCAAACACTTCATTTATTATAAGTGTTATAGCGCTTCCAATAACAATTTATTCTATTTATTACCAATATTTCATTTTAAAAAAATGGTGTTTGCTTTGCTTAACTATTGTGGGTGTTTTGTGGATTCAATCATTCTTTATTTTATTGGAAAGCAATAATTTTTATAAAATTGGATTGAATGAAGTTTTTACTTTTTTAATAATAGCCACCTTAACTTTTCTTTTTTGGAGTTTCCTTAAACCAATATTGTTTGAAGTAAACACTTTGAGAAAAGATAAAATTAAGGCTTTTAAATTTCAAAGAAATTTTGATGTTTTTCATACGATGCTAAATAAATCTAAACCTTTAGAAACAGCCATTGAAGTTACCAACGAAGTAGTATTTGGTAATTTGAATGCTAATCTTGAAATCGTCGTAATTACAAATCCGTTTTGTGGACATTGTAGACCAGTGCATGAGGTCATAGAAAACATACTTTTAAAATATGAGAATGAAGTTAAAATAATTATACGCTTTTATATGAATACTGAAAACATAGAAAATGATGGAGTTACAGTAACAACCAGAATTTTAGAAATTTATAAAAATGAAGGAAAGCAGGTTTGCTTAAAAGCAATGAAGGATATTTATAAAGGAATGGAAACAAATCTATGGTTAAAAAAATGGGAAAAGTGCAATGAGAAAGAGGTTCAAATAGAAATTTTAAAAAGGGGGTGGAATTGGTGTATTGAAAATAACATCAATTTTACTCCTGAACTTTTAATTAATGGAAAAGCATACCCTAAGCAATATGAAAAATCTGAATTATTATTTTTTATTGAAGATTTGATAGAAACTAATTAAAAAATAAAAACCCAAAGCAAAAAAAGCTTTGGGTCTTAAACAAAATTCTCTCGCGAAGAATAGACACATACTGTGAGTGTCTCTAAATGTTCACGGCAAATATATTTTTTTTTAATTTATTTATTATGAAAAAACAAATTTTAAACATTGGTAAGGCTTTAAGTAAGGTTGAGCAAAAACAAGTCTTTGGAGGTTTATCTCAAGGAGGTACTTGTGCAGTGAGAATCAATGGAGCAGTATGGACTGGTTTGTCTAGAGGTAGAATTGATAGAGTAAAATTAGCTATGGAAACTGGAGATAGTGTACAATGGTGTTGCGAGGGTTGCTCTACTGCTAGCTGGCTAAATTAATATTTATTACAACTACTAAATGAAACAATTTTTTATAACACTAGTATTTCTGTCTACTATATTATTTATCTCTTGTGAAAAAAATCTTAAGAAAAAAATTAAAAGTGAAGACGTTGTATTAATTTTTGAAGAAAGAACTTTTGAAAAAGATACACTTAAAATTAATGGTATTATGGCATCTTATAACGTTAATCCAGCTTTGACTTATATTGAAGAAGGTAACTTTCAAGAGAAAAAAATTTTTCCGAAAAATTTTTTAAAAATGGATACAATAATATTAAAAACAAAAAATAATATTATAATCAATCATAAATATCATTATTATTACAACTCTTCATATTATTTAAAAACAGGTGATACTATCATATTCAAATATAACGATGATGCCCCTTTTGTAGAGATAAACAGTGAAAACACACAAAATATTGAAACACAATATAATTTAAAAAACAAAGTGCTTCAAAGTTCAATGGATTTTTTTTTAAGAAATGACCACTTTAGAAATGAAGATGAAGAAATGAAATATAAGCTTTCATTGAATAATAATTTAGAAAAAAAAATAAATTTTTTAAATAATAATAAAAACAGTCTCGATAGTAAATATTACTATTATTTGAAAAATAAACTTGTTTTCGAAAAAAAAATAATCAATAATGATAATGTCCTAATCAATAATGATTCGCTTTTAGTATTAAATACTTACAGAGATAATATTGAAAAATATTACAAAGAAAAATATGGTACAAAAACAGTAAAAACAAGCAATGGATGGAGAGTTGATAACAGAGCAATTTACGATTCATTAGCAAGAAAAAAAACTATAATTAGTTTGACAGATAAATATATACTTTACCATAATTTAAAAGAAATCGCTGAAAATTTTCCATCTCAAGATTTAGAAAAATATTTATTTAAATTTCAAAAAATAACGAATGATTCTATTTTAATTAATGAAATGAAATCTGATTATCTGCTTGATTATATTAATCTAAAAAAAGATATAAAAAGTGTACATTTTATGGATGTTAATGGTGAAATAATATCTTTAAGTGAAGTTCTTAGAAAAAATAAAGGAAAATTACTTTACATTGATTTTTGGGCTAGTTGGTGTGCTCCTTGCAGATTAGAAATGCCGAGTTCAAAAATATTACAAAATCGATTAAAAGATGAAAATATAGAATTTATTTATATTTCAATTGATACAGATAAAAACAAATGGCTCAAGGCAAATAAAGATGAAAATTTATTATCTAAAAACAATTACCTAGCTCTCAATTACCCACAAGCAAGTTTTTATGGTGAATTAAAATTGAAAACAATTCCAAGATATATATTATTTGATAAGAACGGTATTTTAATATCTGACAATGCACCAAAACCTTCTGATAAAAAGTTTGAGGCTAAAATAAAATATATTACTAACAATTAACTTACATTCTCTCGCGAAGAATAGACACATACTGTGAGTGTCTCTAAATGTTCACGGCAAATATATTTTTTTTAATTTATTATTATAAAAAAACAAATTTTAAACATTGGTAAAGCCTTAAGTAGAGCTGAACAAAAAGAAGTTTTTGGTGGAGCGATGGCTGGTCCATGTAGAGATGCAGGAGTTGGAGATCTACCACTAGGTTGTTATTGTAACAAAAACACTCAATGTGCATCTGATAAATGTTCAGGGACTGCATCTGGGAGTCAATGGTTTCACAAATGTATAGCAGCTACTAACCCATAACTAAATTTCGAAGTCCAATAATTCATTATTGGGCTTTTTCAAATACCATTTTATTATGAAGAAAATATTTATTTTATTAGTTTTTATAGTTTTTATTTCGTGTAATAAAAATAATAATCGTTTTATTATTAATGCAGAAATCAATGGATTAAAAGATAGCCTCGAAGTTTATTTATTTAATTATGACACAAAAAAAGTACTTGATACTACTTTTGTATTTAATAATAAATTTTCATTTACTGGTAAATTAAATTACCCTGCTGAAGCTGCTATTGCTATAGAAAATAGTGAAATTTTTATAATGCTTTGGTTAGAAAAAGGCGTTATTAATTTAAAGTCAGATACTTTAAGTATAATAAAATACGGTAGAGAACAAAATAAAAATATTAAAGGACGATTAATAAATAAAATTGCGATTGAATATGATGAAGAAATGGAATTTTATTATAGTGAAAGAAGAAATGCTTATAACAAACTAAATGATAGTGTTATTAACCAAATTGAATATGAAAAGTATGTAAGTAAAGTTTATGATAAATCTTATGATTTTTTGATAAAAAAACCTAATAACTATTTTTCACTGTCCAAAATTTTTGAGTTAAAATCTGTTTTATCTAAAAAACAATTAAAAGAATATTACAAATTCTTAGACAGAGACTTAATACAATCACCCAGAGGTAAGGCACTTAAAAAGTTTCTAGCTAGAAAAAGTCTTAAACTAAGAGATAAATACATAAACATCACTGGAAGATCTCTTAATGATGAAATAGTTAATTTATCTGACTATGACAAAAAAATTATTTTATTAGATTTTTGGGCAGGATGGTGTGCGCCTTGCATAGAGAAAATTAAAAAAAACTACCATGTAATTAGAGAAAAATATAAAAATAAAAATTTTGAAATTGTAAGTTTTTCTCTAGATCATCAAAAATCCGTGTGGAAAAAAATGAGTCAAGAATTGGAAATTGGTTGGCCTAATTTTAGTAATTTGAAAGGTTTTGGAAATAATCCGGTACAAATTGATTACGAAATATATGAAATACCTACAAGTTTTATTATAAATGAAGATGGTATTATTATCCGCAAATTAGAATATGGTGATAATATACAAGTTGAACTAGAAAAAATATTCTCTCGCGAAGAATAGACACATACTGTGAGTGTCTCTAAATGTTCACGGCAAATATAATTTTTTAATTTATTTATTATGAAAAAATAAATTTTAAACATTGGTAAGGCTCTTAATAGGGCAGAACAAAAACAAGTTTTTGGTGGCTTTCATCAATTAGAAGATGCAGCTGATCAGGGAGGTTGTCTGAGTGCAGGTGCTTATTGTCGAACAGATGTTACGAATGAAGACCTAAAATGTTGTGGGTCTTGCAAAACGAGATCAGATGATGGTCGAGACGGACTTTGTGAATAAATGATAATAGTTAACTATGGTTCAAAATTAGAAAGCTATAGTTTTTCTTATATTACATCTCTAATTTAGATTTAAAGTTTAAAAGTAATGCGAAATTTCAAAAAATATTTTTTATTAATCCTAATTTGCTCTTCATGTGTTTCAAATAAAAAAGAGGACTCAAAGAATATTTCTATTTTAGGATATGTAAGAGGGCTAAAGGATAGTACCTTAGTTATTTTAAAAAAATCAGGAAATAAACAAAATATCGATTCAACTTATTCTTTAAAGGAAAAGTTTATTTTAAATTATAGAAAACTTGTTATACAAGAGGGGTTATTTTATCTTACTTTTTACACTAAAGCAGGAGCTGAATTGTATAGTTTTAATTTTTGGGGAGGTCAACCAAAAAATATAGTAATAAATGGGAATTTTGAAACAAAAAAAAATATAAAAGTTATAGACAGTAGAGTAAATAATGTTTTGAAAAAGTATAGAGTTGTACCAAATAAATATTCCAATAAAATTGATGAATTATTTGATTCCAATAAAAATCAAAAAGAGAAAAATTTAATATTTAAAAAATACATGGATACAATAAAAAAGGATCAAATAAATTTCCTTTTTAAAAACCCTAATACTGCTTTCACTCTAGACGAGTTTTTTAGGTTTAATGAAAAAATATCTAAGGATAGTATTTTAATTTTTTATAATAGTTTAGATGATAACTTAAAAGCATCAAACAATGGAGAATTATTAAAAAAGCAAATTTTAAGTAAAAGAATTAAAATAGGAGAAATGTTTCGTGATTTTAAAGCGAAAGATTTAAATGGGAATTATAAGAAGTTATCTGATTATAAAGGTGAAATTATCGTTTTAGATTTTTGGGCATATTGGTGCAAATGGTGTCACGTTCAAAACAAAGAAGAATTTTCTTATTTAAATGAAAAGTATAAAGATGATTTAGTAATTATAAGTTATTCTTTAGACGAGGAGAAAGATGTTTGGAAAAAATCTACGGAAAAACATAGTTACAAATGGGAAAATATTTCTAATTTATTAGGCGTAAAAGATCCTGTAGCTTTTCAATATGGAGTAAAACTATTGCCACATAGCTTTCTAATCGATAAAAATGGTGTTTTACAAAAAGAATTTATTGGTTATAAGAAAGATAGCTTGATTGAAAAAGAGCTTGAAAAATTACTAAATATAAACTAACAAATTAAAATTAATTTGATAAAAATATTCTCTCGCGAAGAATAGCCACATACTGTGAGTGTCTCTAAATGTTCACGGCAAATATATATTTTTTAATTTATTTATTATGAAAAAACAAATTTTAAACATTGGTAAAGCCTTAAGTAGAGCTGAACAAAAATAAGTTTTTGGAGGAAATGTAATTATTGATGATGGCTGTTATGTTAGGGGAGAAATGGACAATAACTGTGGTTGTAATTATAACAGTGATTGTAAGTCTGGAAATTGCGAAGGTCGTATTATTGGACTTTGTAAAGATAAACCAGCTTAATTATTAAATATGCATTTGCCTTTTTAAAAAGGCAAATGCTTTAAAAAAAAATACATGCGCTATTTAACACTATTACTTCTCATTACCTTAATAAATTGCAATACAAAAAAAAATAAAAATAATTATATAATAAGTGGTAAAGTATCAAATGTAAAGGATGGTGCCAAACTTTTTGTTTTTAATATTAATAAACAAAAAATTACAGATACTACAACTGTAAAGAATGGAAGATTTATTATTAGTGGTTATACTAAAAACCCTGAGCCTGCTATACTGTTTTTTGAAGAAAAATTTCCTTACCCTACAATAAATATTTGGTTAGATAATTTTGAAAGAACTGAGATTGATTTAGATATTATGGATTTTAAAAATAAAAAATCAATTTCATTACCAGCATTAGCTATAAAAAAGTCCAAAACTAACAAAGTTTTTTCTATGTTTGAAAGAGAAATAGAAGCTATAAACCATAAACAAAATCAAGAAATTACTTATGGTCAATTGAATGTTAAAAAATCTATTATTTATGAAAAATATAGCATTATAAGGAAAAGAAAATATTTAGATTTAATTTTCAACAATCCAAATAACCCAGTTTCACTCAATAAAATTTTAAATTACACAAATTCTGTTTCAAAAGATAGCCTTAAATATTATTACGGGCTGTTAGATCAATCCATTAAAAATTTAGAAGACGGAAAATTATTAAAAAATATTATTTATAATAATAAGCTAGAAGTAGGAGATTTTGCTATTAATTTTACAGTAAAAGATATTTCCGGAAAGACAGTAAGTTTAAATAATTTTAAAAATAAGAATATTTTATTAAATTTTTGGAGTAGTAACTGCGCTCCCTGTAGAAAAGAGAATAAAAAAGATTTTCCAGTACTTAAGGAAAATTTTAAAGATCTTATTATCATAAGTTTTTCTTTAGATTCTAATGAAAATTTATGGAAAATAGCTTCTAAAAAAGATGGTATTAACTGGTTTAATGTTTCTGATTTAAAAGGAAATGATAGTGAAATTGTTAATAATTATGATGTAAAAAAGCTACCCACATCTTTTCTAATAAATAAAAAAGGAAAGATAATCAGTAAAATAGAAGGAAATGTAAATATGCTAAAAAAAGATTTATATGATAAAGTTAGTTTTTAAAAATTTAGGTATTAAAGTAATAGATATCATCAAGTTTTAAAACAAAAAACATTAGCAATTTTGAACTTAGCAAATAGGTTTCCAACCTATAAACAAACAGAAGCCAAAGATTGCGGCCCTACTTGTATAAAAATATTAGCCAAACATTATGGTAAGCTAATTAATACACAAGAGTTACGTACATTAAGTGAAACTACCAGAGAAGGAAGTAGCCTATTAGGTTTAAGCGATGCTGTAGAATCTGTTGGTTTTAAATCTTTAGGAGTTAAATTAAGTTTTAATAAACTCTTAGAAGCACCATTGCCTTGCATTGTCCATTGGAATAAAAACCATTATGTAGTACTCTATAAAATAAAAAAAGATGTTGTTTATATTTCAGATCCAGCACATGGGCTAATTACATATAGTATAAAAGATTTTATTAAATTCTGGATAGGTAATAATGCAGACGAAACTACAGAAGAAGGAGTCGTTTTACTTATAGAACCTACACCTAAGTTTTATCAATCTGAATTTGACAAAGACGAGAAATTCGGATTTAGATTTATTTTTAAATATTTATTTAAGTACAAAAAGTTTATCATTCAGCTTATAATTGGTTTATTGGCGGGTAGTTTGTTACAGCTAATTCTTCCATTTCTCACGCAGAGTATTGTAGATGTTGGAATTAAAAATCAAGATATAAATTTTATATATTTAATCCTTTTTGCTCAATTATTCCTGTTTATTGGTAAAGCTGCTTTAGAAATTATAAGAAGTTGGATCTTACTTCATTTGAGCGCAAGAATTAATATCTCTTTAATTTCAGATTTTTTCATAAAACTAATGAAGTTACCAATCTCTTACTTCGATGTTAGAATGACAGGAGATTTGTTACAAAGAATAAATGACCATAAAAGAATAGAGCGAATATTGACGACTTCTTCTTTAACGGTTCTTTTTTCCTTTTTCAATCTAATTATATTTAGTTTGGTATTGGGATATTATAGCATGCAAATTTTTGCAGTTTTTGCTATTGGAAGTTTATTATATTTTACTTGGGTATTATTTTTCTTTAAAAAACGAAAGGAATTAGACTATAAACGTTTTTCAGAGGTAAGTACAGAACAAAGTAAAGTAATAGAACTAATTAATGGAATGCAAGAAATAAAACTGCACAATGCAGAAAAGAGAATGCGTTGGAACTGGGAATATGTTCAAGCCAGATTATTTAAAGTTGCTACAAAAAGCTTAGCTTTAGAACAGACACAAAGCGTTGGTTCTAATTTTATCAATGAAATTAAAAATATGCTGATAACTATATTATCTGCTAAATTGGTAATTGATGGCGAAATTACACTTGGTATGATGATGGCTATAAGTTACATCGTTGGGCAATTAAATGGCCCAATTGTTCAACTAATTGGTTTTATGAGAGATGTGCAAGACGCACAAATTTCACTGGATAGATTAGGGGAAATACACAATATGGAAGATGAAGAAAAACCTGGTGAAAATAAAATATCAGATGTTCCTGAAGATGCAGTGATTCGTTTAAAAAATATTTCTTTTAGATATACTGGGGGGCTAGAGCCTGTAATAAAAGACCTTTCTTTAGAAATACCACCCAATAAAACTACCGCCATAGTGGGTGTTAGCGGAAGTGGAAAAACTACATTAATGAAACTACTTTTAGGTTTTTACAATATTGATAAAGGGGGGATTTATGTGAATCAGTTTAATTTAAAAGATATTTCTGTAAAAGCATGGAGAAAAAATTGCGGGGTAGTAATGCAAGAGGGGTATATTTTTAATGACACTATCGCTAAAAATATAGCAGTTGGAGAAGATTATGTAGACAAAGATAAATTAAACTATGCCATAAAAGTTGCTAATATAAATGACTACATAGATAATTTACCTCTAGGCTTTAATACTAAAATTGGTGCAGAAGGTTCTGGTTTAAGTACTGGTCAAAAACAACGCTTATTAATAGCCAGATCTGTATATAAAGATCCGAAAATTTTATTTTTTGACGAAGCAACTTCTGCCTTAGATGCAAATAATGAGAAGGTAATTATGGAGAATTTAGATAATTTCTTTAAAAATAAAACCGCAGTTGTTATTGCACATAGACTAAGCACTGTTAAAAATGCGCATCAAATTGTAGTATTAGAAAAAGGGAAAATTATAGAAAAAGGAAACCATAATGATTTAATAAATCTAAAAGGTAGTTATTATCATTTGGTGAAAAATCAATTAAATTTAGGGAAGTAAGATGCCAGAAAATAATGAGATAGAAGTTAGAAGTGAAGAGGTGCAAGAAATACTATCTTATGTACCTAATTGGATGGTTCGTTGGGGAAATACATTATTTTTTTTACTGATACTTATGTTATTTTTCATTTCATGGTTTATTAAATATCCAGACATTATTAATGCCGAAGTTATATTAACTACTAAAATACCACCTCAAAAAGAGTACGCTAGAGTTAGTGGTAAAATAGATACAATTCTTGTTAGAGATGCTCAGAATGTTATAAAAAATCAACCTTTAGCTATAATAGAAAATACAGCCGATTATTCAGATGTTTTTCTGTTGAAATCAATTATTGACACCATTAAAGTTCAAAAAGAATCATTTTTATTTCCTATTAATGACTTGCCAATTTTGTTTATAGGTGATATAGAAGCAAGTTATGATTCATTTGAAGATAATTATATTAAATATGTTTTGAATAAAGATTTAGACCCATTTTCTCATGAAGTAAATGCTAATAGAATTTCAACCTCAGAGCTTAAAAGAAGGTTGTCTAACATGCAATCTCAAAAAAGGCTAAATGAAAAGGAGTTAAAGTTTAAAAAGAAAGATTTAGAGAGAAGCAAATCTCTTTTTGGGAAAGGAGTAATTTCAGAGAAAGAGTATGAATTGAAGCAGTTAGATTTTTTACAGTCTGAGAGAAGTTATAAAAACATGAATACCTCTATATCTCAATTAAGAGAATCCATTTCAAATAATAAAAGAACTTCTAAAGGAACTGAAATTGCCAAAGTTAGAGAGGAAATGACGTTGTTAAAGAATGTAATTCAATCTTTTAATCAGCTAAGAAAAAGTGTGAAAGATTGGGAAATGAAGTATTTGTTAATTTCAGAGATAAATGGCAAGGTTTCTTTTTTAAATTATTGGAGTAAAAATCAAACAGTGAGTCAGGGAGATTTAGTTTTTACAATTATACCAAGAAATAATTCTGCATTTATAGCAAAACTGAAAACCCCATCACAAAACTTAGGTAAGGTTAAAGTTGGTCAAGTAGTTCATATAAAATTAGATAACTACCCAGATTATGAATTTGGTGTTTTAAAAGGTATCGTGAATAATATTTCTGAAATTTCAAATAAAGAAGGGTTCTATACTATAGATGTTTCGTTACCTAAAAATTTAGTAACTTCATACAATAAGGATATTATTTTCAAACAAGAAATGAGAGGTGCAGCTGAAATTATAACAGAAGATTTACGTTTGATTCAACGTTTGTTTTATCAATTAACTAAAATATTTAATAGATAACTTCACTTTAAACTTATAAAAAACTAATTTTTTTAAAGTCATTTGCTTTACTCAATAAACTTGTTTAGAAACTCTAAGATAACCTAAAGTCAAATTATGTTTATTTTTTCCTATTTTGGAATAATCACCAAGATAATGTCTAGATTTTATGTTAAACTAGTTTAAGTTAGCTCATATTTATTCTTCTACAAACATTTCTTAAAACTATATTTATACAGAAATAAGCGTTTGTTTGTATAACTACTTTTTTAGCGATTATATTTTCATAAAAAAGAAGAACAGCACAAATTATTACCAATCAACTGTCCATTTTGGACTCCCTGAAAACAGTATGTTTCGGGTATCCCTGAATTCAGCTAGTCCAAATCGGATGGGTCTTTTTTTAGGTTATTAGAAAAAAGTTTCTCAAATTTGGAAGGAGAAAAAGCTATAAAAAAGAAAAAGTTATCCTATTTGTCATTTTGAAATGAGCCTTTGAGGGTATTTCGGCTTCGCTCAATATAAACTTATGAGAAATCTCATTTGCTTATCATTCCTGTAAATATTAGGAATCTATAAGAAATATAAAAACCGTGTAAATAAATGTATCACTTAAACAAAACAAACAGAGGAAGTGTTGCAAAAGTAAACTTTTTTCTATTAATTTTTTAGAAAATTTAGGCTTGTTTACTCATGAAAATCTCTAATAAAATAATTAATAATTTAATAAAATGAAAAAAATAATTTTAAGTTTAGTTTTATTTTCAACTTTTGTATGCTTTTCACAAGGAAGAATTACTTACAGTGTAAGTTTTAATGGACCAGATTTTTCTAAATTAGAAAAGAAGAAAGTTCCTAAAGAACGAATTGATAGAATTAAAAAAGCTATAAGAGATAGTAAAGATGTAGAGGCTTTATTATTATTTAACAATAAAGAGAGTTTATACTATGTAAAAGAAGACATGAAGAATGATTCTAAAAAAGCAATAAATTACACAAAATTATTTGCAGGAAATAATGAAAAATTTTATCAGAATTATAACGATAAAGACTTTTTTTATCAAACAGGTGTTTTGGGAGATTTAATGTTAGTAGAAATGCCACCAATTAAATGGAAATTAACGCAAGAAACAAAAAAAGTTGGAAATTACATCTGTTATAAAGCTATAAATTTAGACTCAAAAGATCAAAAAACAATAGCTTGGTACACTCAAGAAATTCCTGTTAGATATGGGCCAAAAAAATATTTTGGTTTACCAGGATTAATTTTGGAATTACAAGAATCTAGTAATTTTACTTTTACAGCTATTAAAATTGAATTAAATATTAAAGATATTGAAATAGAAAAGCCCAAAGGTTTAAAAAAACTTACAGCTGAAGAGTATAAAGAATTAATAAAAAAGAACTCACCATTTAAAAATTAATTTTAAGTTTCTTTAATTACAGATGGTCTTATTAATTATTTTAGGATTTTCTAAGTATGAGTTTTATCAATGTAAAAACATAAACACTCTTTAATTTAAAACCTTTCTTATTATAGTTTGTTTCTTATAAATAAAATTACTGATGAACACTTTTATGAAACCTATTTTAACCATTTTAATTTTTTGCATTTCAATTTCGCTTTTTTCACAAAAGATAAGTGGCAAGGTTACTTACAAGTTCTCTGCAGAACCGCTTAATGAAAAAAAGTTTGATTCTGCTTACACAGCAAGAACAAAAAAGAAGATGGATACTTGGATGAAAGGTATTTTTAAAAATACAAAAGATGTACATACATTTTTAACATTTGCTAATGGAGAATCTCTTTACGTAGTAGAAGATAAAATGCAAAATGATGGCAAAACCATTTTTAACCTTAATAGAACTTATGCTGGTGGAGACAATATATATTATAAAAATACAAACACAAAAGAATATTTTTTTCAAAATGATACAGGAGAACTTTTATTAACAGATCTAGCACCCATAAAATGGAAAATAACTCAAGAAACAAAGAAAATAGGAAAATATTTGTGTTATAAAGCAATAGATATTGAGTCTAAAAACAAAAAAATGAAACCTATTGCTTGGTTTACTCCTTTAATACCAGTAAGCTTTGGCCCAAAAGAATACAATGGTTTACCAGGTTTAGTGCTTTTAGTAGAAATGTCTAAAAGAAGTATAACTGCTATAAAAATAGTTTTGAATCCTTCAGAAGATATTGTAATAGAAAAACCAACAAAAGGTAAAAAAGAAACTGTTGAAGAATACAAGAAAAGAGTAGCATCATTTATGAAATTTTTACAAAAAAAATCATAAGCCTAATTTATGAAAAAGAAAAGTCTATTTGCCTTGTTTATTATTATTTCTACCTCTCTTTTTGCTCAAAAAGTAAGTTTAACAGGTTCGGTAAAAGATAGTTTACAAAACCCAATGCCTTATGCAAATGTAATTGCAAAACCCAAAGATGTCTCTAAAAATTTGCAATTTGCCATTACAGACAACGAGGGTTTTTATCGTTTGCAATTGGCAAAAGGAGACACGATTAACATAAGTATTTCTTATTTGGGGTACAAGCCCATAGATTATCAATTTATTACGCTTAAAAACACCAAAAAAGATTTTGTATTGCAACAATCTTCAGAAAGTTTAGATGAAATTG
The DNA here is from genome assembly GCF_002831685.1 of Polaribacter sp. ALD11. Lineage (NCBI taxonomy): Bacteria > Pseudomonadati > Bacteroidota > Flavobacteriia > Flavobacteriales > Flavobacteriaceae > Polaribacter > Polaribacter sp. ALD11. Next base: position 2,356,996 of record NZ_CP025119.1, on the reverse strand, counting down.
TAATAGAAATGCCTGTAACGGTTAGAGGCGATACCACTACTTATAAAACCGATAAATTTATTGATGGTTCTGAGCGAAAATTAAAAAATGTGTTAAAAAAATTACCAGGTGTTGAGGTAGATAAAAATGGTAGAGTTACTGTACAAGGTAAAAAAGTAACCCAAATGCTGGTAGATGGTAAAAAGTTTTTTGGTGGAAATTCGAAACTTGCCGTAGAAAACATTCCTGCAGATGCCGTTGGGAATGTAGAAGTAATAGACAATTACAACGAAGTTTCATTTTTAAAGGGATTAACAGATTCTGATGAAATGGCAATGAACATCAAATTAAAAGAAGATAAAAAACGCTTTGTTTTTGGTGATGTTGAAGTAGGGAAAGGTAACGAAGATTTTTACAAAACGAGTACAAATTTATTCTATTATGCACCTAAAATAAACGTGAATTTTATTGGGAATATTAATAATATTGGCGAAAAGACATTTACATTTCGAGATTACATGAGTTTCTCTGGTGGTGTTAATGCCATTTTTAGTGGTAATTTTGATTGGAAAGGTGGTGCTTTTTCACAGTTTATGGAAAGCAATGATGTTCTTAGTAAGCAAACAAAAGTTTGGCGCTTTGAACATTACCAAAACAGCGACTTCTAAATTAGATATTGCTGGTTTTGCTATTTTCTCGAACACAAATACAAGCTCTTTTGTAGAAGATTTTAACGAATACAATACATTTACAGAAGAAAGAACCAATAAAACAATTACAGATAATTTATTAGGTATTGGTAATTTGAATATAGAATACACACCAAATTCTCAAGAAAAATGGTATGTAAGAACACAAGTAAAAAGAACAAATAATGCAAATGACAATCGTTTAACTTCTTTGGTAAACACTAACTCTAATACAATTACTACAGATAGAGATCTAACAGCAACATACATCAACCAAAATATAGAATGGCATAAAAGACAAAATGATAAGCATACGTTTTCTTCAATTGTAAATTATATTTATGATAAAAACAACAACAACTCTTTTTGGGAAACGAAAAACCCAATTTTACAAGGTTTAATTCCTGCGGATAATAATCAGAATTTATTAAGAATTTTACAAGAAAAAAACACCAAAGAACAAAATATAGATGCTGTTTTTAAGTATTTTTGGGAGTTAAATAATAGCAACCATATTTATACTACAGCTGGTAATAAGTTTTTAAATGAAGATTTTTTTACAAACGATTTTCAGCAATTAGACAATGGCGATAACAATAATTTTTCTTCAGGTGGTTTTGGCAACGATGTAAATTTTAAATTGAATGATTTGTTTGCAGGAATTCATTATAAATTCAGGACTGGTATTTTCACTTTTAAACAAGGCGCTTTTTTACACAATTACAATTGGAAAGTAAATCAGCAAACACAAACTACAAAAAACAAATGGGTGGTTTTACCAGATTTTTCAGCAAAAATTGAGTTTAATAAATCTAAGAAAATTACTATAAATTACAATTTAAAAACTTCTTTTTCTGATGCTAGTAGATTTGCAAACAGGTTTTATTTACAGTCTTACAACTCTGTTTTTAAAGGAAATGAAGATTTAGAAAATAGCTTATACCACAATGCAAGAATTTATTATAGCAGATTTAGTTTATACAGAGGTTTAATGCTATTTGTGAACTTAAATTACAACAAACAAATACAAGGTGTTAGAAATACAGTTGCTTTTGATGTTAATAATACAGATGCATCTCAAAGAATTAATCAATTTTTAACAGCGAAATTATTTAGCAATCCGTCGGAAGATTTAAGAGGAACTGTGCATTTAGAAAAAAGTATAAAAAGCATAAAATATAAATTTGATGTTGGTTTTAATAACGCTAGTTACATACAAGAAATAGATAGTAACATTCAAACCAATAAAAATAATAGTTATAATTATGAAGTTGGTTTCGAAACGATGTTCGATAATTTTCCAACAATAGAACTTGGAGTAAGTAGAGATATTGGACGTTTTATTTCTAGTAACAATACTTCTAAATTTATAACCACAGAACCTTTTGTAACGATAGATTATGATTTTTTAGAGGGCTTTATTTTCAATTTTGATTACAAAAAGAGTATTTACGAAAATAAAGATTTAGGTCAGAAAAACACCTATGAAATAGCAAATGCAACCTTGTCTTATAAAAAAGAAGATAGTGCTTGGTCTTATAAAATTTCCGCACAAAATATGTTTAATACACAGTTTAAACAAAGCAATCGGTTTTCAGATTACGTAATTTCCGATAGTAAGACGTTTATTTTACCAAGAATACTTATGTTTAGTATTGGGTATAATTTGTAAGAGTAATATTGCTGCAAAATTAATCTTTTAGATAACTATTTAATAACATATAAAACCCCAAAATAGACAGTGTTTTGGGGTTTTATGATTTAAACAAACTATAAAGCCTTCTTTTTTATTTTAAAAAATAGTTTATCTCTACATCTAAAACTTCAGAAATTTCTAGCATGCGTCTAAAATCTAGTTTTGTTTTTCCTTTTTCTATTTTGTAATAACCACTTAAGGTAATGTCTAGTTTTTCAGCCAAATCAGTTTGAGTAAGCCCTAATCTTTTCCTTCGATAAACAATTTGTTTTAAAACATTATTAATTTGATAATCTACACTTTGAACGTTAATACTTTCTTTCATTATTTTTCTTTTAGCAATTAAATTTTTCTCAAAGTAAAAGTAACATAAATTATTCTTATATAACTGTCCATTTTGGACTAGCTGAAAACAGTATGTTTTTGATATCCCTGAATTCAGCTAGTCCAAAATGGATGGGTATTTTTTTAAATATTACTAAAAAATATATTACATCTTTGAAAAGAGAAAAGCTATGGAAAAGAAAAATTTCTCCTATTTGTTATTTTAAAATGAGCCTTTTAGGGTATTTCAGCTTTGCTAAAAAAAAACTTATGAGAAATCTCATACAAGAATATACTGGTATAGTTTTATCAAATAAAGTAAGAATGCCATTCCGAAAAGAGGAATGATTGAGGAATATCATCTATCTATAATTCGTGTAAAAATGAGGAATCTATGTTATTAGATTGTTTCGAAATGGTAAATAATTTGGCAAATGAATATGAAGAAACTCATCCAAATGCAAGTCATATTAGTGTTTATAACGAGTTCGCACGTATTTATGATGATTGTCATAGTAATAAGAATGTAACTAATTTAAACCTTAGCTCCTAAATTTTATTTAGGAGCTATTAAAAAAAAATGAAATTTCAAAAAAACTTACAAAGCAGGTTTTTATTAAGAGTAGATTTTGATGAGATTTATTATTCAAATAAAAATGAAACAATACAACAAATAAATGTTTATGGCGAAGATTTTATAATTAGTTATCCGCTTTTTAATTGGAGAATAACGCAAGAAAAAAGAATGATTGGCAAATATATGTGTTTTAAAGCAAAGGTAATAAAAGAAGTACAGAATCTAAAGGTATTCATAAAACTCCTGTAACTGCATGGTTTTCTAAAAGTTTCCCTTTCAATTATGGTCCAGAAGAATATTGTGGTTTGCCTGGTTTAATTATAGAATTACAAGAAAGAGGCATAAAATATCAATTAAAAAAAAATGAGAACGTAAAAAACATCAATTTTAAAAAAAAATAAAGGTAGAAAAATAACTTTAAAAGAACTTAAATATTTAGATAAAGAGGTGTATTTGAAAAGAAAAAAAATGTAGTATTCAATTTTCAGTTAACAGTTTTTACAAGAGTGAGTAACTAAAAACCTGCTACCGAAAATTGCCAACTATTTCACTTCCTTCCAAAATCTGCAGGAATTTCTCCCCAAGCTTTGGTTTCCCATTTCAAAATTGGGTTTTTAAAAGTGTTTTCTTTAAGCCAATTTTCTGCTCTTTTTATAAGTTCTAAAAGATCTTTATTGGAAGCATCGAAATGCATGTTGGTTTTACATCTTTTTTGTTTTATCCAGCTCATGGCAATTCTAGAATCCGAATAAATAGGTATGTTTTCTTTGTTTTTACTTTTTAATAGGGCAATACCATGTACCAAAGCTAAAAACTCACCGATATTATTAGTGCCTTTTTTATAAGGACCTTTTCTAAAAATTTCTTGCTTGTTGTGTGTTAAAACCCCTCTATATTCCATTTTACCAGGATTACCAGCACACGCAGCATCCACAGAAATACTTTCTAAATTTGGTTGCCCACATTTTGCTTTTTCAGAAGAAGATAATGTTGGTTTTTTAGTATTCTTTCCTATATAATCTTCATATTTTTTGGTAGCCGCAGTTTCAGCTTCATTTAAATCTGCAAAAGACTTGTATTGCGCACCTTCAAAACCATCAATTTGTTTCTTGCAGACTTTCCAAGAAGTAAAAACCCCTTTTTTTCGTCCGTTCCAAACTACATAAAACTTTTTTTTACTCATTTGTACTTAAAATTACTTCTTCTATTACCTTCGGAAAGTAGTGTTGTTCTAATAAATGGATCTTTTCTGCGATTGTTTCTGGAGTATCTTGGTCGTTTAATTCCGTTTTTGATTGAAAAATGATGGCTCCTTCGTCATAATTTTCATTTACGTAGTGAATTGTTATGCCGGTTTCTGTCTCATTATTTTCTTTTACAGCTTTATGCACGTGCATTCCATACATTCCTTTTCCGCCATATTTTGGTAATAATGCAGGATGAATATTAATGATTTTATTTGGAAAAGCAGCTATAATTTTCTGCGGAATTCGCCATAAAAAACCAGCTAGAACGATATAATCTGCTTCGTTTTTTAAGATGTTTAAAATTTTATCTGTGGTAGAAAAATCATCTTTATTAAAGAGCAAACAGTTTATTTCTAGATTCTTACACCTATCAAACACTTTGGCATGTTCATTGTTACATAATACATTAGTAACCTTAGCGGTTTTAGTGTGATTAAAAAACTTAATAATATTCTCTGCGTTCGAACCAGAACCAGATGCAAAAATAACAATACGCTTCATATCTATCTTTCTAAGCTACAAAAAAAGGAATAATTATTAACAAACTGATTATTTTAAGTAAAGATTAAATTATTTTATTTACTTTTAGTAATCATTTTAGGGACAAAAATTAGTTATAATTAATAAGAATTGTATTTTTGCCCAGATTTAAAATTTAAAATAAAAAATTATGTCAGACATTGCATCAAGAGTAAAAGCGATTATCGTAGACAAATTAGGCGTTGACGATAACGAAGTAACAACAGAAGCTAGCTTCACAAATGATTTAGGAGCAGATTCTTTAGATACTGTTGAGTTAATCATGGAATTCGAAAAAGAATTTGATATCCAAATTCCAGACGATCAAGCAGAAAACATCGGAACTGTTGGACAAGCAGTTAGTTATATAGAAGAAGCTAAAAAGTAATATTTATATTATATGCAATTAAAACGAGTTGTAGTCACTGGACTTGGAGCATTAACGCCCATAGGAAATAATATTGAAGAATATTGGAACGCTTTAGTTAACGGAGTTAGCGGAGCTGCGCCTATAACGCATTTTGATGCCTCCAAGTTCAAAACTCGTTTCGCATGTGAGTTGAAGAACTTTAACCCTACAGATTTTATAAATCGAAAGGATGCTCGTAAGATGGATCGATTTACGCAATATGCAATGGTTGCTTCAGATGAAGCAATTGCAGATTCTAAATTAGATTTAGATACTATAAACAAATTGCGAGTTGGTGTTATTTGGGGAGCTGGAATTGGTGGTTTAGAAACTTTTCAAAATGAAGTTTTAAATTATGCCGCTGGTGATGGAAGTCCGAGATTTAACCCTTTCTTCATTCCAAAAATGATTGCAGACATTGCACCGGGTCATATTTCTATTAAAAACGGATTTATGGGACCAAACTATACAACTGTTTCTGCTTGTGCATCATCGGCAAACGCGATGATAGATGCTTTAAATTATATTCGTTTAGGATATTGTGACGTTATTGTTACAGGAGGTTCTGAAGCTGCAATTACTATTGCAGGAGTTGGAGGTTTTAGCTCTATGCAAGCTTTATCACCTAGAAACGATAGTCCAGAAACTGCTTCAAGACCATTCGATGCAAATAGAGATGGTTTTGTCTTAGGAGAAGGCGCAGGAGCACTCGTTTTAGAAGAATACGAATACGCCAAAGCAAGAGGCGCAAAAATCTACGCAGAGGTAATTGGAGGAGGAATGTCTTCTGATGCATATCACATTACTGCACCACATCCAGAAGGAATTGGAGTAATAGCTGTGATGAAAAACTGTTTAGAAAATTCAGGTATTAAACCTGAAGATGTAGATCATATTAATACACACGGTACTTCTACACCACTTGGTGATGTTGCAGAATTAAAAGCAATTTCAGCTGTTTTTGGAGATCATGCTAAGAATATTAATATCAATTCTACAAAATCTATGACTGGCCACCTATTAGGTGCAGCTGGTGCTATAGAATCTATTGCTTCTATATTAGCAATGGAACATGGTATTGTACCACCAACAATTAATCATCAAACAATTGATGAGAACATTAATCCAGAGTTAAACTTAACCTTAAACAAGCCTCAGAAAAGAGATATTAAGGTTGCTATGAGTAATACTTTTGGTTTTGGAGGGCATAACGCATGTGTAGCTTTTAAGAAAATAGATGAGTAGTTTATGAATTTTATTCGTAAAATAGTTCAATCTCATTCTAAAGAGGATGCAGAATTTCACAACGAATTAAAAAAATTACTCAATTTTTCTCCAAGAAGAATTAATAAATATAAAAAGGCATTTACCCACAGATCTATTCAAATGATAGATAAAAAGGGAATTCCTATAAATTATGAGCGCCTAGAATTTTTAGGAGATTCTATTTTAGGTTCTGTAATTGCCGCATATTTATATAAAAAAGTACCTACAGGTTCAGAAGGTTACTTAACACAAATGCGTTCTAAAATTGTAAGTAGAGAGCATTTAAATGAATTAGGAAAAGACCTAAACCTAATTAAATTTGTAAAAAGTAATATTGACCAAGGAAGTGTTGGAGACAATATTCATGGGAATATTTTTGAAGCCCTAATTGGTGCTATTTACTTAGATAAAGGATATAATTTCTGTCAGAAGTTTATTTACCACAACGTAATTGTTCCATACGTAGACATAGAGAAACTAGAGGGTAAAATTACAAGTTACAAAGGTTTAATTATAGAATGGTGTCAAAAACAAAAGAAAAAATATAGTTTTGATACGTACGAAGACTCAGGTAATGACCCTATAAAACACTTTAGTGTTAAGATAAGTATAGATGGCGAGCAGATTGCCAAAGGAAGAGCTACTTCTAAGAAAAAAGCAGAAGAACAAGCTTCAAAAAGAGTGTATTTCGCTTTCCAAGATCAGATTTCTTTAGATTAAAGCGATAACGTTTTCGTTAAAATAACTTAGAATACTCGCAAACTATTAGTAATTTAGCAAGATTAAACACCGATTGTAAATTCACAATGTATGCAAATTCATGCTTTAGGTTTAGAAGATTTTTGTGAAGAAGAATACTCTTTAATAGGTATTCATACAGCTTTAGAAGACTACAAGCTTGCGTATTTACTAAATAAAAATTTGAATACGCGTTTTTCTAAATCTCAAAAAAATTTAGAATTTGAGAACGATAAAAATATAGCATCATTTTCTATCTATAATTTCTCTAGTAAAAAATATGACTTTGATTGGTTTTTAATAGCCAATAGTTTTAAAAGAGAAAATCAAACAGAATCAAACGAATTACTGTTAACAACAGAAACAAGGGCATACTTAATTCCAGAAAAGAAAAAAGTAGATTTTTTTATTAAAATTTCTGGTGAAGTAGATGTAGATTATGTTGAAAGTGCAGTAAGTAAAATTAAAAATATTGAACAAGTTATAACCTCTTATTCAATAGATAAAAACACATTAAAGTCTAAAGACTTTTTAATATTTTAATATGACAGATTATAAAAAAACTAAAATAGTTGCAACCTTAGGACCAGCAACAGATTCGAAAGAAATTTTAACAAAATTAGCAAAAGAAGGTGTAAATGTTTTTAGAATTAATTTCTCGCATGCAGAATATGAAAATGTTAAGAAGACTGTAAAGACAATTAGAGAAATTAACGAAGAAAATGGGTATAATGTTGCCATTTTAGCAGATTTACAAGGACCAAAATTACGTGTTGGTGTAATGGAAGAAGGTGTTGTTTTAAATGACGGAGATCTCTTTACCTTTACAACAGAAAAATGTATTGGTACTAATAAAAAAGCATTTATGACGTATCAGCGTTTTCCTAAAGACGTAAAAGTTGGAGAGAAAATTATGGTAGATGATGGAAAATTACTTTTTGAAGTAGTTTCTACAGACAAAGACAAAGAAGTAGTCGTAAAAACAATTGTTGGAGGACCTTTAAACTCTAAAAAAGGAGTAAACTTACCTAATACAGCAATTTCTTTACCAGCATTAACTACAAAAGACAAAGAAGATGCAATTTTTGCATTAAGCTTAAATGTAGATTGGATGGCACTTTCTTTTGTAAGAACGCCAGAAGATTTAAGAATGTTGCGTGATCTTATAGATGAACATTCAGACTATAGAGTTCCTGTAATTGCAAAAATAGAAAAACCAGAAGCTGTTGAGAATATAGATTCTTTAATTCCTTATTGTGATGGTTTAATGGTTGCTCGTGGAGATTTAGGTGTTGAGATTCCGATGCAAGATGTTCCATTAATTCAGAAGAAATTAGTAAGACGTGCAAAGAGAGCAAGAATTCCTGTAATTATTGCAACTCAAATGATGGAAACAATGATCGAGAACGCTGTTCCAACAAGAGCAGAGGTTAATGATGTTGCCAATTCTATTATGGACGGGGCAGATGCAGTAATGCTTTCTGGTGAAACTTCTGTAGGAAAACACCCAATTAGAGTAATTCAAAAAATGGCAGAAATAATTAAAGCTGTAGAAAACTCTAGAATGATTAAAGTGCCTTTAGATGCGCCACATATTAGAACAAGTAGGTTTATAACAAAAGCTGTTTGTCATCATGCCGCTTTAATGGCAAATGATATCGATGCAACTGCAATATCAACCTTAACAAACAGTGGTTATACAGCGTTTCAAATATCTGCTTGGAGACCACAATCTAAAATATTAGCATTCTCATCTGAAAGAAGAATTTTAGGAAAACTAAACTTACTTTGGGGTGTAACAGCATTTTATTACGATAAGAATTTAAGCACAGATGATACGGTTGTAGACATTAACAGACTTTCTAAGGAAAAAGGATACGTTAAAGAAGGAGATTTAATGATTAATCTTACCTCTATGCCAGTTGAAGCGAAAGGTATGGTAAATACACTAAGAGTCTCAGAAATAGACTAAAACACTACTTAATATAAGTTTAAAAAGCATTCTAGTTTTATAGAATGCTTTTTTATGCTTTAAACTTAATGGTAATACTTTCTATTTTTAGAAGCTATTTCCTGCTTTCCACTATATCTTTTTACCGAAAAAGGTAAAAAGGATGCCGTTTCAATCAGGGCTAGACTAGTTAACAAGCTTTTGTTATTGGCAGCTACCATGTAATTTTTTTATTAAATTATTACAATTTCAGCTTTTTAGAAATCATAATGGCATCATTTGTAACAAAAGGCATTGGCATCATTTCTTCTGATCTTGGTTTTAGATGAAAGTTTTTATTAGAAAGTAGATCGTAAGAAATTTCATTTAAAACAATTTCTAATTTTTGCCCAACATCCACAATAAAAGAAAGTGTTACCTCTTTGTCATTATTTCCTAAATGATACACTAAAAAAGTGCCGTTTTCTAAACGATATTTTTTCCCATCGTTTACCAAGACATCATTTACTTTAAACTGTTGTAAAGTCAGCTCATTTTTTGTGATAAACTCTAACTTATTAATTTTCCTCTTAGGAGAAACAGTCAACTCTAAAAAACGTTTTTCACCAATTAAAGTATCTAATTCGATATTAATTTCCGACGTTGGTATGTTCTTAAAAGCTGTTTTTTTAGAATACTTAAAACGAGTATTGTATTTACTCTTTGTTTCTGCATTTTCAATACCACCTTTTGTAAAATCACCATTAAAAATTTGTACTGTATAACTATCTAATGTTGTATTGTACGTTCCAAAATAAGCTGTCTTATCATCAAAATTTTCAATATAAACAATACTGTTTGGTTTTTTATTGTCGATTGAAAATCCGCTATTATAGGTTGCAATTCCAAAAAAGACGATGGTTAAAAATCCTGCCCATTTTTGTGTCCAAAAAGATTTTTTTTGATGAAAGGAGAGGATCATCAACCCGAAAACCAATACAATAAAAATAGCACTAACAAATAGAATTTTTAACCCCAAACCAACTGGGAACATTTTTACCAATGGCGCAAAAATATAAATGGTTGGTATCGATAAAAAAGTGAATAAAATTCGTTTTGATTTGTCTTCTAAATTTAAGAAAACTGCCACCGCTAAAATTAAAAGCGCACAAATAACCGGAATTATAAAAAAGCCAGCACCTTTTAAAGAACCACTAATTATAAAATTAATAACTAGCCAAAAGAAGATTGGTGCAATTAATAAGTTGGTTGTTTTCTCTTCTTTTGATGTGCGTCTGTAAATGGTAAAAAGCAACCATAAATTCAAAAATACAAATGCAGCAATGTATTGATAGCCATTGTATGTAAAACCATGTAAAATGTCATTGTACTGCGGATGAATTATTAATAATAACTGCCACAATCCGAAAGAAATACCGCCACACAAAATTAAAGAAACTAAAAATGGAACAAAACTTCTTAAAATTCCCTTTGCATCAATTTTATTTAAAGTAAATCCGTAAAATAATAAGATGATAAAAACGATTCCACAAATGATTACCATCGGTAAAACCCAAGAAAAAGGATAAGTTATTAATTTTACAAACGGAAAATTTACATACACAAAATCTTCCTCAGAATTTAAGTTTGTTAAATCTGAATTTGAAAAATAATTTAAAGAAGTTGTAAAATAATCTGCCTGCTGTAAAAGTGTTTCTCTGTCTAAACGTTCATAAGAGTCTTGTGCTGTATGATAATCGAAATGATCGCCAATAAAAGCAAAATTAAAGCCATTAATATCAGATTTTTCTCTAAAAACAGTTAAATCTGTGTCATTTGGTAATTTTTTATAGATAGAATACATCAACGAATTTGCTGCAGGAAAGTTGGGTTTAGTTGCTAAAAATTCCGAAAGTAATTTGCTGTTTTTTCCATTGGTTTCCATTAACATATAACTTGGACCACCGCTTCCACGAGCTTCAAAATTTAAAACCAAACCAATATCTTTGGCCCAAGGATGGTTGTCTACAAATGCCTGTGCACCTAACAAACCTAATTCTTCAGCATCTGAGATTAGAATAATAATATCGTTTTTTGGTGTAATTTTTTTTGCTAAATAAGCTCTTAAACCTTCTAAAATAGTAACAACACCAGAACCAGCATCACTTGCGCCCAAAGAAGAATGCGGATTCGAATCATAATGTGTTAAAAGCATTAATGCTTTCTCAGAACCAGCACCTTTTAACTTTGCTATTATATTTTCTGCGGTAGTTGCAGCAAACCATTTTTTATTAATAGCTGTTTGTGTTTGAATTTCTGTTTCAAACCCCATTTTTTGTAATTCAGCAACAATATAATTTTGAACTTTTTTATGTTCTTCAGAACCTACAAAATGCGCTTCTTTACTAATATTCTTTAAATGACTTAGTGCGTTGTCTATAGAAAATTCTGTTTCTAAAATTGATTTATTAGTAGGTAAAGACGGTTTTAAATCGGCAAAACTCCAATAAATTACTCCTAGAATAATGAGTATAGAAATAATGGTAGAGAATCTTTTCATTCGAAAAATTTATTTTTATAAATGTATGAAATAAAAAAAACTTTGGTCAAAAGTAATAAGTATCAGAAAATTTGCTAACTTTCATTCGAACTAAACTACTATTATTATGGCAATTAAGAGCTTTCAAGGAAAAAGAGAAACCAATCCTGAAAAGGAAGAAGTACAGATTTTAGTGTCAGATTATATGACTACAAACTTAATTACTTTTAAAGCAGAAGATTCTTTAGATCATGTAATAGAACAATTAATTACCCATAAAATTTCTGGAGGACCTGTTGTTAATGACAAAAATGAATTGATAGGTATTATTTCTGAAACAGATTGTATTAAACATATTTCTGAAAGTAAATACTACAACATGCCTTCGGATACAAATAATACAGTTGGTAAATATATGGTTAGAGGTGTAGATACCATTGATAAAAACATGAATATTTTTGATGCTGCATTTAAGTTTATTTCATCTCATAGAAGAAGATTTCCTGTTGTAGAAAACGGAAAATTAATAGGACAATTAAGTCAGAAAGATGTTTTAAAAGCTGCGATGAAAGTAGAGGGAAATACCTGGAAGTAATTATTTCTCTTTCCGAATTAATAAAAAAGTATCATTTTCTAAAGCCAAATAACCTTCATTATAAATGTAAAAATAGGTGTTGCCCGTTTTTGTTTTATAGATGGATGTAAAGAACTGAAAATCGAAACCTTTGTCATATAACTTAGTTCTTGTTACTTTAGTTTTACCAGAAACGTTTAATTCAGATAAAATTTTATAATTTTTTCGAAGTCGATTATTAATATTTCTAATGAGGTTTTTACTGTCTTTATTTACGCTATTATTATGTGCGTTTCTACAATAATCTGAACAGAATTTCTTATCTACTCTACCTTTTACTGGTTCTTTACATTCTAAACATTCTCTCGTTTCCATTTTGTAAAGATACATTAAATTACCCGTTTACAAACGACTACAAGTAATTACAACCGAAAGTAATTGCTTAGTAACCGAATAAAACGAGGCTTGTGTCGCAACTTTGCAATGTCAAACAAATTGACAAAAACAAATTATAAATTACACTTGAAATAAAAGTGTTTAAAAACTTATCTTATGAGTACGTTAAGAAACAAAGTACAGTTAATTGGTAGATTAGGTCAAGAACCAGAAATAATTACCTTTAAAGATGGTAACAAAATGGCTAAATTTTCTATGGCAACAGATGACAGTTACAAAGACAAAGATGGCAACAAAGTAGAGCGTGCTTATTGGCACAACATTGTCATAAAAGGCGGCTTGGTTACTGTAGTAGAAAACTATGTAAATAAAGGACAAGAAATTGCAGTAGAAGGCAAACTAACCAATAGGTCTTATGATACTAAGGAAGGTGAAAAAAGATATGTTACAGAAATTTTAGTAAATGAATTGTTGTTACTAGGAAGTAAACAATAAGAGAAATTTTGATTTGAAAAAGAATAAAATCTACTCAGTTGAGTGGATTTTATTTTATCTTGGCATAGCATTTGAAATAATTTATAGAAACATCAGAGAATGAAAATCATGAAAATTTTATCAATCTTAACTATTATAGTAAGTTTTTCTCACTGTGGAAGTAATAAGTTTGTTAAAAATCCGTCATTTAAAGTAGAGAAAGCAGTGTATAATAATTGGGTTGGTGGCCAACAAGGAGTTAGCGGTACCAAGTTAGAAATTCATTTAATAAATGCAGCATCAATTAATTTCGATTCTTTATATTTTCAAAATAAAATCACCAAAGTAGAAGTGATAAAATTAGATGATAAATTACAATTAATTGGTCATTTCTCAACTTCAAAAAGACAAAATAGAGATTTAATATTAGATGTAGATCCTAAGAAAGAATTACAAAATACGCTTCCAAATTTAGAAAAATTTCCTTTTGAATTAAAAGAGAACGAAGCAATTCTTAGCTATAAAAAAGGACAAAAAAGAATGTATTTTAAGATTGAAAACATAAAAGAAATACAATTTGTAGCTTTTCCGTCTGCAAATAGAAAGTAGTTAAACTATTAATTATCAATACATAATTCGCTAAATTATTAACAACTTTATTTTTGGCACGTAATTTGAATATTACATAGTTGTAACCTTAAAACTACAGCGTATGAAATCTTTAAAACTACTTTTTACATTTATAATCACAGGAGCATTACTAGGCTCATGTAACACAGTTTTTGAAGACGACTTTAGAGACAACGAAATCTCTTTAGAAGAAGTTGTTTCTGGTTACGATTTGTGGTACGTAGATTATCACAGAACCATTGGTAATGGAGAAATTCCTTTTGTAACCAAAGCATTTACAATGTCTTTTTTAAACGGAACATTATATGCAAATAACAACATCGCAGATATTGGTGTTACTGGAAACGGATTAGGAATTGATGTTGGAAGCTATAATACTTTTTCTGGTGTTCTAGAAACGAATCACGATTTAGATGGCAGAAACGATTTTGAAGTAACAGTTACTTCTAACAACGAAATTAGATTGTATAATTACCGACAAAATGTTACCTATTTTTTAATAGGATATCAAACAAATACATTCGATTATGATAAGTTGTTTTATGAAAACATAGAATACTTTTTACAAGAATATGCAGCTTGGGAAAAATTGAGCACAACAGGTGGCGTTCCAAATGCTTTTGATGATGAGAATTACCTACAATTTACGCCAGAAAATATAACAACATTTTATAGTTCTCAAGACAACTTTGGCACACAAATTGCAAATATAAATTGGAGCTACGTTGGCGGATATGAAGTGTTTGATGTAGCGGGTTATAAAGACCTAAAAATATTAACACTTAATTATGATGGCGGAGATATTGAAGAGTTTGAATTAAGCGTTATAAATGATGGAAAAATTCATCTATACAACGTAGATTCAGAAACAACCTACGATTTTAAAGGAAGAGGTTTCGTTCAATATTTAAAGAGTGAAAAAACTAAAAAAAGTGCCAAATCTACTGTAAGGAATTCAGACAGAAAACGTACTAAAATAGAAAGAAAGACAAAAGTTAGAAGAAATTTAAAATAAAGTTTGGTTAGTTGATTTTTGGTTGGTTATTTAATAACCAATTGAAAGAGGAACCGTCCTGAGGAGGACGGTTTTTTCTTGTTCATAATTTATGAAAAATATCTTCTTTTAGAAGCCTTTGTCATTTTTTGTTTTCATAATTTTAGGTCAGGTTTGGTGCAGTCGAAACCTAATTGTTAAATCTATTTTTCTCTTAACTAAGTATTTAAAAAAAAGCGTATGAAACCTACAGCATTTATAACAGGCGCAACATCTGGAATAGGAAAAGCAACAGCAGAAATTTTTGCAAAAAATAATATTCGCTTAATTCTCTGCGGACGAAGAGCAGATCGCTTAGAAAGTATTCAGAAAGAATTAAGTGAATTTACAGAAGTTACTACTTTACAATTCGATGTTTCTAAGAGAACCGAGGTCGAAAATGCGATAAAATCGCTTCCAGAAAATTTTAAGAGAATAGATATTTTAATCAATAATGCTGGAAATGCACACGGATTATCTTCTATACAAGATGGAGATATTGATGATTGGGACGCTATGCTAGACATCAATGTAAAAGGATTGCTATATGTTTCTAAAGCGATTTTTCCTCAAATGATTGCAAGAAATAATGGTTTTATTTTAAATATTGGCTCCATTGCAGGTAAAGAAGTCTACCTGAATGGAAATGTATACTGTGCTTCTAAACATGCCGTAAACGCCTTAAATAAGGCAATGAGAATCGATTTAAATAAGCATAATATTCGTGTTTCGGCAATTCATCCAGGAGCTGTAGAAACAGAATTTTCAGAAGTTCGTTTTAAAGGCGATTCAGAAAAAGCTAAAAATGTGTATGCTGGCTACAAGGCTTTACAAACAGAAGACATTGCAGACATTATTCATTTTGTAGTTACAAGACCATATCATGTAAATATTGAAGATTTAGTAGTATACCCAACAGCACAAGCAAGTGCAACAATTATGAATAAAAATTAAGCTCTTGTGATAAACAAACGCCTTTTAATTAAAAACCTACTTTCTCATAACGATGAGAATAGTTTTTACGATAAAAAGCAAAAGTTGTCTTTCGATTCTAAAGATGGAAAAGCGAAGTTCTTAAAACATGTTTGTGCCCTTTCCAATTCTAATCCGTTAAATAATTCTTACATTATTATTGGTGTTGAAGACGAAGAAAATAAGATTCTTGGAGTCGATTTTTTTGACGACAGTAAAATACAAAACTTGGTAAATGCGTATTTAAAAAATCCACCAAAGATTGAATATGAAAATGTACGTTTTCCTAGTTTGCCTCGTCATAAAGTAATAGGTTTGGTTACTATCTATCCGAATAACAAAATTACGTCTTTACTTAAAAATGCTTGGAAATATAGAAAAGACACTGTTTTTTCTAGAAGAGGCAGTAATTCTATGCCTTTTTTAGGAGACAATTTTGAACTTAAAAATACCAATAGAGAAATAGTTGCAGCCATTGAAAAGAATGCTAGCAATAATATCGAATTGACATTAGATGGTGTTTTCGATTTTATTAAGAATCACGAACCAGCATACAACCCACAATACAAGGTTTTTAACGAGCAATTTGTGTTGTGTTGGGCAGGAGAACAAAAGATTGTTAATGGCGAAGTTTACTTCTCTAGGGTTGATATAGAGTTGATAAATGAGCAAGTTCAGCTCTTTTTTTCTGCTTTAGATGATGTGCAAATCACCTATAATAAGAACTCTTTTATTATTACCGAATATATTTATCTAGGTTTAGAAAAACAAGAGGAATACTTTCCTTTAGAGAAAACAATTATTCATTTTAAAGAAAATGGAAAACATGATATTGTAAGAGAATTTCTTTTTCAGCCTCCGGTTTTTAACAATGAACTTATGGTGCACATCTACAATAATTGCAATTTGATTGTTAGAAAAATAGAACAAAACAAATTACTATCATTAACAGAACAAGAAGAGGTTTTACGTTTACCAACAAATTATTTAATTTGCTATTTACATGGTTTTTTAGATGCTGAAGAAGAACTTAAAATGGCGAAGAGTTATATAAAAACTTTAGCAAAAAAATCAACTTATGTAAAGTATAAAGAAACGTTGCGTATTATTCGAAAAGTGAAGTACCATTAAATAAAAAAGGCTGTAAATCTAGATTTACAGCCTTTTTGCTAAGTTTATTACAAAGAATTACACTCTAGATTTGCGTTTCTTCATTTTTTTATCTTCTAATTTCTTTAGAATTTTTTCTTGCTTTTTGTCGTTTAATTCTGCTTTTGTAAGCTTTTTTCTTAATACAGCCATGATATTGTTATTTTAAGTTTATGTAAAAAAGAACATCTTCGTAAACTCTAAATTAATACACTATTCGATATGCGAGTAGAGGTGTTCAATATGTTTTTTTGAATACCTTCTGTAAGAAATAATGTAGTAGAGTTGTTCAGGCACACTCGAAATGCCTGACTAATGCACAAAGATAATTTTACGTTTTCTATACATTGCAAAGTAAAAAGAAGCACAAAATAAACTACGGACTAGCGTCTCATAAAAACCTTGTGGATATTTTCTTTTTATTGTATTCATTGTAATGTTACTTGCAAAAAATAATAATTAAACATAAAGATAACCATAAGGTTTTAACTTACCTAATTTTAATGTGGCGTTTAATTTTTTTTTACTAACTATCATGTTTTCATTATAAATAGCCGTATGTTTTTAAAAACATTCCTTTAAGCTAAGTGGTGTATGGCTTTTGGAAACAGTAATTTTAGAGTCACTTATATTTCATTGTAAACGGATACAACTTTGTAGACTTATTTTAAGAATAATAAGTAGCTTTAATATTTATAATCGATTTTTTGTAACTTACCTCAATAATTTAAAACCACTTTTATGCCAAATTACACTTTAAACGTTAATGGAAAACAAGTTGCTGTTTCGGCAGATGAAGATACGCCGTTACTTTGGGTTTTGCGAGATGAACTAAACTTAGTAGGTACAAAATTTGGCTGTGGTATTGCACAATGTGGTGCTTGTACTGTTCATATAGATGGGGTTGCAACAAGAAGTTGCCAAATGCAAGTTTCTATTTTAGATGATGTAAAAATTACAACAATAGAAGGGCTTTCTAAAGATGGAAAACACCCAGTACAAGAGGCTTGGAAAGAAATTGACGTGCCACAATGTGGGTATTGTCAAGCAGGTCAAATTATGACAGCTTCTGCGTTCTTAGCAGAAAATAAGCGTCCGTCTGAAGAAGAGATACGAAACGCAATGCATGGTAATATTTGCAGATGCGCTTCTTATAATAGAATAGAGAAGGCAGTGAAAGTTGCTTCAGAAAAAATGTAATAATCACTAAAATTAAGAAAAATGAAACTACACAATAAAGATAATTTTAGTCGAAGAAACTTTTTAAAAACAGCTGTTTTAGCAGGAGGAGGAATGTTAATTGGTTTTAATTTACTAACAGCCTGTAAGCCAGAAGCAAAAATGCCCGTAGATATTGCAAATTTAAACTTTAACGATTTTAACGCATTTATAAAAATTTCTGACGAAGGGTATGTTACTATTTTTTCTCCAAATCCAGAAATTGGGCAAGGTGTAAAAACCTCTATGCCAATGATAATTGCAGAAGAGCTAGATGTAGATTGGAAAAACGTAACAGTTGCACAAGGGATTTTAGATACAAATAAGTATACAAGACAAGTTGCTGGTGGTAGCCAATCGATACGTTTTAGTTGGGGTGCTCTAAGACAAACAGGCGCAACTGCGAAACAGATGTTGGTAAATGCTGCGGCGATAAAATGGAATGTTGCTGCGTCAACTTTAAAAGCTTCTAAAGGTATTATTACAAATACAAACGGAGAAACATTAGGGTATGGAGATGTTGTAAAAGAAGCCGCATTATTAGAGGTCCCGGAAGGTGTTCAGTTGAAAGATGCTAAAGATTTTACAATTATCGGACAAGAAATTGTAAATGTAGATATAGATAAAATTATCACAGGAGCATCATTATTTGGTTTAGATTATAAAGCAGAAGGAATGGTAATTGCATCCGTTTTAAGACCTCCCGCTTTTGGGCAAAAATTAAAAAGCTTTAATGCTTCGGAAGCAAAAAAAGTAAACGGAGTTATCGATGTAATCACCATAGGAGATAAAGTGAGAAAATACGTTGCAGCTGGTAAAGGAAACTGGACCTTTAAATTATCTGAAACAGATAAGATTGTTGTAATTGCAGAAAATACTTGGGCAGCAATAAAAGGTAAGAAAGCACTTTCTGCCGTTTGGGAAACTGCTTCTAAAGCAGAAACAACAGAAGCACATGACACAGTTTTAACCGGCATTTTAGATGGAAAAAACCTAAGTACAAAAAGAGAAGATGGTAATTTAAAAGAAGCTTTTGCTACGGCAGATAAAGTTGTTGAAAAAACCTATCATTCACCATTTTTACCACACAATTGTATGGAACCAATGAATTTTTATGCAAATGTAACTGCAGAAAAAGTTCATTTGGTTGGGCCTGTTCAAACACCAGAATTTGCAGCCTCTGTTGTTGCAGAAATGTTAGAGTGCGATTTAGAAAAGGTTCATTTAGAAATGACAAGAATGGGTGGTGGCTTTGGTAGAAGATTGTATGGCGATTTTGTTTATGAAGCAGCAGAAATAGCTGCTGTAATTAAAAGGCCAGTAAAAGTTGTTTCTACAAGAGAAGATGATATGACCACAGGTATTTACAAACCTTCTGTAAAATATAGAATAAAAGCTGCTTTAAAAGACGGAAAAGTAACAGGATACCATTTAAAAGAAGCTGCTATAAATGGCAATATGTATGGTTTAATTCCTAACTTTTTTCCTGCGGGATGTATACCTAATTATAAAGTGGAGACAGGTAGTTATAATAGTAATATTACAACAGGAGCTTGGAGAGCACCGTATACCAATTTTTTAGCATTTGCAGAACAAAGTTTCTTTGATGAGTTGGCTACAGAATTAAATATAGATCCTATTCAATTACGTTTAGATTTATTGCAAAATGTAAAAGGATCCAAAGATAAAAGAATAGAATATTCTGGACAGAGAATGGAAGACACTATTAAATTAGTGAGAGAAAAAGCCAATTGGGGTAAAACTTCAAACGGAGTTTACCAAGGTTTTTCAGCATATTATAGTCACAATACACATGTTGCAGAGGTTGCAGACATTGAGTTGAAAGATGGCTTTCCTGTTATAAAAAAAGTAACAGTTGCTGTAGATTGTGGTGTTGTTGTAAACCCAACTGGTGCAAGAAACCAAGTTGAAGGTGGTGTTATAGATGGAATTGGACATGCGATGTATTCGGACTTCTCATTTAAAGATGGCAAACCAGAATACAAGAATTTTGATACATTTAGACTGATAAGAATGAACGAAACACCAAAAGTAGAGGTTCATTTTGTAGAAAATAATTTGTCGCCAACAGGTTTAGGAGAACCAGGTTTACCGCCTGCAGGTGGTGCTGTTGCGAATGCAATTAATGCAGCTTTAGGTAAAAGAATTTATAGCCAGCCTTTTATAAAAGAATTGAATAAAAGTAATGTTTTAGGATAATTATTTTTAGGATGCATTTTCTTCAAATGAAAGAGCCTCAAGATATTATTTATCTTGAGGCTCTTAAATATTAGTCAACTAGTGAATGAAGTATTATGCCGATATAGCCAATCTACTTTTCTTCTTATAGTCTCTTGGTGAGCAGTTGTATTTTTCTCTAAACCTTTTAGAAAAATAACTACGGCTAGAAAAACCTAAACTATAAACAATTTCTGAAATGCTTAAATCTGTATTTATAATTAATTCTTCCGACTTGTATAAACGAACAGATCTAATATACTCACACACAGTTAACCCATGCATTAATTTAAAGCCTTCTTGTACTTTGGCTGCAGTAAGACCTATTTTTCGAGTTAGCGTATTAATTTTATGATCCATATCTGGATAATTATTTACATACTCCGTTAAATCTTTAATCAATTCCATTTCACTTTTTGTTAGTGAAGTAGTAGGCGTTTCAGTAGTACTTATATCTTTACCATGTTGCTCGATCTCTAAACCTAAAATAAGGTTTACAATTCCTTTAGTTAATAAAGCCTTTACAACACCTTCGTTTTTAATAGCTTTTAATTGCTTAATGTTTTCTGCAATTTTAAGATTGTACGAACCTAAGTAGATATAATCTTCTTTCTTATTAGAAATAAATGCTGTCTTTAATGCTTTATTTATCTCGGATGTTGCTCCTTTCTTAGTCTCTGTGTTCACAGAAATTATAGTAGTATTTGTTTCGATACCTTTAAATACCGTAACCGTATTTTTCTTTGAAACGATATTAGATATAATACTCGTTTGAAAAGTTTCTATGGTATTTGTAGTTGTGTTATTTTGAAACGATTGAGAAATTTTACCTTTAGAACAGTATATAAAATTTACATGTGAACCTGCGTTAGAATCTATGTCTATTTGAAGATCTTGGTTTACTGTAATATTAAATTCTAATACACTAATATCATCTTCTAGGCTAATAGAACGTATGGTTCCCGTACCTATTTTATTGTCAATTTCAAGAAATTGTTCTTTAGGGGTAACGTTTAACGTTCCACCAATTTCTTTTTGTAATTTATTAAAAAAAATATTTAAGCCGTTTAATTTAGAGTTTACAGTAATCATGATCGGTTGGATTTTTTGATTATTACTAATTATTGATCTTAAAAGTTATTTATTCTACATTTAAAATGATACTGCAAAGAAAATAAAGTATTCAAATTCTCCTGTTACAGAATTTTAATTTTTTGTTACAAGATTTCTAATATGATCTTGTTTTTATGCTGTTTTATTATTTAAGTGGCTGTTAGTTAGTTTTTTAATTTATGTGCTTTTATAATTGTGTAAAGTTTTTAGAAAATTATATAATTCAAGTATCGGAAATAGGCCTTAATTTTGAAGTAAGAATAGTTCACTAAAATATCTAAGTCATGAAAAACTTAATCTTAATTTATACTTTTTTGTCAGTTACATTAGTAACAGGTATTAAAATGATAGATTCTAATTTTAAAGAATTTAATCATACCTGTGAAGAGAATAAAATAATAGCAACCTTTGATGGTGCAGAAGGAAATTATTTTTTCTTCACAGACTTACAAGGCAATGCTGTTCAATTTGAAAGTATAGAACCTAATGTGCAAAAGAAATATGATTTAGCTACCGGAAATCATGTTGGTGAAGTTTTTGATATTACTTACAATCAAACAAAAATTTTAAGCATAAAAGACGTTAATAAATAAGTTTTTTAGTTCTTAATATTCTCTGCAGAAAGCAATATGATACAAGTTAGAATCTATAATCATATAGAATTATAATTTATATTAAACTTCTATAGCTATAGTAATTTTAGTCTTCGTAATAATAAAAGGAGTTGTAAGTATTCTCGAGAAATACTATATTATTTTTTAGAGTAAACCTTTATTTAAATACTATTCTTTATTTTATAACCAAGAATTCCTAAAATTATTGCTAGAATAAGAAGTAAGTGAATTAGTATCGAGCCTAGAGCTAAAACAAAGTAACCTAGTGCCCAGATTATTACTGTTAGTATCGTTATAGAGTATAAGATAGTTTTCATTCTATATTTAATTATATATGATTATGCTTTTTTATATTTACTTACAGAAAGTCTTTAGATATTGTTAAGAAAACATTCACAAGCATATTACTATGTTATCGTGAAACTATCTATAGCCTTAAAAATAGAAAAACCCTAGAAGGAGCAAATTGCTAACATCTTTCCTAAATGTTTATACTATTTCTATTTATTTAATACCGTAAAGGTCTTAAACATAATGTTTTTTATGTTATAAAATTTATAAGAGAACTTATAGAATTCCCACTATTTTAAGAAAAGGAAGATAAAAAAAAGTAAATTGTAAGGAGAGTTTATTTTAGAGGAATAAACACTT
Source organism: Polaribacter sp. ALD11 (assembly GCF_002831685.1). NCBI lineage: Bacteria > Pseudomonadati > Bacteroidota > Flavobacteriia > Flavobacteriales > Flavobacteriaceae > Polaribacter > Polaribacter sp. ALD11. The sequence goes on along the minus strand of NZ_CP025119.1, from coordinate 2,334,021 downwards.
CAAAAATTGCGCCTATATTTAATTTACCTTCAGCATATATATAACCTTGATGATTTTCGACAATCTTTTTACAAATAGACAACCCTATTCCTGTTCCAGAATACTCGTTTTTATTGTGTAAGCGACTAAAGAGAATAAAAATATTTTCTGCATATTCTTGGTTGAAACCAATGCCATTGTCTGAAAAAGTTATTCTGTGATAGTAATTATACTTTGGTTTTTTTAATTTAGTAATGTCATCTGCATTCACTTTCGAATAAGATATGTCAATTTTTAGAACTGTGTCTGTTCTACTGTATTTAAGAGAATTTCCAATTAAATTTATAAATAATTGTTGAATTTGAAAAGGAATAACTGTCATAACAGGTATGGTGTCAGAAGTTATTTTCGCACCTTTTTCTGAAATGATTTCTGCTAGTTCTTGCTTTGCATTTTCTAGTAAAATATTCATGTTTGTAACCTCTAAAACTTCTTCAGATTTGTTCGTTCTAGAAAACTGTAATAAATCGTCAATCAACAAACGCATTCTAGTAGATGAGATTTTTATTCTCTCTAAATATAAATTTCCTCTTTCAGATAAATTTATAGCTTCCTTATCTTCTAGTCTAGATATAAATGTTTGAATTTTGCGAAGAGGCTCCTGCAAATCGTGACTTGCAACATGGTTAAAAGAAGATAACTCTTTGTTGTTGCGTTCTAATTCTAGATTTCTTTCTTCAAGTAGTTTGTAATTTTCTATTTCTTCTGTAATATCTGCAGTTGTTCCTAAAAGTCTTTTTTTACCATCATCATTAATTAGAATTTTTCCATAAGCTTTAAAATGTCTAATATTTCCATTTTTCTGAACAATTCTATAATAGATGAAAGGAAGGTTTTCCTTCTCCATCATTTTTTGAACTTGTTTTTTAAGTTTACCTACATCTTCTGGGTGCACAAAAGCAATGTAGTTCTCTAAAGTAGCTTCGAAAGATTGTGGTTGTTCTCCTAATAAACGATATAAATTGTCTGAATACTCAAACTTCCCTTCATCAATAAGCCAAGTCCAATTACCATGTTTACTAACTATTTCAGATTGATTTGTAGATTCTTTAAATATTTCTAATTGTTCATTCTTAAACTTAAGAATCTTTAAGTTTTTACTAATTCTAGAATAAGTTAGTAAAAGAAGTAATAATGCAATTATTAAAACAGAATAGATAAATAGGGGTGTATTTGTAAGGCTTTCATTACTTAATACTTTGCGTTGTTGCAATAATTTATTTTGATGCCCCATCATTTCGCTAATTTCAAAACGAATTTTATCCATGGTATTTTTACCATCAACTAAAAGCAAATTAAACTGCTTAGAAGCTAGTTGGTCTTCTTTCGAGTATTTAAAAGTTTCATTGAAAATAGTTAGATTCTTATCAATTAGAAGGTTTAAATACTTTAAATTATTTTGCTGTATAATGTCTTCTTTTGTTAATTCTCTTAGTTTAACAAAACTATTGCTAGTATTTTCTTTACCAGAAAAAAAAGGTTTTAGAAAGAGCGTATCTTTAGAAATTAGATAACCTCTTTGACCCGTTTCACCATCTTTAAGATAAGAAAGTATTCGCTCAAGCTCTATATTTACTTCATACGTATGCGCTACTTGATCAAAAGAATTAATAAGTTTTTGTATGTGTTTGTAAGCAAAACCACCCATACAGAGTATTATAAAAAGACTCACACCAAAAGTAATCTTTAAAATACGCTCAGATTTTATGATTGATTTTAACATGGCTATAGACGTAATAAAAAGTTATCTTTATTTAAACCATTCGTGTGATATTGCCAGTTGATTGTAACTACATTAGACAGTATTTTTTTTAATTGTTTGAAATCATTTGGTTTTTTTATATAGACATTTGCTCCCATAACAAATGTATTCTCAATATCTTCTTCAGAGGCAGAAGTAGAATAAATTGCAATTGCAATATCTTTAAAACGGTTGTTGTTTTTAATTTCTAACAAACATTCTACTCCAGACTTTTTAGGCATGTTTAAATCTAAGAAAAGAATACTTGGCAATATATTAGTTACTTTATTCAAATAGTTCATCAATTGAACACCATCATCAAAAGTTAGAACTTTGGTATTTATTTTCAATTCTTCGAAAGCTTCTTCAAAGAACAATCTATCATCTTCATCATCATCTGCCAAAACTATAAAAACATCATTTTCTTGCATTTACTAGCTATTTTTAGTGTTACTTAAAGCTCTTCTTTTAGTAATTATTCTTTGAAATGTAGAAGGTGTAATACCCGTTGTATTTTTAAATTGTGTGCTTAAATGAGCAACACTAGAATAATTTAATTTAAAAGCGATGTCTGTAAGCGTTAATTCGTTATTTGTAATAAGTTGTTTGGTGTATTCTATTTTTTGAAGAATTATAAAATTTTCTACAGAAGTAAAAGTAACTTCAGAAAATAAATTAGATAAATAACCATAACTATGTGCTAGTTTTTCTGATAAATAAACAGAACTTTTCACATTAATCTTTCCATCCTCGTTAAATACCATATCTGTAATAGCATCTTTAATTTTTTGGACTAAAATACTTTTTTGATTTTCAATAACTTCAGACCCATATTCTTTTAAAGTATCATTTAGTCTCGTTAATTTTTCTTCTGTAACTTTTTCTAAAAACTCAATTTCACCAAATGCTAAAATTTTATACTTAATTTCTAGTTCACTCAGTTTTTCTTCTATAATTTTGTTACAGATAGCTGTAAAATCAAATTTAATAAATATTTTCATTTATGATATATTACGTTGCTAAGATAGTAGATATTTACAAATATTTAATTTAACCATTGGCAAAAAAAAAACAACAAATTGTTATGATAGATAATGTGAGTTTCTATAATAATTTAAACTCTCATGACCTGTGTTACGAGAACTTTTAAAAGGCGAATTTTTTTTAATGCTGTGCCTAATGACTGGTTTGTTATTGTAACCGACATTGTCGATTTTACAAGTGCTATAAAAAAAGGACTTCATAATAATATAAATTTAGTGACAACAGGAAGCATTATTACTGTCTTAAATAAAATAAAAACAATTGACAGCGCTCTTAATACCTAATTTTTTTGGAGGAGATGGGGCAACTTTTTATTGTATCAGAGAAAATAGTAGAAGCTATTTTTTATGCTTTATAAGATTACAGTAAACATGTTTTTTAAGAATTTTAATCTTATTCTAAAAGGTCTTTAAAATGAACTTTTCTGATGTTTATAAAAGTGGTAAAGATTATTTACATAAAGTACCTCAATTGTCGGATACAATTATGTTAGTTGGTTTTATAGATACTGTTTTTTCTGGGACCGAAAGACATGTTAACAAGTTAAAATTACTGTTAGATTCTTTGGAATTAGGTAGAGCAATAATTTACGGGATGCATGCAACTTATGCCTCTATTATGTCTTGTTATATTGAAGATCGAGAAGAAAAACACATTCATTTTGTTGATGGAACAGAAGGTGGTTATACAACAGCAGCAGGAGAATTAAAGAAGAAAATAAATATTTTTGGCAATAATTTCTATTAATAAATGCTTTAGTTATAAAATGACTTAAAGTTGAGTAGTCTATTATATTAACTTATAATAGCAGATGTTAACCCTAAACAGAATTATTGAAACAGAAAAAAGCCGCTAGAAGCGGCTTTTTTCTTATTAAAATGTAGTTTAAAACAGTATTACTGCCCAACTTCTTGTTTTGCTTGCTCTACCATTTTATCATTTGGTACAATAGCAACATTTACTCTTCTGTTTTTCGTTCTTCCTTCTGCAGTAGAATTATCATATTTTGGCTGTGTTTCACCATACCAATGTGTTGTAAACCTTGTACTTTGTAAACCTTTGTTTACTAAGTAATCTGTAACAGAAGTTGCTCTTTTTTCAGACAAAGTCATGTTATATTCATCTCTACCAGAACTATCTGTGTGCCCAACAACTAAGATATTAGTATCTGGAAATTCTGCAAAAACACTAGAAAGTTTATTTAATGTTACTTGAGATTTACTGTTAATATTTGCTTTGTTTGTATCAAAATAAACACCACTATTTTCATCAAAAGTTACTACAATACCATTGTCTACTCTTTCTACTTTTGCTCCAGGAATTTCAGTTTCAATTTTCTTGGCTTGGTCGTCCATCTTTTTACCAATTAAAACACCAGCGCCACCACCAACTACACCACCAATTAAAGCGCCTAATTTGCTGTTTTTTCCGCTACCAACATTGTTTCCAATTATAGCACCAAGTAATGCACCTGCAGTTGTACCAATTGCAGCACCTTTTTGTTTATTATTTGCGTTTTTTGTTGCTTCACAGCTAGTAAAACTTACTGCTAACGTTAATGCTATTGCAAAAACGGATACTTTTTTAAATACTCTTTTCATAATAATTATTGTTTTATAAAGTCCATATTAATAATAAATGGAGTTCCGTTTACGGTTAAATTTTGTTTCCATTTCATGGTAGATTCAGATAGGTTAGATAATTCCACTCTAAATCCGATGTTACTTTCGCTGTTTTTGGGTTTCAATAAAAAATCATAATAACCAGAAATTTCATCTATTTCTTGAATAACAAAAATAAAATCTCTTTCACCAGCCTCACAATTTATTCCGTTTACAGTATATACACCAGAATTATTGTTTGGTACAAATTTCCAATTACTACCTTCTAAGCACTCTTTTGTAGTGTCATTAAACATTGTTACATTATAGTCTCCTGTTTTGCTATAGGTAATTTTGTTTAAAACCCAATTCCCTTTAATTGTTTTTTCTTTAGTTCTCACATTTTTTGAAGCACCGCAAGAAAACAAGGTAGCTACAAACATTAACATAATTAATTTTTTCATAAAATAGGTTTTTTTAATATTACAAAGTAACGATTAAAAACAATGATAAATTGACGCTATTGAGATTAAAAATAGTTCATTTGATCTTTTTTAATATCTATGATAAATAAAAAAAGAAGAGCTGCCTTTTTTAATGAACAGAAGTTTTTTATAAATAATATGTAAAAAACCACCTAAATAATATAGGTGGTTATAAATTTTAAACAAAGATTTTAGGGGTTTGAATCTTCTGTTTTTTTCATTCAAAAATTTTTTTAGAGGACGTCTTTGAACACTACAAAAATAGGTTAAGAAAAGCTTCTAAAAAGTAATAATAAGTTGAAACGGTTTATTTAAAAGGTGAATGAATCGTTTTTGTGGTTAAAAGGTAGGTTTCTTGTGTTAATCTAAACGTATTGGCAGTGCAGTAATAACTCTATTTATATTTGGGGAGTGACCGCCTCCCATAGAATATATTACAAGGGTTTTCAAATCGAAACATGTTTACAAAACAAATCGGTCTCGCTCTATACTGCCTTCTATAGTAAGCCCCAGTTTTCCTACATTTGTCACTTTTAAGAACATCTAAACCACATAAATAATGGATAAAATCTGGTTTTTCTTGGTTGATGAGTTTTGGTAGCGTTTCTTTTAATATAAATACTGCGCATCATTTGTGTCGTTTTCCAACCCAATGTCTAGATTACTTTTTCCGTGCATAGAAAAGGTAAAAACAGAAGCATCATTTTTAAAAATTTCTACAGTTCCGTTTCCTTGGTGCTCATCTAAACCTACAATTAGTATTTTCTTTGCTAAACCTTTTTTTGTAGATACTAATCATTTCACGTTCAATTAAAACTTCAGAAAGAGGAAAGCCTATTTTTCTTGCTACTTTTTGAGAAAGTGTAATATTTAGTAAGTCAAAAAAATATTCCGAATCATGAACTGTAAAGAAATGTTTGCTATTGGGTATTTCTGATTCGAAAAAAGATTCTTCTACACAAGTTCCTTCGTATAATAATTGCTGTGATAAAAGGTCATATTTTTCCATAGGAAAACGATGACCTTTTGGTAACTCATGTTAGTATATAGGGTGATATGCTATTTTTAGCATTAACTAACTGCTTGCCCGTTTTTAACTGCTTTTGTAGGTGCTACGAAGGCTAACTTTCCATCGGGCGTGTCTGTCATTAAAATCATTCCTTGGCTTTCTACACCGCGTATTTTTCTTGGTGCTAAATTAACCAAAACAGAAACCTGCTGTCCAATAATTTCTTCTGGTGAAAAGCTTTCTGCAATACCAGAAACAATGGTTCTTGTATCTATACCAACATCTACCTTTAATTTTAAAAGTTTTTTGGTTTTAGCTACTTTTTCAGCTTCTAAGATGGTACCAACTCTAATGTCTAGTTTGGTGAAATCTTCAAACTCAATGGTTTCTTTTTGAGTTTCTAAAACTTTGTTTTCTTGTTCGTTAGCAATTTTTGTTGCTTCTAGTTTTTCAACTTGAGTTTCAATAGTTTTATCTTCAATTTTAGAAAATAACAGTTCAGCCTTGTTTATTTGATTAGCTGCTGGTAATAAAATAGTTTTTTCTGTTACATCTTCCCAAGACAACGTTTCATCAATATTCAAAATACCTTTTAATTTGATTGAAGTAAAAGGTAAAAAAGGCTCAGAAACTACAGCTAAAGCTGCAGAAATTTGCATAGCAACATACATAATTGTTTGTACACGTTCTGCATCTACTTTTATCACCTTCCAAGGTTCTTCATCTGCTAAATACTTGTTACCAAGTCTTGCTAAGTTCATTAATTCTTGACTAGCTTCTCTAAAACGGTATCTTTCAATAGACTTACCAATTGTATTCGGAAACTCTTTTACAGCAGCTAAAACATCTTCATCTATTTCAGAGAAATCATTTGGCGAAGGCACAATTCCTTCATAATATTTATTAGTTAAAACCACAACTCTATTAATAAAGTTACCAAAAATAGCAACCAATTCGTTGTTGTTTTTTGCCTGAAAATCTTTCCAAGTAAAATCGTTGTCTTTACTTTCTGGTGCGTTTGCCGTTAAAGTATAACGTAAAACATCTTGCTGATTTGGGAATTCTTCTAAATATTCATGCAACCAAACTGCCCAATTTTTAGAAGTCGATAATTTATTTCCTTCTAAATTTAAAAATTCATTTGCAGGTACATTGTCTGGTAAAATATAGTCTCCATGTGCTTTTAACATCGCTGGAAAAATAATACAGTGAAAAACAATGTTGTCTTTCCCTATAAAATGAACCAATTTTGTGTCATCTTTTTTCCAATAATCTTCCCAATTTTTTCCTTCTCTTGCTGCCCATTCTTTGGTCGCTGAAATGTAGCCAATTGGCGCATCGAACCAAACATATAAAACTTTTCCTTCTCCATCTTTTAAAGGAACCGGAATTCCCCAATCTAAATCTCTAGTTACTGCTCTTGGTCTTAATCCGTCTTCTATCCAACTTTTTACTTGTCCGTAAACATTAGGCTTCCAATCTTTTTTATGACCTTTTAGAATCCACTCACGTAAAAAATCTTCGTGTTTATCTAAAGGTAAAAACCAGTGTTTTGTTTCTTTTACGGTGGGTACGTTTCCTGTAATTGCAGATTTAGGGTTGATTAAATCTGTTGCATTATGAGAAGTTCCACAGTTTTCACATTGATCTCCATAACTTTCTTCGAAACCACATTTAGGGCAAGTTCCTACCACAAACCTGTCTGCTAAAAACTGATTTGCTTCTGCGTCATACAATTGTGCAGATACTTCTTCAATAAATTCGCCATCATTGTACATTTTTGTAAAAAATTCTGATGCTGTTTCATGGTGAATTTTAGAAGACGTTCTCGAATAATTATCAAAAGAAATTCCGAAGTCTTCAAAAGATTTTTTAATGATTCCGTGGTATTTATCAATAATAACTTGTGGAGAAACCCCTTCTTTTTTTGCTCTCATTGGTATGGCAGCACCATGTTCATCAGAACCAGAGATATAGGCAACATCATTACCAGTTAAACGTAAATAACGTGCATAAATATCTGCGGGAACGTAAACACCTGCTAAATGCCCAATATGAATTGGACCATTTGTATAAGGTAAAGCTGCTGTAATTGTATATCTTTTTGGAGCACTCATGTGTTCTATGTATTAATTTTGGACTGATTTTTGAAGTGCAAAAGTACAAAAAACCGAGTTTTAAAAGTCAATCAAAATCGATACATTTACCATTACAAGATTATTAGACGATTAGAAGCAAAAAACAAGACCTATTTTGAAGAATATTATACTATTTGCCACATTTTTATTGATAACTTTCTCATCAATAAGTGCACAAGAGAAACAAGACTCTTTGAAAGTAAAAGAGAATTCAATTATATTTGGAGATATGTTTTTCGGTTATAGCAATACAGGTAAAAGTGCAGGAACAATTGGTCTAAATATTAATTATCAATCAAAAAATAACTTATTCACTTTTAGAACTTCGCAAACTACAAGTATTGATAAAATTGAATGGATTTACATTTTTCCTGTTACAACTAAAAGTAATACCACAAGTGAATATGCCGCACTTTATGGTAAAAGATATATTGAAGACGGAGTAGCATACCATTTTTCTGGAGGAATTTCCTACAATACAAATGAAGATGTGAATGGAGAGGTTAATATAAGAGATTCTTTTATTGGTTTTCCGTTAGAAATAGGAGTCAATTGGTTCAAGTCTAAAAAGAAAAGATTTAAAGTTTTTTATGGATTAATTCCCGTTGGAAAACCAACCAGTTTTGGAAGGTCTATAGGTTTTAAATTATACGCAAATATAGCTAAAAGGTCTTATGTTGGTTTAGGATTAACTTTTGGTTTAGGTTGGCACAAAATATATACAGATGAAAAATAACATAACATTTTTATTATTATTGATGATTTTCTCATCAATAAACGCACAAGAAGAAACAGATAAACTATTAACGCCACCTTATTTAAAGAAAGGAGACACGATTGCAATTGTTGCGCCTGCAGGAATTTTAAAAAATAGAAGAGAAACGATCTATCGAGCAAAAGAACTTGTAGAAAGTTGGGGGTTAAAAGTGGTTTTAGGAAAACATATTTTTAATCAGAACAGTCATTTTTCTGGTACTGACGCCGAAAGAGCAGAAGATTTTCAAAAAGCATTAGACAACCCTAATATAAAAGCAATTTGGTCTGGTCGTGGTGGCTATGGTTCTGTTCGGGTTTTAGATTTATTAGATTATTCGGCATTTTTAGAACAGCCAAAATGGATTATTGGTTATTCTGATGTTACCGCATTTCACAGCCACATTCATAATTTAGGTGTAGAAACAATACATGCAATGATGGGTACAAGTATAGATGACAAACCAGAATTAATTGTAGAAACATTGGCTACTTTTAAGAAAGCCATTTTTGGAGATCAATTAAAATATACCATTCCTTCTTCTAAATATAATAAAAAAGGGATTACTGAAGGACAGCTTGTTGGTGGGAATTTAGCATTATTATCGTCTATGCTGGGTTCTAGAAGTCAAACTGATACCAATGATAAGATAATTTTTATTGAAGAAATTGGTGAATATAAATATAGTATCGATAGAATGTTGCAAAGTTTAAAAAGAGCAGGTTATTTTGATAATTGTGTAGGATTAATTATTGGCGATATTTCTAAAATTAAATTAAACTCTACAAAATGGGGCAGTTCAATTGAACAGCTTGTTTTAGATGTTGTAAAAGGGTATGATTTTCCTGTTTTATTCAATTTCCCAGCAGGACATAAAGAAGATAATAGAGCAATAATTTTTGGAAGAAATATTCAATTAGAAGTTTCTAATGAGAGGTCTTCTGTGATTTTTGACAAGTAAAAATTTAAATTATTTTATAAAAGGAAGCAATAATTTTATAAATTAAAATATTGGTAATTGCATATTATTTTTTAGATTCTTACGTGCTGAAAAATGTAAACTAAAATTATGGCAGAACATAATGAGCTTGGTGAGAAAGGAGAAAAAATAGCAATCGATTTTTTACTTAAAAACGACTATAAAATTCTAGAGAAAAACTACCGTTATTTAAAAGCGGAAGTAGATATTATTGCTCAGAAAGGAGAAATTCTAGCAGTTGTGGAAGTTAAAACACGTTCTACCGATTATTTTGGAAATCCACAAGACTTTGTAAATCCGAAGAAAATAAAACTATTACTTTCTGCCATCGATTATTATGTGGTTGAAAAAGATTTAGATGTAGAAGTAAGGTTCGATATTATTGCCATTATTCACCAAAATAATAAAACTAAAATAGAGCACTTAGAAGATGCTTTCCTTTATTTTTAGTAGGTTTAAAATTATAATAAAAAAGATGAATATTTAGCTTACAGTTCTTCTACAAACGTTTTTAAATCTTCTAAAGTTTGTGGTTTTGCAATAATTTTCTTGTTAGCATCTAAAACAAAATAAGTTGGTGTAGCATTTATGTTATATGTTCTTGCTGTTTTATTCTCCCATTTTTTCAAACCTAAAACATGATGCCAGTTTGGTAGTGTAACTTTCAGATTGTTCCAATCAAAATCACTTCTTTCTAAAGAAAATGCAACTACCTTAACATCCTTTTTATTTTTTAGAAATGTATGTAATTGAGGTATTTCTTGCAAACAATGAGAACAACTGGTACTCCAGAAAACCAACACATAATTTTTAGCATCTCTTAACGTAGATAGTTGCAGGTTTTTTCCATTTTCTTTCCAAGAAAAATCGGGTGCAATTCTTCCAATCTCTGTAGCTAATAAAGTTAGTTTTTCACTTTTAAAAGTATCACTTTGTAAAGATTTTGGTAGTTTATCGTAATAGTTTTCAAATAGAAAATCTATCATTCCTAAGTTTTTGGTTTCTTCGAATTGTCCAATTAAAAACTCAATTACATTTTTCTTAAAAACCAGATTTTCAATTTTTGAAACTGAGGTTTCAATAGAACTTTTATAAAGTTTTTGTTGGGTCTCTATATTATCTGAATAGTTAATATAAAATACAAAATCTGTAATTCTATCTACTAAAAAAGCTGAATTTATAAGGGTTTCATCAGAAAAATCCATATTATTAAAAAAGGAACCAGTCATATTAGACATGTATTCTTTTGCGGTGGTTTTTATTTCAGGTGGATTTGCTCTTAAACTAGCTTCAATAAAAGGTTGCACATACATTTTATTTGTACTTGCTATATATTTCTGATGAATGGTATTTATTTTTGTTAACGTATTTTTATAGTTCGTGTTTAAATCTACTTCGGGGTTTCTAATAGCAGTAATTTGTAACGAATCTAATTTTTGTTGTTGCTTAAAAATTTCATTCAAGTATTCTTTATAAACTATATTTTCTTCAGATTCAGAAAACAACGTAGTTTGCTCAGGGTAATCTGGGTGAAATGCAAAACTCACATTTTCTTTATTAAATATAAAATCTACAAAACTTGCGCCGCTTGTTCTGTAACTAATTCTGTAAGAACCCACTTTTGTGTCTATAGGTAATTGAAACTGAAAGGTACCAATTACTTGTTTTTCGTCATCAATTGAAACAGTGTCTTTTTTAATGGTTGTATTTTGAACAAATTTCTGTCTAGAACCTTCAATTCGATATAAAATAACCCAATCTGTTTCTAAATTATTGGTTAATGTTCCGTTTACAGAAAATTGTGCTTGCGCAAATGATGTTATTAATAATAAAAGAGCGACTATCTTTTTCATTTTTTATGTTGATTTTAATTCTAGAAAAACTATTTTCAAGAAGTGTACCAAAAATACTATTTCTTCATCAAAATAGGTATATTGTAACTCACAAAAAAAATGTAATATGTATTTTTCTAATAAAGTAATTTGGGTAACTGGTGCTTCTTCTGGAATTGGAAAAGCTTTGGCTATTGAGCTTTCTAAGCAAAATGCCAAAATTATTTTATCTTCTAGGAATACAGCATCTTTAGAGCTGGTTAAAATGGAATGTGAAAATTCGAAGGACATTAAAATTATTCCGTTAGATCTAGAAAATTATTCGAATTTTAAAGAAAAAACAGCAGCAGCAATTAAGACTTTTGGTAGAATTGATATTTTAATAAATAATGGTGGTATTAGTCAGCGCTCTTTAGTTGAAAACACTCAGATAGAAGTAGATAAACGAATTATGGATATTAATTATCTAGGAACTGTTGCGTTAACGAAAACTATTTTACCACATTTTATTCAAAATAAAGCAGGTCAGTTTGCTGTAACCACAAGTATTGTTGGTAAAATAGGCACTCCTTTACGTTCTAGTTATGCTGCAAGTAAACACGCTTTGCATGGTTTTTTCGATAGTTTACGTGCAGAAAATTATAAAAATAACATTGCAGTGACTTTAATTTGTCCGGGTTTTATAAATACTAATGTTTCAAAAAATGCTTTAACAGGTAATGGCAGTCCGCAAGGAAAAATGGACAAAGCAACGAATAACGGAATGTTGCCAGAAAGTTGTGCAAAACAAATGTTAAAAGCTATTGAAAAGAGAAAAGAAGAAGTTTATATTGCCGGCACAAAAGAAAAACTGGGCGTCTATGTAAAGCGATTTTTTCCGAATTTTTTTTCAATATTAATTAGAAAAATGAGTGTTACTTAATCTTCAAAATATTTTAAAACATCAAAATAATTAATAATTGCTTCCTTCATTAAAACGGTTTGTTCTCCTGGTTTTAAGTTAGGTAATTCAGTAATTATTTTATAATGCGGCCAGCTATCATCATCATAATAATCAAATTCATAATAACCATATGGCTCTAACAATTTGCAAATAGCTATATGCATTAAATTTACTTTTTCATCTTTCTTAAAAGGAGTATTTCCTTTTCCTAATTCTTGAACACCGATTAAATAGATAATTCCATCCATATTTAACTCATCTCCATCCGCAAATTGATCTGCTAGTTTTGTAACTAATAAATCCCACTTCTCTTTTAAGTTAATCACTTTCTGCATTGCATTCGATTTTAAGTTTACAAAGATACAATGCACATTTTTAAATATTAAAAAAAAGATGTACGTTTGAAAAAATTATTTTAATGAATATTTTTGATGTAATTATTGTAGCACTATTATTATTTGGCTTTGTTAGAGGAATAATGAAAGGGCTTTTTGTTGAAGTAGCCTCATTAATTGCGTTAATAGGAGGCGTATATGGAGCGATACATTTCTCTTATTTTATTGGAGATTTTTTAATAAAACAGGTCTCTTGGAGTAAAGAATACATTTCTTTAGCAGCATTTGCAGTAACTTTTATTGTAATTGTTATTATTATAGCATTGCTAGGAAAGATGCTTACCAGATTAGCAGATTTTGCCTCTCTAGGTATCATAAATAAAATACTAGGTGGTGTTTTTGGTGCTTTAAAAATTGGGCTAATTTTAAGTGTTGTTTTTATTTTCTTCGGAAGAATGAATGATACAATTCCGTTTATAAAAAAGGAAACGTTAGATAAATCTTTATTGTATGAGCATGTAAAGAAAATTGCTCCTACAATTTTTCCTTCGATCATTAAAAGTGAAGAAGAGGAAAACCCCCTATTTTAAATGTATGAAGAACAAATTTTTTATTGTAAATTATTGTAAAACTGAATTGTGAAAAAATTATATCTTTTAATAGCACTCGTAGGCCTGGGAATATTATGTTCTTTTACAGTAAAAGATTGTTCATATTTAAAAAATAATTCATTTAAATATAAAGTTGGAAGTAAAGATGTATTGATTATTTTTGGTGATGAAGAATATATCGAATACCATGAAAATAAAAGATATTACATAAAATCTGATATTGAATGGCTTACAGATTGTGAGTACAATTTAATTATACAAGAATCTACTTTACCTAGCTTCCCCTTTAAATCTGGTACTACAATGAATATTAAGGTAGATAGGATAAAAGGCAAAAAAGTGTATTATACAGCAACTCTAGGAGGAAGATCTTGGGAATGGAAAATGACAAAAGTAAGTAAATGATAAAAAAAAACCGAGATTCTCATCTCGGTTTTTTTAGTTTTATAATAAATTAGAGCATCATTACTTTTCCGCTACTAATATGATAAACACCACCAACAATTTTAATTTCTCCGCTTTTTTCCATTTCATTTAAAATAGGACTTTTCTCTCTAATTCTTTGAATGGTTAATTTTACGTTGTTTTCAATGGTTTTATTTACAAAATCTGTATTAGAAGAATTATGTTTTCCTTTAACCTCCTCTTCAGATTTTTTAACTGCTGGCTGAATATTACCTAACATCGATGTAATATTTCCTAATTCTACATGATCGCAAGCAGCTTTAATAGCGCCACAGCTTTCATGACCTAAAACAAAAACCAACTTACTTCCTGCAACCTTACAAGAATACTCCATGCTTCCTAAGATATCTGTGTTTTCGAAATTTCCAGCAACTCTAGCAACAAAAATATCACCAATAGTTTGATCAAAAATTAATTCTACAGGAACTCTAGAATCGATGCATGAAAGTACAATAGCTTTTGGGTGTTGAGCATCTGTAGTTTGTGTAATTAATGCTTTATGGTCTATAGTATGAACTTCGTCTCTAATAAAACGAGAATTTCCTTCAATAAAATCTTGTAACACTATTAATGGTGTTAGCTTATCTTGAACATCTTTTGTTATTGCTTTATTTCTATGTGGCATATTTTTTAGTTTTTAAATTCGTCTTTTACATTTTGTTTTATCCATTGTACACAAGTTTTAAAACTTTTAAAAATGTGTTCTTTAGGTATAAAATCTGGAATGATATCAATTCTTTCCATCATATACCTTGGTTGTTGCAATAAGTTTACAAAAAGCACTTCAATATTTTTTTTCTTTAAATCTAAAAGCATGTCTTCCATGGCATATAAACCAGACTGATCCATATATTGCATTCTACCTAAACGCATAATTACGGTTTTTGCAGATTCTGGAATTTGTTGCGAAAGCGCTTGAAACTCACTTGTAGAACCAAAAAATAAAGGACCTTTAACGTGTTTAATAAATACTTCTTCTTTTAAGTTTGTTGGAAAATTTATTTCATCTTCCCATGCTTCTTCTTTTAATGATTTTACATCAGACCTTTCTGCAGTTAAATCGCCAATTTTTTTCATAAACATTAAAGAAGCAATTACCAATCCAATACCTACTGCGTACACTAAGTTCCAAAAGGTTGATAGTAATAAAACAATAATCATAATTAAAACCTCAGAACTTAATTTAATCGGTCCTATCTTAATGTCTTTTGGCAAATAAGGTATTGCTTTCAATCCTTTATAATCCATTACACCAATACCAACTGTAATTAAAATACCTGCTAAAACTCCGGCTGGAATTTTTGAAGCAATCGGTCCTAAACCTAACATTATTACCAGTAACATAATTCCTGCAATCATTCCAGAAAGTTTTGTTTTTCCACCAGCATTAATATTTACTACAGTTCTAATAGTTGCACCTGCTCCAGGAAGACCACCGAATAATGCTGCGATACTGTTTCCTATTCCTTGACCAACTAATTCTTTGTTTGGCTTGTGTTTTGTTTTGGTCATATTATCTGCTACAACACTTGTTAGTAGCGAATCTATTGCACCTAACAGTGCTAATGTTAAAGCAGTAAAAATATATGGTGTAATGCTAGAGAGACTAAAACCTGTAAATATTTCCCATTTCGGAATCGGAATTCCACTTGGTATCTCTTGTATAGTTCTATAGTCTAAACCAAAGCCAACAGCAACTCCAGACATTACAATTAATGCTACAAGCGTACTTGGTACTTTGGTGGTAATCCGTTTAAACCCATAGATTATAATTATTGTACCTAGTGCTAGTAAGAACTCTAACCAGTTAATGTTTTGTATTGCTTTAGGAAAAGCTTTTATAGCACCTAAAGCACCAGAAGTCTCTTTTGCAGCTAGTGTTTGTGATTCTTTTAAAATATCTTCAGCTGTAATTAACTGGCCTCTTCTATTTGTTTCTTCAAAATCCTCTAAAACTAAAATACCTTCACCAGCCTCTTCTTTTAAAATGTTTTCTAAAATTACTTCTTGAGCTTGTGTTTTAAATGTGTTTACAAATTGTACATCTTCTTTTGGATAATAGCCAACTGAAGGTAATACTTGAGTAAGTAAAATTATTAGACCGATTGCAGTCATAAAACCAGAAACAACAGGGTAGGGGATGTACCGAATGTACTTTCCTAGACCAATAACACCTAGTATAATTTGAAACAATCCTGCTAAAAGAAAAACAGTTAAAATAGCAGGCAAAGCTTTCGTAATATCGCCATCATTTGCAGCAACAATACCAGCTATAACTACCATACTTACAGCAGTCATTGGAGCAGTTGGCCCTGAAATTTGTGTATTTGTTCCGCCAAAAAGAGCGGCAAAGAAACTAATAAAAATTGCACCATATAAACCAGCACTCGGCCCTAAGCCAGAAGAAACACCAAAGGCTAAAGCTAGGGGTAGTGCAACAATACCTGCAGTAATACCACCAAAAGCGTCACCTTTTATGTTTGAAAATAATTTTTTCATAAATAAATAATTTAACCTATCGCTCTGTAAACGATAGGTTTAAAGTTAAAGTTAAAATTTGATATTTCTAAAAATATTTTACACTAATTCTGGTGGAGGAGAAGTATTTTCCTGAGAAATGTCTGTGTAATGTTTTAAATAGTAGTCGAGTAAGTCCTTTTTATCTAGAGAGTTAAAAAGGGATAAGCATGTTTTAGTTTCAGAAAACTTTACATCAAAACTTTTAGAAACTTCTTTTTGATTATTTTCTTCTTCACTTACCTTAAGAAGAATAGAAATATCGAAACTTTCTTGTACAACAGAAAGTATTGTGGGAGTCACAATAAAAAGTGTAAAAATAAAAGTTAAGATAATAGCTATTCTATGCATTATTAATTATAATTCTTTAATTTCTTCGGCGATTATCCAACCTAATTTTCCATCCGCTAATTTAATCTTTTTCCAATTATCTACAACATCTAAAACTATAACTTTTGCACCTTCATGTAATGTGAAAACTTCTTCAGCATTTAAAGTTGGTGCATTTCTAACCTCTGTTTTTGTAGCAAAAACGATAGCTTCTTTGTTCTTTTTTGATTGATTATACTGATTATAAGTAATAAAAAGGGTGAAAAATAAAAGAATAAAACAGATACTACTTGTTGTAAAATAGATTCTTTTTTTAATAGATGTATGTGAAAAGTGAAAAAGTAAAAATAAAATTGATGCTATAAATGAAAACATTACAGCTATTATTGCCCATGTGTTATAAGAAAATTTTTGAATATAGTTTTTATTAAACCTTTGAAAAATAGTTTTTGGTACTTCCTCTATATTATCTAGAGCCAAACGTTTTGCAAATATCAAGTTGTTTTTAACATCGGTATTTAAAGGGTTTAGTTTTAAAGCTTTTTCGTAATAGAATATTGTTGGTCCAACTTTGTTTAGCTTGTAATAAGAGTTCCCTAAATTTAAATACAATTCAGCTGAAACGGCATCTTGAGCTTCAATTTCTTTATATTTTTCAATCGCTTTTTCAAACGCACCATTTTTGTACAATTCGTTTGCAGAGGTAAATAAACTATCTGCATTCTGAGCCGTTACCGAGTAGGCAATCATCAATAATAAAAATAAAATCTTTTTCATCATCTTATAATTGTTTGTCTAATTGAACAATAACTTCTTTAGCTCTCTCAAATTCTTCTTTCATTTGAGTGGCTGTATAAGGTGTGTAACGTGCGAAATCAGAACTTTTTAAAACTTCAATAAATTGATTAATTGTTGTTGTTTTAATTTTTTTATCTTCTAGTATCTCAGTAATTCTTTCTTTACTGATGTCCGCCGTCTCTATTCCTAATTTCGCTTTTAAATAATTATGTAAAGCGCGCTCTAAAGCTTCATAAAAAGCTTCTTTTTTACCCAATTGTCTTTGAGCTTTAGAAAGATATTTCTTTGCTAATCTTTCTGCTTTTCTAGTTTTATTACCAAGAACATCATTGCTTCTTTCTTCATTTCTTTTTGCGACAAATATTCCGATAGGAATTGCAACTAATGGCAATAAAAGTAAAATATAAAACAGATTAGATTTAAAGAAGTTTGATTTTTTTGTGGTTACAAAATTTGTTTTTGTAGCAATATATCTAAAGTTTTTGCCAGTTGAAACGACTTCTTTTTTTCTAACGGAAGTTGTATCTACAGTTACCAATTCTTTACCTTCTTGCACATCTACAAAGAAATCTTCTGTAGCAATTGTTTTGTATTTTTTTTCATTCGGGTTAAAGTAAGAAAATGAGACACTTGGTATTTTATACTTCCCCTTATATTGTGGCACAACAGTATATGTATCTGTTACAGTGCCAGTAACACCACTTGCGCTTATACGAACGTTTTCTTTTCTTTCTGGTTGATACATTTCTAATTCTGCAGGTGTTTCTACAGTTGGCAATTCAAAAAGTTTTAAATTTCCGTTTCCAGAAACCGCAACTTTTACTTGGCTTGTTTCATTTGCTTTTAAAATATCTTTGCTTAGCGAAACATCAAAATTAAAATCACCTACAGCACCCGTAAAGTTTGCTGGTTTTCCTGCTAAAGGAAGGCTTAAAGGACTAATTATTTTTTTAGCGGATGCAAATTCTCTTCTAACATTTCTTGTGATTGCATTTCCGAAAAAATCTGATCTTCCAGAAGGAACGCCAATTACAATATCCATTTTCATTGGATCTATAGAAAGTTTTCCTGTTTTTGTAGGAATTAAAAGAGCTTTCTGAAGTACGATATACCTGTAATTTTCACCATTATATTTCCCCATTTTAACAGGGAACCCATTTATTTTAATAGCTTGATTCCAAAAACCGTTATATTTCGGAGGCTCTGTAACACTTGTATCATAAACACTTACATTCTCGCTTACATACAATCTGTATTCTACATAAATTCCTTCGCCAACATAAGGTCTAGATTTAGAAATTTCTGCAACTAAATGGATATTTTGTTGTGCAATATAATTAGGGTCATTTGGGTTTTTAGGAATATCTACGGCATCTAAAACGATGATCTTTACAGGTTCAGATTGTATGAGTCTTCCTCCAATTTTTATGGAGGCTCTTCCAATAGAAAGTTCTCCTTTTCTTTTTGGTTGAATAATGTAGGTATAAGATTGTGAAAAACTTACTTTCCCGTTAACCCAAGATTGGCTAACCGACTGACTTGGCCCGCCAACAACTTTAAAGTTATTAAAATTTGGAGGCGAAAAGTTATCTCCTCCTTGTTTATCGATAGAAAACTCTACTCGTAAACGCTGGTTTACACCCAATTTGTTTTTACTAACTTTTGTTTTTAGAGTTGCTTCTTGTGCAACTAAAGAAACACTTAGCAAACAAATAAATAGAGATATGTAAAATTTCAACTTCATCAACTTTTTCTAAAATGGTAAATCTACCAATCTTTTTCTTGTTTTACTTTTTTACCCTTTGCTTTTTTAGCATTCATTTTCTTTTGGGTCTTTTTCTCCTCATTATTCAAGCTTTCTAATAGTTGCTTTACTTGCTGAGGTGTCATTTTTCCCTGTTGTGGTTTAGGCTTTTCTTGCTCCTTCTTGTCATCTTTTTTAGGATCTTGCTTCTTGTCTTTATCCTTGTCGCCTTTACCGTCTTTGTCTTCGTCTTTTTTGTCCTTGTCCTTTTGGTCTTTATTGTCTTCGTCCTTATTTTTATTCTTGTCGTCTTTGTCTTTCTTATCTTTATCTTTTTTGTCCTTATCTTTATCTTTATCCTTGTCTTTGTTGTCTTTGTTGTCTTTTTTATCTTGTTTTTCTTTGTCCAATAATTTTTGAGCTACGGCTAAATTATAGCGAGTTTCATCGTCAGTAGGATTGTTTCTTAACGCATTTTTATACCCATCTACAGCACCTTGATAGTTCTTAGACTCCATCATTGCGTTTCCTATGTTATGATATGCTTCTGCCTTTGTTAACTTGTTTGTTGCTGTTTTTGCTGTTAATTCATATTGTGGAATTGCCTCTTTAAAGTTTTTATTTTGATAGAAAGCATTTCCTAAGTTATAAGTTGCTTTGTCATAATTAGAATTGCTTCCTAATGCTTTTTGATAGGAAACAGAAGCATCTGTAAATTGCTTTTTTTGATATAACTCATTTCCTTGACGTAGCATCTTTCTAGCAGTTCTTTGCTGTGCTATGGTGTCTTTCTGTGCTGTTATTTCTTTTGAGGAAAACAGCAGTAAGAAAATGACAAGTATATACTTCAATTTTTTCATTTTATTTTTTTGTTTTCTCTTCGTTAAATAAATCAACTTTTCTTAACCATCTTGTTTTCTTATCAAACAAGAAAATATCTATTACTAAGAATAGCAAACCTAGTGCCAAAAACCACTGAAACTGATCTTTATAATCTGAAAATTGTTTCGTTTCAAATTCGCTTTTTTCTGCATTTGCAATAATTTCTGCTATTTCGTTTACAGGAGTGTCAGTTACGTTTCCATTAATATACTTTCCGTCGGCAGCATCTGCAATTCCTTGCAAAATATCTGGTTTTAATTTTGTGATGACAGTTTCTCCTTTTCTATCTTTTTTGTAACCAATCATAGAACCGTTTAAACGCATAGGAATTGGGCCACCTTTTTCTGTACCAACACCAACCGTGTAAATTTTTACACCTTCGTTTGCAAGATTCTGTGCAACTTGTTTTGTGTCTTCTTGATGATCTTCACCATCAGAAATAATAATTAAAAAACGATTTGTTTGTTCATCATTATTATAATATGTTTTTGCCAATTCCAAGGCTCCATTAATATCTGTTCCTTGGCTAGAAACCATATCTGGATTTGCATTTTGTAAGAACATATTAGCAGCTCCATGATCTGTTGTTATTGGTAGTAATGGATACGAGTTACCTGCATAAACAATAATACCAACTCTGTCGGAACCTAGTTTGTCTATAATTTTAGATATAATTTGTTTTGCTTTTTCTAATCGATTAGGCGCAATATCTTCTGCCAACATACTTTTAGAAATATCTAAAGCAAAAACGATATCTACACCTTCTCTTTTTACTGTTTTTAATTTGGTTCCCATTTTAGGATTCGTCAAAGAAATTATTAAAAAGGCAACCCCTAAAAGTAAAAATATTAGCTTTAAACTTCCTTTAAAAGTAGAAGAATTTGGTGCTAATTTCTTTAATAAAGAGACATCAGAAAATTTACGTTGCGTTCTTTTTTTCCACCATAAAACCAACAAGAAAATAACAATCATTATTGGAATGATTATTAGCAAGGAAAAATAAATTGGTTCTTCTATTTTATACATTTTCTATTCGTGTGTAATCGTGTAATTATTTAATTGTATCGAGATGTTTTTAAACTTCTCAATATTTACACTTTATTTAAATAAATGATTTGAATAAAGTATTTCTCAAGATAAATTCTAACAACAAGAATCCTAGTCCTAAAAAGACAAAAACTCTAAATTTTTCTTGATAATTATAATATTTAAACTCTTCTATTTTTGTTTTTTCTAGTTTGTCAATTTCATCATAAATCTCTTTTAAAGACTCATTATCGGTTGCTCTAAAATATTTTCCTTCTGTTTCAAATGCAATTTCTTGCAATAGTTTTTCGTCTATTTCTACTTGTTGCTTCCTAAAGTTTAATTTACCTGTTCTAGGGTCTCTACTCCAAGGAAAATCTGCCATTCCGTTGGTTCCAATTCCTATAGTATACACTTTAATATTTAATTCTTTTGCCAAGTCTGTAGCAGTTTTTGGGTCGATATTTCCAGAATTATTTACACCATCCGTCAATAAAATAATAACTTTACTTTTTGCTTTGCTATCTTTTAGTCGATTTACACCAGAACCTAAACCCATTCCTATCGCAGTTCCGCCTTCTAATTGTCCCCATTTCAATTCAGAAATTGTTCTTTTTATAATGCTTTTATCACTTGTAATAGGCGTTTGTGTAAAACTCTCACCTGCATAAACTACAATACCAATTCTGTCATTTGGTCTTCTATCAACAAAATTTACAGCCACTTTTTTAAGCGCTTCTAGTCTATTTGGTTTTAGATCTCTAGCCAACATACTTGCAGAAACATCAATTGCCATAACAATATCAATTCCTTTATTTGTTTTTGTCTTTTTACTTACAGAGACATTTCTTGGTCTTGCTAAAGCAACTATAATTGCTGCCAAAGCCAACAATCTTAATAGATATAATATTGGTTTTAATTTAGATAAAATAGAAGCTTCTACTTTAAAACCTTTTATACTTGGCATGGTTAAAACAGCTGTATCTTTCTTTCGCATAAAAAAATGCCAGATTGCTAATAATGGTATTAATAGTAGCAACCAGAGAAACTCAGGGTTATAAAATTCGAAATTACTCCAGTTCATCTTCTTTTTCTATTATTGGTTTAGGCTTTAAATTGCCTATAATAAATTCTGCATCTTTTCTATCGTCTTCAATTTCTAACGCCAATGGTTTTGATTTTGCAAACTTTACCAAATCTGCTTCACGCAATAAATCTTTTAATTTATCGATGGTTTCTTTTGAAGTTTCTATAGTATCTGTTTTTTTGAAATCTTTTATCATTTCTAAAACTTCATCTGTTGTGTTTTCTAATGCAGGTACTTTTAATTCACGTTCTATATAACCACGAACAATTTCTGTTAATTCAGAATAATATTCTTTTACTTTATTGTTTTGCCACAATAATTTATCATCTAATTCAGTCAACCTTAAAATTGCTTCCTCATAAGGAGGTAAAGTTCTGTAGGTTGGTGCTTCCTCTTCTTCTTTTCTTTTTCTGATAACAAACCAATAAATCCAAAAACCAATAATGGCTAAAATTGCTAAAGCGATATAAATGTATATTTTAAAATCATCGAAAGTAAAAGGTTCTTTTTTGATTGATTTTATCGGAAATTTCTTCACCTTCGTTGTATCGATAGCAACGGTAGCTACATTTACTAAAAGAGAATCTGTTAAAAAAGCCTGATTTTTTACAAATATTTGTTGTTGCGGAATGTAAAATGCGCCACTATCAAAACCGGTTAAAATATATCTTCTAATTAAACTATTTTTAATCGTATCAATCCTTGTAGAATCTATTACTTCTAAGCCCTTTAATCTTATTTTAGGAATGATTACGTTGGCTGTTTCATCCACAGAAATTTTTAATTGAAACTGTTCACCAATTCGAATATTTGTGGTGTCTATTTCTGCTTTTACCATTGGTTTTTGTGCAAAACTTAGAGTAGCAGTAAATAGTAGTATGTAGAATATTTGTTTTTTCATTTTTAAAAGTAACTATCTTCCTTTGTGTTTAAAATAACCCAATAATTTCTTTACATAATTTTCGTCAACTCTGGTGTTAACAGTTCCTGCGCCACTTCTCTTAAACATGTTTGTGTAATAATCTGTTAAGCGCAAAGCATTTGCTTTGTAACTTGTTCTTACAGATTTAGACGCTGTGTTTATCAACTGAACAGCGCCAGTTTCTGAATCTAACATGGGCACCATTCCTAAATTAGGAATTTCTTCATCATGTTTGTCAAAAATTCTAATTCCTGTTAAGTCGTGTTTTTTTGCGGCAATTTTTAATGTTTTTTCGTAGTCATCATCCATAAAATCAGACAACATAAAAACAATGGCTCTTTTTTTCATCACACTAGATAAAAACTTTAAAGCGGCAGCAATATTTGTTTTTTTACTCTTTGGTTTGAACTCAATTAACTCTCTAATGATTCTTAAAACATGACTTTTTCCTTTTTTAGGAGGAATAAAAAGTTCGATATCATCAGAAAATAAAATTAAACCTACTTTATCGTTGTTTTGGGTGGCAGAGAATGCCAATGTTGCGGCAATTTCAGTAACTGTATCTTTTTTAAATTGTGTTGCTGTTCCGAATAATTCAGAACCAGAAACATCAACCAAAAGCATCATTGTTAATTCGCGTTCTTCTTCAAAAACTTTAATATAAGGCTCATTGTAACGCGCGGTAACATTCCAATCTATGGCTCTTACATCATCACCAAACTGGTATTGCCTTACTTCAGAAAAAGTCATACCACGTCCTTTGAAAGATGAATGGTATTCACCGCCAAAAATATCATTAGACAAGCGTTTTGTCTTAATTTCTATTTTCCGAACTTTTTTAAGTATTTCCTTTGTATCCATCTTTTTAGTAAACAGTATTCAGTCGCAGTTTTCAGTTATAAGCAGACTGTTAATTTTTAAATTAGTATTCAGTATGAGTAAGCAACTGCCAACTGCTACTGATTTTACTGCCAACTTATTTATGGCACTTCAACTTCATTAATAATCTGGTTTATAATGTCTACAGACGTTATGTTTTCTGCTTCCGCTTCATAGGTAATTCCTATTCTGTGACGTAAAACATCAAAAACAACAGCTCTAACATCTTCTGGTATAACGTAGCCTCTTCGTTTAATGAAAGCATAACATTTAGCTGCTTTTGCTAAGTTGATGCTTCCACGAGGTGAAGCTCCAAAACTAATTAAATCTTTTAATTTTGGTAAGTTATATTTTTCTGGATAACGCGTTGCAAAAATAATGTCAAGAATATATTTTTCAATTTTCTCGTCCATATAAACTTCATTCGCAACTTCTCTAGCTTTAATAATTTGTGCTACAGAAATTACAGGATTTACTTTTGCAAATCCGCCAGATAAATTCTGACGCATAATAATTTGCTCATCTTGTAACTTCGGATAATCGATAACCACTTTTAGCATGAATCTATCTACTTGTGCTTCTGGTAAAGGATACGTTCCTTCTTGCTCAACTGGGTTCTGAGTTGCCATTACTAAGAAAGGTTCATCTAGCTTAAAAGTAGTATCTCCAATAGTAATTTGACGCTCTTGCATTGCTTCTAGTAAAGCAGATTGCACTTTTGCAGGCGCTCTGTTAATCTCATCGGCTAATACAAAATTCGCAAAAATGGGTCCTTTTTTAATCATGAAGTCATTTTCCTTCATGTTATAAATCATGGTTCCAACAACATCTGCTGGTAATAAATCTGGCGTAAATTGTACTCTACTAAAACTAGCTTGTACCGCTTTAGATAAGGTATTAATTGCCAAAGTTTTTGCCAAACCAGGAACTCCTTCTAATAAAATGTGTCCATTTCCAAGAAGCCCAATCAACAAACTTTCGATCATTTGTTTTTGGCCCACAATTACTTTATTCATTTCTAAAGTAAGAATATCTATAAAGGCACTTTCTCTTTCGATTTTCTCGTTAATAGCTCTTACATCTACATCCATTATATATTGTATTAGGTGTTATATTTTTTTTATTGATAACAAAGCTACAATTTTAACAAATTTATTCTTGTTAAAAGTAGGTTAAAGATGATTTGTTATTTTTTATTACATTTATAAAAATTATAGACCACAAAATTTTACATGGAAAAGCTGACGGATAAGTTTTTATGGAAATCATTAAAGGAAGGAGACTTGAATGCATTTTCTGTACTTTTTGAAACTTATTACCCAGAATTACATAGTTATGGCTTAAAAATATCGAAAAACACGGCTCTTACAGAAGATACTTTACAAGACTTTTTTATGTACGTTTATGAGCATCGAGAAAATTTAAGCGACTTAGAAACCATTGCACCTTACCTTTTTACATCTTACAAACGCTTTTTATTAAAAGTGATGAAAAAGAATGAAAAAGTAAAACATACAGACTTTTCCAATGAAAACTTTGTAGATATTCAATTTACAGCAGAAGAGTTGATGACAAACCAAGAAACACAACGGTTTAAAAATAAAAATCTTTCAACTTTATTAAATAAATTACCAAAAAGACAAAAAGAAGCCATTTATTTAAAATATTATAGTGGTTTAAAAGCCAAAGAGATATCAGAAATAATGGGTATTAATTATCAAAGTGTAGTAAATACACTTCACAAAGCAATAAATAGTTTGAAAGAAGAAATTTCTATTATTAAATTATTTAAGCTTTAACATAAAATTAAGAGTATAGAAAAAGGGAAATTGCCTTATCTATATACATTCGATACATTTATTAAATGATTAAGAAGAAGTATAATACCATAAACGATTTTTTAGAAGATGCTTCTTTTAAAAATTGGGCACTACAAAATAATGGCACAGACATTAATTTTTGGGAATTTTGGATTGAAAAGAACCCTGATAAAGCCGTATTGGTAAACAAAGCAAAAGACCTTGTTTTAGGTATTTCTTTTGACAAGGCTTTAGTAAGCAAAGAAAAAGTGGCTTTCGAATGGGGTAAATTAGAGGCTAAAATTCAAGCTAAAAAAACAAAACCTAAAAGAAAAGTAAGATTTCTAAAACAATTTAGTGCAGCTGCATCTATACTTTTATTAATTTCTATTGGTTTTTATTTTATAAATAGTAATTCTAAAATTACACATAGAACAAATTATGGAGAAATTCTAACCATAAAACTACAAGATGGTAGCGATGTTACTTTAAACTCAAATTCTAGTTTATCTTATTATAAAAATGAAAGTAGAAAAGTTTGGTTGTCTGGTGAAGCTTTTTTTCAGGTTGATAAAAAAGTAGCTACAAATGCAAAATTTTGGGTCTTAACAGATGATTTGTCTGTAGAAGTTTACGGCACCTCTTTTAATGTAAATACAAAAAAGAAAAAAACAGGTGTTTTCTTAGAGGAAGGAAATATATGGTTAAAATTGAAAAATGGAGCAGATAAAAAAATGATTCCTGGTAATTATATTTCTTATTCCGCAGAAAAAAATAAAATATTAGAAGATAAAAACATATTTAATGCGACCATAAAAACTTCTTGGAAAAATGGTTCTTTACTTTTTGAAAACCTATCTTTGGAAGAAGCGATGGAAAAAATAGAAGAAGCTTACGGCTTTTCTATAATTTTTAAAGACGAAAAAAGTAAGAATACTTTAATTACAGGAGCCGTTCCTATTACAAATATTGACATCTGTATAAAAGCAATTGAAAAATCTGTTGATGTGCTTATTATCAAAAAAGATAGTAGCTTAATTATCAGTAAGAAATAAGTGTAACTTTAAATCGGTAAATGGTTCAAAAACTAGTATTCATAAAACTTATATTACTTGTTTCTGTAGCTTTTACTTCTCAAAAAATAGTTGCTCAAGAGCATAAACAAAAGTCAATTCCGTTGGCTACTTTACTAGATAAAATTAGTAATGAGCATAAGATTTTCTTTACTTACAATGCCAACTTGCTTTCTGGTAAAAAAATTCAAGAAAAAGGGTTTGCAAATTTATCTTTAAGTGAATCTATCTCTTTATTAGAAAAAATTACACCTTTTCTTTTTGATGATCTAGGAAATAGTTACTATGTTATTTACGCCAAACAAAAATACGGTAAACGGAAAATTCATTCTAAAGGAAACACCGTTTTCTCAAAGAGTGTTCTTATCGATAGTACTTTTAATAAGAAAAGAGTAATTGTTAGGGGTATTGTTTTAAGTTCAGATAATATACCTCTTAGTGGTGCAACTTTGCAAGAAAAAGAATCTTTAGCAGGAACAACCACAAATAGCGACGGAACTTTTGAGTTTGAAATTCAGCATAAAAATAATATTACCGTTAGTTTTTTAGGGCACAACTCTAAAACGCTTCAACTTCAACCTAAAATATTTCATACAATTGTTTTATTATCCGGTGAAGAATTAGATGAAGTACAAGTTGTAGGTTCTAGAAATAAAAACAGAGTTGCAAATGACACACCGGTTGCTATTGATTTTATAGATATTGAAAAGACATCTTCTAAAAGCAGTCAAGTAGAAATTAATCAATTTTTGCAATATGCAATCCCTTCATTTAATGCAAGCAAACAATCCGGAGCAGATGGGGCAGACCATATAGATCCTGCAACTATTAGAGGTTTAGGACCAGATCAGACGTTGGTTCTAATTAATGGAAAAAGGAGGCACCAAGCATCTTTAATAAATTTATATGGCACCAGAGGAAGAGGGAATTCTGGAACCGATTTAAATGCCATACCTATTTCTGCAATAAAAAGGATAGAATTATTAAGAGATGGTGCATCTGCACAATATGGTTCAGATGCCATTGCTGGTGTAATAAATATTGTTTTAAGAGATGCTGATAATGAGCTAAATGTAAGTTCTACTTTAGGTTTTCATAATGGTGATAGTAATAGTGTTTTTCCTAATAAAGTTGATGGTTTTACTTATAAATTAGGATTAAATTATGGTACAAAAATTAGCCAAGGAGGTTTTATTAATATTTCTGCCGAAGCAGTATCAACAGACAATACGTTAAGACCAGCAACTACAGCAAGAGAAAAATACGGACAAGCAGCAGTAAAGAATGTAAGTCTTTTTTTAAATTCTGAAATTCCGATTTATAGAAATACAAAATTGTATGTTAATGGTGGTTTTAATTATAAAAACACAGCATCTTTTGCTTTTACACGAGTAGCAGATAGTGAAAGGAATGTACTCGATATTTATCCAAATGGATTTAACCCATTAATCACATCAAATATTCTAGATAATTCATTATCAGTAGGGTTGTTTACAAACTTTAAAGAATGGAATATAGATGTAAATAATACTTTTGGAAGAAATAATTTCCAATATTTTATTAAAAATACGCTAAATGCTACCTTAGAAGAAAATTCGCCAACAGAGTTTGATGCAGGTGGGCATCAATTAATTCAAAATACTACAAGTATCGATTTTTCTAGATATTTTATGGCAAAATCTTATGGATTTAACATTGCTTTGGGGCTAGAGTCTCGGTTAGATAAGTATAAAATATTTTCTGGAGAAGAAGCTTCGTATGGTTCCTATGATGTTAACGGAGATTTGGTAAGCTCAAAAACACCAGTTTCAGATTATAAAACGTATAACGGTATGGTGAGACCAGGAGGTTCACAAGGGTTTCCTGGGTATTCTCCAGAAAATGAGGTAGATAGAAATAGATCTAATTTTGGTCTTTATTTAGATACAGAGATAGATTTTACTAAAAAATTTATGATTGGCGCTGCTTTACGTTATGAATATTATAGTGATTTTGGAAGCACATTAAATTATAAACTAGCATCGAGATATAAAATTACAAATAAATTCAATCTAAGAAGTTCTTTTAGTACTGGTTTTAGAGCACCTTCTTTAGCTCAAATTTATTACAACCTAACATTCACAAATTTTATAGGAAGTAAACCAACGGAATCACTTTTAGTAGCAAATAATAGTCCTATTGCAAGAAAATTTAACATAGATAATTTAAAAGAAGAAAAAGCTATAAATTTTAGTTTAGGATTTACTGCAAAACTAAGCACAACATTTAATGCAGCACTCGATGCTTATTATGTTTCAGTTAAAGATAGGATTATACTAAGTGGTAATTTTGATGCTTCAAACTTAGGTTTAGGAATAGATAATGTTCAGTTTTTTGCAAATGGTGTAAATACAGAAACTACAGGTGTAGATTTAGTTTTAAGTTGGAGAAAAAAAATGGAGAACACTGAGTTATCTATAGACTTATCTGGAAACATTAATTATATGAGAATTACAGAAATAAATAATAAACAGTTAGATAAAGAAACTTTTTTCGGAGAGCGAGATCAACAGTTTTTATTAGCTTCTGCTCCAAAAAGTAAATTTAATCTAGGAGTTAACTATCAATATAAAAAACTGAAGACATCTTTGGGATTAACAAGGTTTAGTAGCGTTCAATTAATTGATTGGCAAATAACCCAGGATGTATCAAACTTTAATAATTCAGAAAAAGAAAGATTAGAGGCTTCTATAGATACGTATCAACCAAAAATAACAACAGATTTACACTTCAGTTATCAATTAAGTAATATAATTAATCTCCAGTTAGGTGCCAGCAACTTGTTTAATATCTACCCAACCAAACAAAGTAGTTATACTGATAGTGGAGGATTGTGGGATGCTACACAAATGGGGACAAATGGCTCTTTTTACTACACAAAATTGAATATAAAGCTGTAGTTATTAAATAATTTATATCTTTTTTGCATTTTTTTTAAAAATAAATGAATTTTTAAGGGTATGCTTTTTCTTTTTCTGTCTTATATAATAAATCGGTTACTGCATCTTTGAAGAAAGCAGCAACTAGTTAAACAGATTTATTAACTAAATAATTTATTTATGAGACAAAAGTATTTATCAAAATTATGTGCATTTGCTATTCTATTTATGCTTCCTCTAGGATTCATGGCGCAGACAATAAAAGGGAAAGTAACAGACAAATCAGGAAGTGCATTACCTTACATGAATGTTCTAGTAAAAGGAACTTCTACAGGAACTACAACTAGTGATTCTGGTGAGTTTAGCCTAAACGTTAAGGGTTTACCAGTAACTATAGTTGTATCTTCTATCGGTTTTAAGACTAAACAAGTAAAAGTAACAAGTAACTCTTTCTTAAACATTACAATAGAAGATGGGGACGAAGCTTTAGATGAAATTGTAATTACAGGGTCAAGAACTCCTGCAAGAAGTAATACAAAAAGTCCTTTACCAATAGATATTGTGTCTGCAAAAGATTTAGTTTCTACAGGACAAACCAGTTTTGATAAAGCTTTACAATACAAGATTCCATCTTTTAGTACGGTACAAACACCAGTTAATGATGCAACTTCTTTACTAGATCCGTATGAAATTAGAAATATGGGACCAAGTAGAACATTAATTCTTATTAACGGTAAGCGTAAAAACTTAAGTGCTTTATTATACACACAGACTTCTCCGGGTAGAGGTGAAACGGGTTCAGATATTTCTGGAATTCCAATTGATGCAATTAAAGATATACAAGTATTAAGAGACGGTGCTTCTGCACAATATGGTTCTGATGCAATTGCAGGTGTAATTAATATTATTTTAAAAGATAGCCCAGATGCTGGTTCTGCTACATTAAGAACAGGATTAACTTCTGAAGGTGATGGGGAAATGTTTGGTGTTTCTGTGAACAATGGTTCTTCTATTGGAGACGATAAAGGATTTATCAATTATACCGTAGATTTTTCTAAAACGAATGTTTCTAACAGACCAGGAACAGTTGATGCTGCTGGTGAAGCTGCAGATTTCGGAGCAAACATTGCAGATGTAAACGAATTTTTAAGTAGAAATCCAGATGCTAATAATATAAATGGAGCACCAGAAACTGCTGCTGCTAAATTTTTAGTAAATGGTTCTTATAAATTAAGTGAAGAATCTAATTTATATTTTAATGGTGCTTTTATTAACAAGAAAGTAAATTCTTTTGCAAATTATAGAACTCCTTATTGGAGAACTCTTGCAGATGATCCATATTTAGCAGGTTTTTTCCCGGGAGACCACCCAACAAATGCTGGTGGTTATGATGGTTATGTACCAACATTCGAAGGAGATTTAAATGATTATAATGCTACTATTGGTTTTAAATCTGTAATTAACGATTGGAATGTGGATGCTAGTTTTACAACTGGTGGAAACTCTCAAACTTATAAAGTAAGTGATTCTCATAATAGAAACGTTGTATATTCTCCATCTACTTGGGTAGATGCAAATAATAACGGAACTATAGATCAAGGTGAGGTTACTGAAGGTTCTCAATTATACAGAGAAAATTCTAAGAGATCTTTCGATCCAGGAGGAACAGGGTTTTATCATAATGTTGGAAATTTAGATATTTCTAAAATTCTTACAGATAACTTAAGTGTTGCTTTTGGTACAGAATTTAGATATGAAACTTTTGAAATTATTGAAGGAGAATTAGGTTCTTATGATGGTGGTGGTGCAGATTCATTTGCAGGAAATAGCCCAGAAAATTCAGGGAAGTTTACACGTTATAACTTTGGTGGTTATGCATCTTTAAATTGGAACCCAACAGAAAACTTAACTTTAGACGGAACAATTAGAAGTGAAAATTATTCAGATTTTGGTAATGCTTTTGTTTGGAAAGCAAGTGGAGCTTATACATTTAATGACAAGTATACTTTAAGAAGTTCTGTATCTACAGGGTTTAGAGCACCAACATTACACCAAATTTATACACAGAAAGCACAATATAGTTTTGTTCCGGGTCAAGGAATTCAAGTAGGTGGTTTGGTAAACAATGTGTCTTCACAAGCTGGTCTTTTAGGAATTGATAAGTTAGATGCTGAAACTTCAACAAACTTTACATTAGGTTTAGGAGGTAAAGTAAATAGAAACTTAAGTTTTACTTTAGATTACTATAGCATTAATGTTAAAGATAGAGTTGTTTTAAGTACAGAGATTGGAGCTACAGCAGCAGGAAATACTGCTTTAGATCAAGTTTTAACAAACAACAATTTAAGTGATTTAAGTTTCTTTACAAATGCTATAGATACAAAAACTTCTGGTATCGATGTTGTTATAGGTTATAACAAAATTGAAGTAGGAGAAGGTAAATTAGGTTTTAATTTATCTGGAAACTATGTAATAGAAAATGCAAGAGATGGAGCCGTTAAGAACCCAACAATAGTTGCTGATGCAGGACAATCTGTAGTTAATGAAACTCAAGAAGCTTTATTCTTTACTTCTAGACCAAAAACTAAATGGATTTTAGGAACTACTTATGATATTGGTAAATTCGGTTTTTCTCTAAATAACACATATTTTGGTAAAACTAAATTTGCACAACAAGGATTGCAAAATTTAGAAAGTATTTTTGTGAATGCTGCAGATATACCAGCAGGAGCAGTACAAGATGGTGGTTCTGATTTAAGAACAGAATTTACACCAAAAGTAGTTACAGATTTAGGTATTAACTTTAATGCTACTGAAAAGTTAACATTATCTTTAAATGTGAATAACTTATTTAATATATTACCAGAGTGGAGTTTTACAAATGCAACTGCAACAGGGCAGGCAATTATTGACGGTGCTGCTGTTACAAATTCTCCATCTAACTTAATTACTTTTAACCAGCGTTATTCTCAAATGACATATGATGGTTATCACTTTAGCCAATTAGGTACAATGTTTAATTTATCTTTAAACTACCAGTTTTAAAGAATAATTATATTTGATTAATTAGAAAATGCTACCCGAAAGGGTAGTGTTTTTTTGTATAATAAGTGAAAACGAATCTAGTAGCATTTCTTGTAATAAAAAAAGAAGCTATTATTTAAAGGTAATTTATACGGAGATAAATATGTCTTAAGTATTTATTAAGTGCTCAAGCTATTACTAAGAAATAAAAAAATAGTATCTAGTTTTATTTAAAAGCAATCTCTAAAAAAAATGATTTATGATAATATTCATTGCCTTTGTAAATTAAAACGTTAATTTTAGTTAAATATTAATTCAAAATAAATAATTATGAAACAAAAAAACACACACAAATTTTTAATGTTTACCTTTTTGTTTTTGTTGCCTCTAGCAATGGTTGCTCAAACTATTAAAGGGAAAGTAACAGATGCTTCTGGCCAAACGTTACCTTATATGAATGTTCTTATTAAAGGAACGTTAAACGGAACCACTACAGATGATAATGGTGAGTTTAGTATTAAGGTAAAAAGTTTACCAATAACACTAGTTGTATCTTCAATTGGTTATGAAACAAAAACGGTAAATGTAACTAGCAGTTCTTATCTAACAATTGTTGTTAATGAAGACAATGTCTCTTTAGGAGAAATTGTTGTTATTGGATCAAGAAACCCAAATAGATCTGCTATAGATTCTCCTGTGCCAATTGATATTGTTGATATAAAAGAATTAGCAGCATCATCACCACAAGTTAATTTAAATCAAATTTTAAATTTTGTAGCACCTTCATTTACGTCAAACACACAAACTATTTCAGATGGTACAGATCACGTAGATCCTGCTTCATTAAGAGGTTTAGGTCCAGATCAAGTATTGGTATTAATTAACGGAAAAAGAAGACACACTTCTTCTTTAATAAACGTAAATGGTACTTTTGGTAGAGGTTCTGTAGGTACAGATTTAAATGCAATACCAGCAGCAGCAATTAAGAGATTAGAAGTTTTAAGAGATGGTGCAGCAGCACAATATGGTTCTGATGCTATTGCAGGAGTTATAAATATTGTTTTAAATGAAACGGTAAACGAGTTGTCTCTAGCAGTAACTACTGGAGCCAATTTTAGTAAAAATGCAAATGCACAAACAGGTGGTGTAGATGGCGAAACTACAAACATTAGTGCAAGCTACGGACTGCCTTTAGGTGAGAATGGTGGTTTTATTACTTTTTCTGGAGATTTTGATGTTCGTGAACCTTACAACAGAATGAAAGAATGGGAAGGAGATATTTTTAATGGATATAATGTTGTTGAAAGATTAGCAAATGCAGCTAATTATGATACCACAAGATTCTTGTCTTTAGCAAATGGATTAGACCCAGCATCTAATGAATACAATACTATTTTGAATGATTTAAAAGGT
This sequence comes from Polaribacter sp. ALD11, assembly GCF_002831685.1. Taxonomy (NCBI): domain Bacteria; kingdom Pseudomonadati; phylum Bacteroidota; class Flavobacteriia; order Flavobacteriales; family Flavobacteriaceae; genus Polaribacter; species Polaribacter sp. ALD11. The sequence continues at coordinate 2,299,633 of NZ_CP025119.1, read as the reverse complement.
TTTTCAAATACGGCTGGTTACCCTACAACAGCAGGAGATGATTTAGCTGCGCTACAAACAATATTAGGTGCCGATGCAACTACGTCTGAATTGGCAGCAAGAAATTTGAATAGAACAGACTTTAACATGAGAGTTGGGCAATCTAAAGTTCGTGGAGGTAGATTTTTTGCCAATTTTAAATTACCGTTAGATGACAATGGTACAGAAATCTATTCTTTTGCAGGAATGAGTTCTAGAGATGGTAGCTCTGCAGGTTTTTACAGATTACCAAATCAAAGTAGAACGTATACGCCTGCTTATAATAATGGTTTTTTACCAGAAATTAATTCAACAATTTCAGATAAATCGATAGCTGTTGGTGTTAAAGGTAAGATTGGAGAATGGAATGTAGATTTTTCAAATACTTACGGTAGAAATGCATTCGATTATAGAATAGGGAATACCTACAATGCTTCTCAAGGAAAAGCATCTCCAACAACTTTTGATGCTGGTGGGTTTGCATTTTCACAAAATACTACCAATTTAGATGTATCTAAATTTTATGAAGATACTTTTGAAGGATTTGGCCTTGCTTTTGGAGCAGAACATAGAATTGAAAACTATGAAATTATTTCGGGTGAAGAGTCTTCTTATACACAATACCAAGCAGATGGGCAACCATTTAGTGGTGTAGCTGGTACTACTCCGTTAAAAGATTTCTTTGGAAGTTCTAGACCAGGTGGATCTCAAGTATTTCCTGGGTTTGGTCCAAAAAACGAATTATCAAGAGGACGTAATAGTGTTGCAGGATACATAGACTTAGATGCAAAATTTTCTGAAGTATTCTCAACTACTTTCGCAACGCGTTATGAAAACTATTCAGATTTTGGTGCTACCGTTAACTTTAAGTTAGCGTCTATTTATAAAGCATCAGACAATTTTAGGATTAGAGCTTCATTTAACACTGGTTTTAGAGCACCTTCTTTACATCAATTAAACTATAACTCTACATCTACTATTTTTCAAGATGGTGTTCCTGTAGAAGTAGGTACGTTTGCAAATGATAGTAAAGCAGCACAATTATTAGGAATTCCTCAATTAAAAGAAGAAACTTCTAATAGTTTTAGTGCAGGTTTTACAGCAAAATTACCAGAGTCTAATATTACATTTACTGTAGATGGTTATATTGTAAATATTGATGATAGAGTAGTGTATACAGGTCAGTTTAAACCTACACTTATTGCTGATGGTCTACCAAATGCAGGTGAGCCAATTGATGCCGCTAACCTAGAGCTTTCTAACTTATTAGTTCAAGCAAATGCAACGGCAGCATCTTTCTTTGCAAATGCAATAGATACAAAATCTACAGGTGTAGATGTTGTAATTTCACACAAAGCAAATTTTGGAAAAAATACAAGATTAAAAACGGATTTATCAGGAACTTTTTCTCAAACAAGACAAGTAGGAGGAATTAATTCTTCGCAAATTTTAAAAGATGCAGGGCAAGAAAGCACTTATTTTCCAGAAGATAGTAGAATCTATTTAGAAGAGGCAGTACCAACAACTAAAGTGAACTTAACAAATAGTTTAACTTCAGGAAAGTTTAATGTTTTCTTTAGAAATGTTTACTTTGGAAAAGTGTCTGAGGCAACAAACTCGATTGCTAATCAGCAAAACTTCAATTCTAAAATAGTTACAGATTTATCTCTTGGTTATAAGGCTACAGAAGACTTAACATTAACTATAGGTGCTAATAATTTATTAGACGTATACCCAGATAGAGCTATTGAAGCGAACCGAAGTGGTGGTCGTTTCGACTGGTCTAGAAGATCTCAACAATTTGGTGTTAGTGGTCGTTTCTTATTTGCAAGAGTAAGTTTCAACTTAAAATAAACCAATGTATTTTATTAGAAAAAAGCGGCAATTTGCCGCTTTTTTTGTTTTAATTATATTTTTGATATAAATACTATTCGTTTTTAAGTAAGTTAAAAGTGTTCTCTGAAAAGGCACCATACGTATAATATTGTATCCAATCGCCAAGATTAATATACATACTATTCTTTTGTAACTTTATTTCTAAAGGAAGATGTCGGTGTCCAAAAACAAAGTAATCATAGTGTTTTTCTGTCAGTTTCTTTTTACAATATTGCACCAACCATTCGTTTTCTTCTCCTAAAAATTTAGCATCTTCATCACCAGAAATCATTTTATTTTTTACCGACATGTATTGGCCAAGTCTTACGCCAATATCTGGGTGAAGCCATCTAAACATCCATTTAAATAAAGGAAAGGTAAATACTTTTTTCATGCGTTTATAGCCTTTGTCTCCAGGGCCTAAACCATCTCCATGTCCAATTAAAAACTTTTTATTATTGATGAGAAATTCTTGAGGAGCGTGATATACAGGAATATTTAACTCTTTTTCAAAATAATCATGCATCCATAAATCATGATTACCGACAAAGAAGTAAATAGGAATTCCTGCATCTTTAATTTCGGCTAATTTTCCTAAAACTCGAACAAAGCCTTTAGGAACTACCGTTTTATATTCAAACCAAAAATCGAATAGATCACCTAAAATAAAAATGGCATCAGCATCTTTTTTAATGGTATCTAACCAAGCAACAAACTTTTTTTCTCTAGGAAAACTAGCTTCAGCAGTTGGCGCACCTAAATGTTGATCTGAAGCAAAATATACTTTTTTGTTTTCTGAGGTGGTTATTTTTATCATTGCTACAAAGAAAAGCTATTCGTTAGTACTTTCCAACTCCAAAACTTTTTGCAGCATTTTGTCTTCTTGATGAATAATTCTATAAAAACCAACATCACCAAAAAGGGCATTTGCAATAGAGGCTTTTAAATATTTTTGGATGTTCTGTTTTGCTCTAAAAGAAGGTTTTGTTTTGTCTTTAATATCAGCTAAATAGCTATTAAAAATGGCTTCATCTTTATCAAAATCATCAATATATGTAGTTATAGACCATTTTCTTAACTCCTTTCTATGTGTGTCTACATAATCGAAAGCAAAATTATTAATGGTATTAAAATAAAAGTTAGTCATATAGGAAGTTGTATCTATACCTACAAAAACATCAGGAATTATACCACCACCGCCATAAACAGTTTTTCCTTTAGGAGTTGTAAATTTTAAAGAATCTATCACTTTTATACTATCTCTACTTAACAACTCTCCGTTAGAAAATCTTTGTTGAAAATTTTTGTAATAATTTTTATTTCCGTGACCAGCATACGGTTTTTGTATAGATCTACCTGTTGGTGTATAGTAACGAGCTGTTGTTAAGCGAACCGCAGAACCATCGCCTAGATCCATTTCTATTTGCACTAAACCTTTCCCAAAAGAACGTCTTCCAATAATAGTTCCTTTGTCGTTGTCTTGTAAAGCGCCCGCAACAATTTCTGAAGCAGAGGCAGAGTTTTCATCAATTAAAACATACAAACCACCTTTTTCAAAATCTCCTTTAGAAGTTGCAAAAGATTCATCAATTTCACCCTTGTTATTTTTTGTAAATACAATTAGTTTGTCATCTTCTAGAAATTCATCAACAATACTATTTGCAATGTCTATAAAACCACCACCATTTCCCCGAAGGTCTAGAACAAGAGCTGTCATTCCCTCATCAATCAAGGTATTTAGAGAAGATTTAAATTCTGTATAGGTATTTCTTGCAAAACGATCTAGTTTAATATACCCAATAGAATCATTAATCATATAAGCTAAATCGACACTTTTAATATTTACTTTTCCACGAGCAATTATAACATTAAAAAGAGAATCTGTGCTTTTTCTATAAATTTGAAGATTTACTTCTGTATTTGGTTTTCCTTTTAAGAATTTAGGAATTGCATCGGCTATTAACTTTTTTCCAAAAAGGGTGTCTTTATTAGCCATTAAAATTCTATCACCAGCTTTTATTCCCGCCTTAATACTTGGTCCTCCTTTTATAGGTTGAACAACAGTAATCGAGTCTGAAATCATTCTAAATTGAACGCCAATTCCTACAAAATTACCTTGCATGTTTTCTTTAACTGCTTGTAGGTTTTCTTTCGGAATATAGACAGAATGCGGATCTAACTCGCCCAACATTTGTGTAATTGCACCGTCTAATAAACTGTCTGTACTCACTTTATCTACGTAATCGTTTTCAATAAAGTTAATTAGTTTTCTTATTTTATTTTCTTGGGAAGAACTTTTTGAGAAAGATAACAAGTTGCTAGAGCTTCCGCTAAAAGACATGCCTATTAAGATTCCAAAAACAACTGCGATTGCAAGAAATAATGGAAGGTTTTTTTTATTCATAAGGTAAATGTGTGATTTTTACACCTGCTTTTTCTAAAAATTCTATTCCAGAAGTATCTCTGTAGGAGTTTGCATATACAACTCTTTTTATACCTGCTTGATGAATTAGTTTACTACATTGTGTGCAAGGTGATAGGGTAATATATAAAGTTGCGTTTTTTGCAGATTGTGTAGAGCTTGCAACTTTTAAAATTGCGTTGGCTTCTGCATGTAAAACTTCCCATTTGGTGATGCCTTCTTCATCTTCGCAGCAATTATTAAAACCTGTTGGTGTTCCGTTAAAGCCATCAGAAATAATCATTCTGTCTTTTACAATTAAAGCGCCAACTTGTTTCCGTTTACAGTGAGAAAGTTTCCCCCATTCTAAAGCCATTTTTAAGTAAGCTTTGTCATATTTTAACTGTTTTGTTTCTGTCATAAAACGAAAGTAAAAAGATTCATAAGAATGTTGCGTTAATAAATTACCAAAATACTCTGTCTAACATCATTTGAATAGAGAAACCAATTACAATAGATGAGCAAACTAAGATCCAATCTCTTCTAGTAACTCTTAAAAAATTCTGAAGAATAGTACCAATAATTAAGATTCCTAAAACAATAATTATTTGTGCAGCTTCTATACCTAAAGCGAATTCTAACAACGGAAAAAGTTTGTCATCCTCTTTACCAATCATCATTTTAAAATAATTAGAGAAGCCTAACCCGTGAATTAAACCAAAAAACAAGGCAAAAATTAAATTGGTATTTTCTTTTCCTGTGGATGATTTTTTGGCTGTAAAAACATTAATAACACCGGTAATAAAAATGGTTACTGGAATTAGAAATTCAATCAATTTCATGTTAACACTTAGAATTCCGTAAGCAGATAATGCTAATGTTATCGAATGCCCAAGCGTAAAAAGTGTAACCAACCATAAAACTTTTTTAAATTGATTAAAGCTGAAAACAACAGCTAAAACTATTAAAAATAAAATATGATCATAAGCATTAAAGTCTAAAACATGGTTTAGACCCATTTTAAAGTAAAGAATAAAATCGTTCATCGTTATAATTTTCAGAGGAATTTCAAAGATATGAAAAGAATGAATTACTTAGTTAATTTCTAACAACAAGATAATTTTAAGAAGCATTTTTCTTTAATACTTCTCGAAATTGAAAGTAAAAATAGATGTATTTTTTATTTTTTGTTTCTTTTGGTTGTCGTATAGATGGTGTGTATGTTGCTTATTGTTATGGTATTATGTGTTGTTTTTGTTGTTTTGAAACCTTAATAACACACCAGTGCGTACTAGTTGTTTTTGTATGTAAAATGAGCTACTTTTGTTTTATGGGGATAGTATCACTAGAAAAGAAATCTAAAACACCTAAATACAAGCAAATAGTTGCTTCTATTGAGAAGGCAATTATAAATGGTGTCTTAAAAAAAGGGGATAAATTACCTTCTTTAAATACAATTAAAGAGCAACATTCTCTTTCTAGAGATACTGTTTTAATCGCTTTTAATGAATTAAAAAATCGCGGAATTATCAACTCTGTGGTTGGTAAAGGTTATTATGTAAACAGTGAACATATAAAAGTTGCAAAAAAAATATTTTTACTTTTTGATGAACTTAATTCTTTTAAAGAAGATTTATATAATTCTTTTTTAGAAAATTTAGGAGAAGACAATCAGGTAGATATCTTTTTTCATCACTTTAATAATGATGTTTTTAGCAAGCTTATAAATGATAATATTGGTAATTACAGCCACTATGTAATTATGCCTGCAAACTTAGTTGGTACAGAAGCCGTTATTCAGAATTTAGCTAAAGAAAAAGTATATATTTTAGATCAGGTTCATGAAGAAATTTCTCAATATCCTGCCGTTTATCAAAATTTTGAAAAAGATATTTACAACGGACTTACAGACGGACTTTCAGTATTAAAAAAATACAATAAACTCATTTTATTATTTTCTGATGACAGGCAACCCAAAGGAATTTTAAAAGGTTTTCAGAGTTTTTGTATAGAAAATAAAATTCCGAATGAAGTTGTTTCTTCATTAAATAGCCGAACACCAAAGAAAGGAGAAGTCTATTTTGTGTTAGATGATAAAAACTTGATTGTAATTATTAAAAAAATAAAACAAGAAAAATTAATTATAGCAGACGACATTGGTATCATTTCTTTTAATGACTCCATTTTAAAAGAAGTGGTAGCAAACGGTATTACAACTATTTCTACCGATTTTAATTTGATGGGGAAGAAATTAGCCCAAATGATATTGAATAATGAAGACGAACGAATAGCAAACCCTAGTAGTTTCATCAAAAGAAAATCTTTATAATATGTTTAAAGTTGATAAAATAAACCAAAACGGTTTCAGTTTTTTAGAGTTAAAAAATACAGACGAAAATAGTATTGCAAGAATTTGTTTAAACGAAGGCGGAAGGTTGCTAGAATTTACTTTTAACACGATTGCAATTGTAAAAGACGTACCTAGTTTTGAATATAGAAACTCGTATGCTTCTGCAATATTATTCCCTTTTGCAAATAGAATTGAAAACGGAAAATATACTTTTAATGATAAAAATTATCAATTTAACTGTAATGAAGATGGTGGTAGAAATGCGTTACATGGTTTGGTATACAATAAAGAATTTCAATTTAAAGAAGAAGAAATTAGTGCTAATAAATGTGCTGTAACGCTCTGTTATCAAGAAGATAAAAAGACGAAAGGTTTTCCTTTTACTTACAAAATATACGCAACATATACTTTAACTAAAGAAGGGTTGAGTCTTTCTATAAGAGTGAAAAATACCGACACCTATTCATTTCCGTTTACTTTGGGCTGGCATCCTTATTTTTTCTGTGAAGATTTACAAAACAGCTCTTTAAGTTTTACAAGTGATAAAAAAATAGCGTTTGATAAAAACCTAATCACAAAGGGAATTGAAGGATACAAAGGGGATTCCGTTTTTAAGATTGAAGACAAACAATTAGACGATTGTTTTATTCTAGATAATAATAAAATCGATTTTAAAACGGTTAAGTATCAATTAGAAATAACATCAAACTTAAAAGAAAACTTTTTGCAGATGTATACTCCAAAAGGATTGCCTTTAATTGCAATTGAACCAATGACTGGGGTTTCTAACAGTTTTAATAATAAAATTGGGCTACAAGTTTTAGAGCCAAATACGTCTTATTCCTTAACATGGAATGTGAAAATAAATAACAATTAAACTTTTTACAATGAGTAAGAAATTAATACAAGAAGTGAAAACAAAGTTTATAGCTGTTTTTGCAAAAGAGCCTTTACTTGTTTTTTCTCCTGGAAGAATAAATATAATTGGAGAACATACAGATTATAACGGTGGTTTTGTTTTTCCTGCTGCTGTAGACAAAGGAATAGCAGCCGCAATTCAAAAAAGTGATGCTGGTAATTGTACTGCAATTGCGTTAGATTTAGATAGTGAAATTAGGTTTACGCTAGATACTTTAAAACCATCTAAAGAAGGAAGTTGGGGAAATTATGTTTTGGGTGTTGTTGCTGAAATTCAGAATCGTAATAAAATTATTGGAAATTTTAATATTGTATTTAAAGGAAATATTCCTAGTGGTGCAGGTATGTCTTCTTCTGCGGCTTTAGAAAATAGTGTTGTTTTTGGTTTGAATGAATTGTTTGAGTTGGGTTTAACAAAAACAGAAATGATTCTAATTTCACAAAAAGCAGAACACAATTATGTAGGTGTTAAATGCGGAATTATGGACCAATACGCAAGTATGTTTGGTATTAAAAACAATGCGTTATTGTTAGACTGTAGAGCCATAGAATCTGAATCTTTTGAAATAGATTTTAAAGATCATGAGTTAATGCTGATGAACACCAACGTAAAACATAGTTTGTCTGATAGTGCTTATAATGATAGAAGGTCTGCCTGCGAAAGTATTGCAGAACTGTTAAATATTAAAACGTTAAGAGAAGCAACTGAAGAAGATTTAGAAAGAATAAAAGATAAAGTTACGCCAGAAAATTATCAAAAAGCGTTGTATGTAATTCAAGAAATTGAAAGAACTCAACAAGCTGCAAAAGCAATTAAAGAGAATGATTTAGAAAAACTAGGTGCTTTAATTTATGGGTCCCACGATGGTTTACAACATCAATATAAGGTAAGTTGTGTAGAGTTAGATTTCTTGGTAGATCAAGCGAAGAAAAATAAACATGTTTTAGGAGCGAGAATGATGGGCGGAGGTTTTGGCGGTTGTACCATTAATCTAATTGCAAAAAGTGAGTCAAAAGTATTTGCAGAAGCTGCAGCTAAAGCATACAAAAATAAATTTAACAAAGAATGTTCTGTCTATTTTGTATCACTTTCAGAAGGAACACATTTAGTAAAATAAAGAACTAAAAAATATTAAAATGGAAAATAAAAATTTACAAGACTATTCTCATAAGAGGTTTAATATTTTAACGGGAGAATGGGTTTTAGTTTCTCCTCATAGAGCAAAACGTCCGTGGCAAGGTCAAAATGAAGAGATTTCTACAGAAAAGAGACCTTCTCATGATAAAAGCTGTTATTTGTGCGCTACAAATACACGTATAAACGGAGAGGTAAATCCTGATTATAAAGATGTTTTTGTATTTACAAACGATTTTGCAGCACTTCAAAAAGATTCTCCTTCTTTTTCTGTGGATGAAGGTTTGTTAAAAGCTAAAAGTGAAAGCGGTATTTGTAAAGTAATTTGTTTCAGTCCAGATCACTCTAAAAGTTTGGCAGAAATGGAAGTTGAGGATATTAAAAAAGTGGTGCATGCGTGGCAAAAAGAATTTACTACTTTAGGAGAAAATGAAGGGATTAACTATGTACAAATTTTTGAAAACAAAGGTGCAGTAATGGGTTGTAGTAATCCGCACCCTCACGGACAAATATGGAGTCAGTCTACGTTGCCAAATGAAGTTGAGAAAAAAGATATTCATCAGAAAAAATACTATCTAGAGAACAACACTAGTCTTTTAGGAGATTACTTACAGCAAGAATTAAAAGCAAAAGAACGCATTATCTTTGAAAATGAAGATTTTGTTGTGTTAACCCCTTTTTGGGCAATTTGGCCTTTCGAAGTGATGATTGCACCTAAAAAAGCACAGAAAAATATCTTAGAACTTTCAGATGCTGAAGCTAAGAATTATGCCCAAGCAATTTCTGTAATTACAAAAGCGTATGATAAATTGTTTCATACTTCTTTTCCGTATTCAAGCGGAATTCATCAAGCACCAACAAACGGAGTAGATAATGCTCACTGGCATTGGCACATGAGTTTTTATCCGCCACTTTTAAGAAGTGCTACTGTAAAGAAATTTATGGTAGGTTATGAGATGTTTGGTTCTCCGCAGAGAGATATTACTGCAGAAATAGCCGCAAACAGATTAAAAGAATTAATTTAATAAAGTTAAACTTTATAGCCTTTTTAGAAACAAATTAAAAAAAGGGAGTAACTTAAAAGTTGCTCCCTTTTTTTGTTTATGCAAAATAAATATACACACCAATTACAATCACACAAATAGCAATACCTACTTGTTTTGTGTATGCCCAAGGTGTAATATCTACTTGTTTTGTATATTCTTGTACAAATGGTTCTTTCCTCGGAGCTATTTTACCAATGACTAACATAATAATTACGTTCAAAGCAAACAATATAGCCATTACATCTAAAAAGTGAGGATATGCTTGTGCTTCAATTAAAGCGAGTTCTGCAACATCTGTAATATTGGCCTCTGCAGCAGTATTCATTGCTTTTTGCACAAAATAAGGTTGTAAAATAAACTGACTCAATATATACAACAAACAACCAGAAACTAGTCCGATTTTTGCTGCAATTGCAGGAACCCATTTTGTTAAATAACCTACAATAATAATGGTTAAAATAGGGATGCTATAAATTCCGTTAATTTCTTGTAAATAATCGAATAAACTACCTGCATTCGCAATTAAAGGAGCAATAAACATCGCAGCAATTGCTAAAATTACTCCAAATGTTTTTCCATATTTAACAACTGTTTTTTCACTAGCCTCTTTGTTGATGTGTTGTTTGTAAATATCAATACCAAATAAAGTAACAGAACTATTTAAAACACTATTAAAAGAACTTAAAATTGCGCCAAATAAAACGGCTGCAAAGAAACCAACCCAAGCACTTGGCAGTACTTTCTTAACCAACATTGGGTAGGCACTATCTGCCGATTCTAAATTTCCTTGAAATAAATGAAATGCAATTAAACCAGGTAAAACCACAATAATTGGACCTAATATTTTAATAAAAGACGCTAATAATAATCCTTTCTGACCTTCTTTTAAATTTTTTGCACCTAAGGCTCTTTGTATAATTTGCTGATTTGTTCCCCAATAAAATAACTGTACCAACATCATACCTGTAAAAATGGTATAAAAAGGAACAGGGTCTGTTGGGCCACCCATCGATTTAAACTTATCTGGATGTTCTGCTGTTAAGGTTGATAAACCATCTAAGATATTACCATCACCAATCATCATTAATCCAAAAATAGGAATTAAAATTCCACCAATTAAAAGTCCGATTGCGTTTATAGAATCTGAAACGGCAACAGCTTTTAATCCACCAAAAACGGCGTAAATAGAACCGATAATTCCAATTCCCCAAACACATATCCAAATAGATTGTGTGTGTGTAACACCTAGTAATGTTGGTATATCGAACATACCACTAATAGCTAAAGAACCAGAATATAAAATTACAGGAAGTAGCACAACAACATAACCAGAAAGAAATAAAACGGATGTTAATGTCTTTGTAGTAACATCAAATCTTTTTGCTAAAAAACCAGGGACGGTAGTTAAACCACCTTTTAAATATCTTGGCAATAAAAACATTGCGGTTACAACCATTGCAATTGCAGCTAAGGTTTCCCAAACCATTACAGACAATCCGCTTTGATAAGCAGCGCCATTTAAACCAACAATCTGCTCTGTAGATAGGTTGGTTAATAGTAATGATCCAGCAATTACACCTGCGGTTAAACTTCTTCCTCCTAAAAAATACCCGTCTGACGAAGATTCTTCTGTTTTACGTGTTTTTAAATACGCTATAATAGCTACTAAAGCTGTAAATCCTATAAATGTTAAAAATTGCATACTTGGTTTTTGTAATTATAAAAAGCTTTAAATATACGTTAGAATTACCAAATAAGAGATTACTAATTAAAATAAAATTTAAAGTCCTTCAAAGGACTTGTAGTTGCTTAGAAAATTAAAAAACCTATTAATTATTAAATTAATAGGTTTTTTTGTACTCAAGGCGGGAATCGAACCCGCACTTCCGAAAAAACTGGATTTTGAATCCAGCGCGTCTACCAATTCCGCCACTTGAGCATTTATTTAATAGGACTGCAAATGTATTAAATTATTTTATTTTAAAGTCTATAAATTAATTCGAAACTAAATAAATAATTTCTACTTTTGTTTCCTCACAACAACACAATATAAATTATATCTAAATGCCTACAAATCAATTAGCACCAAAACTTTTTGCCTGCAGACAAAGCACCGTTTTGGCAGAAAAAATTGCAAAAGAATACAACACAACTTTAGGAAAAGTGAAAACAACCTATTTTAGTGATGGAGAATTTCAGCCAGCTTTTGAAGAATCTGTTAGAGGAAGACGCGTTTTTATTATAGGGTCTACATTTCCAAATGCAGATAATTTAATGGAAATGCTTTTAATGTTAGATGCTGCAAAAAGAGCATCAGCAAGACATATTACAGCAGTTATGCCGTATTTTGGTTGGGCAAGACAAGATAGAAAAGATAAACCTAGAGTTGCTATTGGTGCAAAATTAGTTGCAAATCTATTGCAATCTGCTGGCGCAACTAGAATTATGACAATGGATTTGCATGCAGATCAAATTCAAGGATTCTTCGAGAAACCAGTAGATCATTTATTTGCTTCAACTATTTTTATGCCATACATCAATAGCTTAAAATTAGATAACTTAACAATTGCATCTCCAGATATGGGAGGTTCTAAAAGAGCATATGCATACTCTAAGCATTTACATTCAGATGTTGTAATCTGTTACAAGCAACGTAAAAAAGCCAACGTAATTTCTCATATGGAATTAATTGGAGACGTTAAAGGAAAGAATGTAATTCTTGTAGATGATATGATTGATACAGGAGGAACTTTAGCGCATGCAGCAAATTTAATGATGGAAAGAGGTGCTTTAAGTGTTCGTGCAATTTGTACACATCCAATATTATCGGGTGGGGCTTATGATAAGATAGAAAATTCTGCTTTAACCGAGTTAATTGTTTCAGACACAATTCCTTTAAAGAAAGAGACTTCTAAAATAAAAGTTGTATCTTGCGCGCCATTATTTGCTGATGTTATGCATAAGGTGCAAGACAATACTTCAATTAGTGGACAATTTTTAATGTAAATAAATAATAAGAAAAGTAATGAAATCAATTACAATTAAAGGATCAAAAAGAGAAAGCGTAGGTAAAGTAGCAACTAAAGCCTTACGTAATGCTGGTATGGTTCCTTGCGTTATATACGGAGGAGATAAGCCTATGCATTTTTCAGCGGAAGAATTAGCATTTAGAAATTTGGTGTACACTCCAAACGTTTATACTGCAATAATTAATGTTGATGGAGAAAAAACAACTGCAATCTTAAAAGATATTCAGTTTCACCCAGTAACAGATAGAATCATACATGCAGATTTTTATCAGTTATTTGATGATAAAGAAATTACAATGAGAATTCCAGTTAAATTAACAGGTACATCACCAGGGGTATTAAATGGAGGTTCTTTACGTTTTACAAATCGTAAATTAAGTGTAAAAGCTTTACCATCTAATTTACCAGATTTTGTAACTGCAGATATTTCAAAATTAAAAATTGGGGCTAAGTTAGTTGTAACGTCATTATTTAATGATAACTATACTTTTATGCACCCAGATAATACTGTTGTTGTACAAGTAAGAACTTCTCGTAATGCTACTGTTTCTGAAGAAGATGAAGAAGAAACTACAGAAGCTGCTACACCAGCTGCAGAATAAGTTTTTTAAAAATAGAATTTATAAAAAGCGTTACATTTTGTAACGCTTTTTTTATTTTTGTAAGATAAGTTTTGAGCTTCTATTTTAAATGATTAAAATTAAAGTTGAAACTAAAGAAAAAGTAATGAAGAAGTTTTTAATTATTGGTTTAGGAAATATTGGTGTTACATACACGAATACACGTCATAATATTGGTTTTAAGATTATAGATGAGGTTGCAGAAGAACATAACGCAACTTTTGAAACAGAAAAATTAGGAGATGTAGCTACTTTTAGGTTAAAAGGAAGAACTTTTATCCTTTTAAAACCAAGTACATTTATGAATTTAAGCGGTAAAGCTGTAAAATATTGGATGGATAAAGAAAATATATCCGTAGAAAATATTTTAGTGGTTACAGATGATGTGCATATAGACTTTGGCACAATACGCGTAAAAGCCAAAGGTTCTGCTGGCGGACACAATGGCTTGAAAGATATTCAAGAGAAATTAAACACGCAAGAATACGCTCGTTTTAGATTTGGTGTTGGTGCAAATTATCCAAAAGGAAGACAAGCAGATTTTGTTCTTGGAGAATGGAGTAAAGAAGAAACTAGCGAGTTAATTGAGCGCTTACCATTTTCATCAAAAATTATTACCTCATTTGGTACTGCAGGTTTGCCAAATACCATGAATGAATTTAATGGTAAATAATTACTTTATACCAAGAACTTTCTTAAAATTTTTTAAATTTTAGTAGGAGTGTTTTTATTTTAGTATTTACTTATTAATAGGCAAATGTTTAAAGATGTTACAAAATTAGTTTTCACTAGCATACCATTCTGCAAAACTAGAGTCTGTTTCTTGTAGTTTCATCGAATGTAATTTAATGTTATTTGGCAATCTACTTATAATTTTCTGTGCAAAATCAATCACCATCATTTCACTAGTTGGCTGGTAATCTACCAATAATACATGATGATCTCTATCCATCAATTCTTTAGCTAGCTCAACATGTGGTGTGTTTTTATTGAAAACCGTTGCGTGATCGAAAATATCTACAATTTCTTCGTTAACAATCTTCTTTAAGTCACTAAAATCTATCACCATTCCAAACTTTACATTGGTATTGTCTGTAATAGGTTTTCCAGAAACTGTTACAGAAAGTTTATAAGAATGCCCATGAACATTTTTACATTTTCCATCATAACCGTATAAAGCATGACCCGTTTCAAAATTGAATTGTTTTGTGATTCTAATTGTACTCATTTGTGTTTTATTGATGTTTCAAATCACTTTAAAAATGTATTTTTTAAAATGATTATGCGTATTATTTTTGATTAAAATATTAACGACGTTTGTTTCTATATTTGTTGTAAAAGTAAACAATAACCAATCCTATTGCTAAAACTAAAAATAAATAATCTCCCATTTTATGTGTATTTTATTATTCTTCAATTAAAAAGTTATCTAAAACATCTGCAATTTTTCTATTATCAGACAATTGCGGAATTTTATTTTGTCCACCAAACTTACCAATAGATTTCATATATTCATGAAAGCCTCCTTTTTTTACTTTTCTAATCACTAAAGGGCGCAGTATTTTCCCTTCAATTAAATCGAAATAATAAATATTCTGTTCTTGCATAGAAGCATCTACTTTCTGTGCAAATTCTTCCATGTTTTTAGGTTCATTTTCAAATTCTATAAACCATTCATGATAAGGCAAACTATCAGTTGCATTTACTTGTGGTGCAACTGTAAACTCACTAATATTAATGGGCGTTCCTTTTATAGCATCATTTAATGCTTTTTCTACTTCTTTACCAATAACGTGTTCGCCAAAGGCGGAAATAAAATGTTTAATTCTTCCTGTAACCTTTATTCTATAAGGTTTTGTAGAAGTGAATTCTACAGTGTCACCAATATTATACCCCCAAAGCCCCGCAGTTGTGTTTAAAATAATCACGTAATTCACGCCAATTTCTACGTCTCTTAGAGATATTCTTGTTGGGTTTTCTTCAAAAAATTCACTTGCAGGAATAAATTCATAGAAAATACCAGAATCTAATTGCAGCAACATTCCTTTTTCGGTTTGTGAGTCTTGATAGGCAATAAACCCTTCTGAAGCAGGATATAGTTCGATATAATCTATCTTTTTACCAATTAAACTCTCGAACTTGTTTTTATAAGGTTCAAAATTTACACCACCGTAGATAAAGAAATTAAAATTTGGGAATAACTCTGAAACCGATTTTCCAGTTTTTTCAATCAACTTTTCAAAATACATTTGTACCCAAGAAGGTATTCCGCTAATTACAGACATGTCTTCGTTTACGGTCTCTTCTACAACAGCATTTACTTTTGTATCCCAATCTTCAATACAATTGGTTTCCCAGCTTGGTAATCTGTTTTTTAATAAATAATTAGGAACATAATGCGCAGCGATGCCACTTAATCTACCCAATTTAACACCATTTTTGTCACTTAAAACAGGGCTTCCTTGAAGAAATATCATTTTTCCATCAACAAAACTTGCGTCATTTTTTTCAACAATATAAAACAACATGGCATTTCTTGCTGCTTTAATATGCGTTGGCATAGAATCTTTAGTAATCGGTATGTATTTTGCACCAGAAGTTGTACCAGAAGTTTTCGCAAAATACAGTGGTTTTCCTGTCCAAAGAACATCAGCTTCTCCAGCCACAATTCTATCTACGTACTTCCTTAAACCTTCGTAATCTGTTACTTTTACTTGTTTCTTAAAATCTTCATAAGTAGAAATGCTTTCAAAATTATGATCTTTTCCAAAAGCTGTTTTACTTCCTTTAGCTATTAAGTTTTTAAAAACTTTCTCTTGTGTTTTATGTGGATTATTAGCCCATTTAAAGACTTTTCTAGTCGCAATTTTAGCAAACGGAATGGCAAAAAAAGATTTGATACTCATTATTTAAAGTCTATAAAATTTATTGGATTTATGGCATAACCACCTTTCCATAGTTCGAAATGTAAATGCGGCCCCGTAGAAAGTTCTCCTGTAGAACCTACGCTAGCTATTACTTCGCCAGATTTTACAAAGTCTCCTTGTTGCTTTAATAAGTTTCCATTGTGTTTATACACGGAAATATAATCTTTATTGTGTTTTAAAATGATTGTGTAGCCAGTGTCTGCGCTCCAACCAGAAAAAATAACGGTTCCGTCTGCAGCAGCTTTAATAGGCGTGCCTGTTTTTGCAACAATATCTACAGCAAAGTGCTTAGAACTTGCATCGAAATCTTGAGAGATATTACCAGTAAGAGGTGCAAAAAAGACAATTTTCACATTGCTCTTTGAGTTGTTTAAAATAGCAAAACGGGTTTCTGTATCTACCTTTTCTCTAAATAAAGAATCTTCTCTAGTGGCATCTAACTCGCTTTCATTTATTACAGCTTGTCTTGCTTCCACTTGAAGAGAATCTATGTCTTCTGAAGTTATTTCGCCAGTTAAAACAGGTCTTAATGCTTTTGTATAATTTTCTAAGATTGCTAGCTTTTGTTTTAAAGAATCTGCTTCAAATGTTAATTTTACTGCAGTTGCTTTTAATTTAGAAGAAGAATAACCTGGAATGTATTCTTTAATTGGTGTAAACGCGATTAAAACGGTGGTTAAAGCAATTAATAGAATAGAGAAAACACCCCCTAAAACAAATACGTTTAATCTAGATAGTTTTAATGAAAAACGTTCCTCGAACGTATCTTCGTTTAAAACAACCAACCTATATTTATCGGTTAGTTTTTGTTTAAATTTACCTTTTATTTTATCCTTTTTTGCCAAAATAATTGTTTGAAGATTTACAAATATACAACGAATTTTAAGCGGAATTATTTTCTGTAAAAATTCATTTCATCTATATAATTCCAAACTTCTTTGGTTAACATAGGTTTTACGTTTTTACCATCCTTAATTCCGTTTCTTATCATGGTAGAAGATATTTGTACAATGGGTGCTTCAACCCTATGAATTTTAAGATGGTTGTCAAATTTAGTTTCTATATGCCCTTCAGAAATCCGTGGATATACATAAATAGAATGATGTTCTAAAATGGTCTCAAAGTTTTTCCATTTATGAAAACTCTTCAAGTTGTCTTCCCCCATAATTAAACAAAATTCTTTTTCTTTATAAAGGTCTGAAATATGTGCTAATGTGTAAACAGTATAGTTTGGTTGTGGTAATTTAAACTCAATATCAGAAGGCTTTATCTTCGGATACTCTTCGGTTGCTTTATAAACCAACTCTAAACGATGATGATTGTCTAGTAAAGAGCTTTTCTTCTTAAACGGATTATGAGGTGTTACAACCATCCAGATTTCATCTAAATCTGAATTTTCTACCATATGATTCGCAATGATTAAATGCCCAATATGAATTGGGTTAAACGTACCAAAATATAAACCAATTTTACTCATATTTTCTATAGATGAGAGGAAGTAGAAGATAGAGAAAAAATATTTCTCTGTTTCTTATTTCTTTATTTTTTATGCGTATTCAATTCTAAAAAGTCACTCATTAGATCTTCTGCTTCTTTTAGAGCAACATCTAAATCGTAATTTTTAATAATTTTATCAAACTGAGGTGCTGTTGCTAATTCTACAGAAGCTTTTGCAATGCGCATATTTATTTTTTCTTCACTTTCTGTTTTACGCTTTTTTAAACGGATTTTTAACTCGTCTACACTTGGTGGTTTCACAAAAACAGATAAGGTTTCGTTTGGAAATTTCTTTTTAATTCTTAGACCACCAACAACATCAATATCAAAAATAACGTGTTTTTTTAAAGCCCAAATACGTTCTACCTCACTTTTTAAAGTGCCGTAGAAATTATCTCTGTAAACTTCTTCCCATTCTAGAAACTCATCTCCTTTAATTTTATTTTTGAAATCTTTTAGATTGATAAAATAATAATCTTCACCATCTTTTTCGAAACCTCTAGGTTCTCTAGAAGTTGCAGAAATAGAAAACTCTAAGTTAAATTTTTCTTGCTTTAATAAATGACGAACAATGGTGGTTTTCCCTGAACCTGAAGGGGCTGAAAACACAAATAGTTTTCCTTTAAAATCTGACATGTAATTTATTATTTGTCATGCTGAACTTGTTTCAGCATTTTGTAATTTATCTATTTAAGTTAAAAATAACAAATGTCTTGTTCAATATAGTCGAAACCTATTCTTTTAAATAGAAATTTAGAGACCTTTCGACTACGTTTAAGGAGACACGTTAACTTTTATAAGACGTTTAAAATTTGTTCTTTAATTTGCTCAAGCTCGTTTTTCATTTGAATAACCGCTTTTTGCATTGGTGCAAAATTAGCTTTAGAACCTGTTGTGTTTATTTCTCGGCCCATTTCTTGAACAATAAATCCTAATTTTTTACCATTAGAATCTTCCGACGCCAATGTCTGTAAAAAATAATCTAAATGATTTGCCAAACGAACCTTCTCTTCATTAATATCTAATTTTTCTAGATAATAAATCAATTCTTGTTCAAAACGGTTTTCATCAGTGTCTACTTTTAGATCGTCGATAGCCTTCTTTAAACGTATTTTTACGTTTTCAACTCTGTCACCGTCTAAAGCTTTTACTTCTTCTAAATAGGTGTTTATATTTTCAATTCTTTGTCTAAAATCAATTTCTAAAGAAGCCGCTTCATCAATTCTATATTGTACAATTTCTGTAATTGCAACATCTATATTTTCATTGATAAGATTCCATTCATTTTCATCTAATTCTTCGCGATCTGTTTTTAATGCATCTGGCATTCTTACTGCCATTTTTAGTAATTCAACATCGTCAGAAGTTCCTGTTTGAACCACATTTCTTAGTTGTTGCATATATTCTTTTACAACACCATGATTTACAGTTGTAGAAGTTTCATCTGCAGTCATTTCAACAAAAATTGAAAAATCTACTTTTCCTCTAACTAAAAAACTGGCTAATTTTTTACGAACAGCTAATTCTTTTTCCTTGTAATAAGAAGGAATTCTAACGTTTAAATCTAAATTTTTACTGTTTAAAGATTTAATTTCTATAGTTACTTTTTTGGTAGGCAATTGTAATACTGCTTTTCCATAACCAGTCATAGATTGAATCATAAAATCATCATTTTTAATAAGTTGCAAATATAACTTTAATTACTAGATTCTTCTACTTGTTTGGTTACTAAATACACACCTAAAAAGATCAATAAAGTAGCACTAACTTTCACTAAACTTAAAGAATCGCTGCCAACAATTAATGCATAAATAGTAGCTATTACAGGTTGTAAATAAATAAAAACACTAACTGTTGTGGGTTTTAATTTCGATAAACCATATAAATTACAAAGATAGGTTACACAAGAAGTAAAAATCATTACAAAACCAATATTCCAGTAGATATTTGTAGGTATTTCTAGCCAAATAACTTCTTTCAATTCACTGTACCCAAAAGGAATTACAAAGAATAACCCGAATAAATACAACCATTTTACAAATACTATAGGATGGTATTTGTTGATTAGGCTTTTAGCCAAAACTAAATACATACCATAAGACGCGGCGTTTACAAAGACTAAAAAATTACCCCAATTGTTATTAGTAGCTGTTCCGTTAGTAGCAGAATTACCATAGGTAATTAGCAAGATAGTACCAGCTAAACCAATAAAAACACCAATAATTCTCTGTTTACCTATCGCTTTTCTAATAAGAATACTAGAAAAAAGTAGCACCATAATTGGAGACATAACCATCATTACAGATGCACTTATGGGAGTCGTTAGGCTTAAACCCTTAAAAAAAGTAAGCATGTTTAATCCTACGCCAAAAAAAGAGGCTAATAATATTTTTTTATAATCTTCTTTTTCTATCTTTTGTTGTTTTATAAATAAACCTAGCAACCAAAAAATAGTTGTTCCTCCGATAACTCTAAGAGAAATAAAGGCGTAAGGTTTTAAGTAGGTTGGCATTACGTCTTTAGCAATGGTAAATGTTAAACCGTATATTAAAGTTGCGATAGAAACTGCAATTAGTGCTAATGTTCTTTGATTCATTAGAAAATAATACTATAAAAGTTAAAAAATGCAAAGTTGATGATAAATTTTAAATTTAACGCATAAAAAAGAGTCTCAAATAAATTTTGAAACTCTTTTTACTTTGGTTGATTAACTTTTGGTTAGTCCACTAAAGGTGGAATTCTTAATACCTGACCAGGGTAAATTTTATCTGGGTGTGATAACATTGGCTTGTTTGCTTTGAAAATTACTGGATATTTCATTGCATTACCATAATATTCTTTAGCAATTTTACCTAAAGTATCTCCGCTTTCTACTGTATGGAACTGTGCCATTGCAGCTTCTTCAATTACTTCGATTTCTGCAACCGTTATATTATCTTCTACAGATGCAATGCCATTTGTATTACCTAGAACTAAAACTACTTTTTCTTTTGTTGCTAAATCTGTAGTTTCCCCCCAAACTTTTACGGCATCGTCATCTACTTCAATGGCTAAATCTTTAACCTCAAGTTCTAGCGCTGTAATAGCACCTCTTAATTGATCAGATTTTTCTGCATTCTCTTCCTCTGTTGTTTTTCCAATACCGAAAACTTTGGCTCCAGCATTTTTAATAAATGAAAAAATTCCCATTTTTTTTTATTTTTAATGATTAATGAAACTAATTTACGGTTAGCAATATACAAATTTTAAGTAATTATGCTACATTTGTTTACCTTATTTCAAAAAAATGCATATACATCACATCTCAGAAAATAATTCAATTCTAAATAAATTTATAGCAGAAATTAGAGACGTTGTTATTCAAAAAGATTCTTTACGTTTTCGTAGAAACATTGAAAGAATTGGCGAGATTCTAAGCTATGAATTAAGTAAAAACCTTTCTTATAAACCTATTGACGTTATTACGCCCTTGGGAGAAAAGTCAATAGAAAAACCAATTAATGATATTGTCTTATGCTCGATATTAAGAGCTGGTTTACCTTTACATCAAGGACTTTTAAATTATTTTGATGATGCAGAAAATGCTTTTATTTCAGCCTATAGACATCATCCAGTTAACAATACGGCGTCTGAAATCGTTGTAGAATATTTTGCTTCTCCTTCCATGGAAAACAAAACATTGTTGTTGGCAGACCCAATGTTGGCTACTGGGCAAAGTTTAGTAGCGGTTTACGAGGCAATTAAAAAGTATGGTGTGCCAAAAGAATTACATATAGTTGCAGTAATTGCAGCTAAAGAAGGAATCGATTTTGTTAAAACCCATTTTCCTGAAAACACACACTTATGGGTTGCTACAATTGATGCAAATTTAAATGAGAAAGGATACATTGTTCCTGGTTTAGGAGATGCTGGAGATTTGGCTTTCGGAAGCAAATTATAGTAAAAAGGGGAAAATAAAGGCGCTTATTAAAAGCAATATAAGAAGTATATTTTTTATTAAATTATTATTTATAGTTTCAAGTCCGTTTGCAATAATAATGGCAGCAGGAAATAGAAATAATAATAACTCTGTTCCGTTTTTATTTGGTATTAATAGTGCAAATAATAGAGCAATTACTAAATTTATTATTAAGAGAATCCAATTTTTTTTGAATGAATTATTTACAGATAATGCTTTAGGCGATTTTAAAAAAAATGAACCTAAAGAAAGCACTATAATTAATATTGATGTCCAATAAAGACTATTTTCTGAATAAAGAACGAAGCTATTGAGTGTTTCGTAATAGAAAAGATTGGTGAAAAGGTACAATTTATCAATCCAAAAGCAATAAGTAAAATAAAGAATCATTGGAGCTAAGAATCCCGTTATTGGGGCAATTAAATTGTTAATAACCCCTTTTTGATGTAAAAAAATAGCGGCATAAATTAATATGGAAAAAATTGCAGAAAATGGTTCGAGTATGCACAGAATACCCAACCAAAACCCACTGTCAAAAAGTTTTTGTAAGGTTTTATTTGGAGATTTTAAGCTGTATATTTTCCTTAAAAAAAGAGCATATAATAGTGTTATAGTCAGTGTTTTAAAGTTTAATGTAATCGATATGTAATAACTTAATGTAACCGTAAAAACAAAGAAGGCGTAAGAGTTGTCGAAGGTTAAGTTATTTTTAGAAACGATAAAATTATAGAAGAAGAAAATAATTAAATATAAACCTAAAAAACCTGTTATTTTTAATAGTAAAGAGAACTCAAAACTATGGTTAAAAAAAAGTAAAAAAACAGTAAATAAAAACAAGCAAACAAATAGGCTTAGAATAATTATGAAATTGATTGGTTTAGATTTCCCTAAAAAATTGGCTAGCATTGTTTCTTTTGTTATTTTTGCAACGTAAAGATAATTAAGTTATGATAGCAAGCAATATTTTTAGATGGATTGGTAGTTTATTTACAGATCTTTTATTCCTTCCTTTTGATTGGTTACGTTTAACCGTAGCGAATGCAGATTTAGGATGGTGGATTTCTAACGCAGTAAACTGGTTTTTTCTACTAGTTCTTTTAGTTTTATTTGCATATTGGATGGGAGAATCTCGTCGTTTTGTAAAGGAAGGAACAGAAGATAGAGCTTAATTTTACTTTGGGAAGCAAAAACAAACTTAAACGATTCAAAGAAAATGAAACGTTTAAAAATGTTATTCAGCCAACAAGAGAAGAAGTTGTAACAGACTTTTCTCACAAAGGTCAATGGCATTCTTTTTTTGGAAACAATAATCCTATAGTTGTAGAACTAGGTTGTGGTAAAGGTGAGTATACAATTGCCTTGGCTAGAAAAAATCCGAATAAAAATTACATAGGTATCGATATTAAAGGTGCTCGCTTTTGGCGTGGTGCAAAAACTGCAATAGAAGAAGGTTTAGATAATGTAGCCTTTGTAAGAACTCAAATAGAGTTGGTCGACTTTATTTTTGCAGAAAATGAGGTTTCAGAAATCTGGATTACTTTCCCAGATCCTCAAATAAAATACCAACGTACAAAGCATAGAATGACAAATACGTCTTTTCTTAAAAAATACAATCATATTTTAAGTGAAGAAGGAATAATGAATCTAAAAACTGATAGCGAATTTATGCACGGTTACACATTAGGTTTATTACATGGTGAAGGTCATGAGGTGTTATATGCAAATCATACAGTTTATAAAAACGAAGGAGCACCAAAAGAAGTTACGGAAACACAAACTTTTTACGAGAATCAATACCTAGAAGTGGGTAAACCAATTACTTATATTCAATTTAGATTGAAGTATTAATCTCGTTCTATAATTTAATTGTCCTTTTTTATCATAATTAAGTTAACTTTTAAGTTTCTATGTGAAACTGAGAGGAATAGCAATATCTTCACATTATGAAAGATTCTGATAATTTTTTTAATAAAGTTTACCATGTTGCACGTTTAATTCCTTGCGGAAAAGTAACAAGTTATGGTGCAATAGCAACGTATTTGGGTGCAGCAAGATCTGCAAGAATGGTTGGTTGGGCAATGAACAAGGCTCATAATTTAGAGGATATTCCTGCACATAGAGTTGTTAACAGAAAAGGTTTACTTACAGGAAAGCATCATTTTGATGGTACAAACTTAATGCAACAATTGCTAGAAAATGAAGGAATTATTGTGGTTGAAAATCAGATTCAAGATTTAGACAAGGTTTTTTGGAATCCTATAGATGAGTTGTAATTTTATTTTTTAGAAATAAAAAAAACCTATCATTTAAATGACAGGTTGTATTATAAGAGTTTTGAGGATTTTATTTTTTAAGAAAGTCATCTTCAATTTTTATGAATTTTCCAGACCAAGTTAAGCCTTCTAAATTAGAATCATAATAATATCTATTTCCTTTTACTCTAGATATTTTTGTATTCAATATTGTGCCTACACCAAAAGGTAAACTTTGTTTATTTATCTCTGTGATAACAAGTTTATATTCACTTTCAGAGGTCCATTTAATTTTAGCTTTAACAAATTCATTATTAGTGTAGTATTCTGTATAGTAGCCGTCTTTAATTTCAACTAATATCTCTTTTTTTCCATTATCGAAAGTGTATTTCCCTTCGCTTAAAACCGTATTTTTTATTGTTTCTTCCTTTTCTTCTTCTTCGGATACATTAAAGGTATTCAATCTGGCAATCTCATAATCTCGAATAGAGTTCGAGGCTACTTCTTGTGAAGAAGTGTTTTGAGAGCCAATAAATAATAATACTACTAAACCTAAAGTTTTTATTTCATTTTTCATAATCTGGGGGATTAAAAGTTACAGTCTAAATTTAGTGGTTTTAAACCATCTTCTCGTTAAACTATGTTAATAAAAATTGTAAAACTAATAAATTTAGTTATTTAAAGTTGAAATGTGGTTTTTAATAGTTATCTATATAACTTTTGGCAAAAAAAAACCTATCATTTAAATGATAGGTTTTTTTTAGAAGTTTAAATAAATTTATTTTTCAAGAAAATCGTTTTCAACTTTTATGAATTTTCCAGACCAAGTTAAGCCTTCTAAATTAGATTTATAATAGTATCTACTTCCTTTTACTCTGGATATTCTTGTGTTTAGTGTTGTACCTTCAACAAAAGGCAAACCTTTTTTATTTATCTCTGTAATAACAAGATTGTATTCATTTTCAGAAATCCAATTAACTTTAGCTTTAACAAATTCATCATTGGTGTAGTACTCTGTGTAATAGCCATCTTTAAATTCAACTAGCACATCTTTTTTTCCATTATCAAAAGTATATTTGCCTTCACTTAAAACAAAGTTTACTTCCTTTTCATCTTCTTCAGACACATTAAATGTATCTAACCGATCTATCTGGGTATTTTGAAGTGAGTTCGAAGCTAGTTCTTGAGAAGCTATATTTTGAGAACCAATAAATAATAATACTACTAAACCTAAAGTTTTTATTTCGTTTTTCATAATCTGGGGGATTAAAAAGTTATACCATAAAACTAAGGTTTTTTATCTATCTAATAGTTAAACTATGTTAAGATATTGTAGTTTATGAATTCTAGAAAGGTTGGCTTTATAGGCTTTAATATCTGCGATCTAAGACGTATCTTTGCAGTTAAGATTAAATAAAAATAAGACGTGAGTTTTAAAAAAGAAGATATATACAAAGCATTAGAAACCATAACGGCTCCTGGTGAAGGAAAAAGTTTGGTAGAAAATAAGAATATAACAAATGTTGTTGCTTTTGGTGAAGAAGTAGAGGTAGATGTTACAATAAGTAACCCAACTTTACAGGCAAAAAAGAAAGTAGAGACGGAAATTGCGAAAGCAATTAAAAAGAATGTTGGCGAGCAAATTACTGTAAAAGTAAATGTAAAGGTAGAAAAGCCTGCGGTAAAAGAAAACCCGAATCAAATTCGTGGAAAGGAAATTCCGAATATTAAAAACATTATTGCAGTTGCATCTGGTAAAGGTGGTGTTGGTAAATCTACAATTACTGCAAATACGGCTATTTCTTTAGCAAAAATGGGTTTTAGTGTTGGTGTTTTAGATGCAGATGTTTACGGGCCTTCACAACATATAATGTTCGACGTAGAAAAAGCAAAACCACTTTCTGTAAACGTAGGTGGAAGATCAAAGATGAAACCCGTAGAGAATTACGGAGTTAAATTATTGTCTTTAGGCTTTTTTACAGATCCAGATCAAGCAGTGATTTGGCGTGGACCAATGGCTTCAAAAGCATTAAACCAATTAATTTTTGATGCAGATTGGGGCGAATTAGATTTCTTATTAATCGACCTTCCACCAGGAACAGGAGATGTACATTTATCAATTGTACAAGCCTTACCTATTAATGGTGCTGTTATTGTAAGTACACCGCAAAACATTGCATTGGCAGATGCTAAAAAAGGAGTTGCAATGTTTCAACAAGAAAACATTAATGTACCTGTTTTAGGAATCATAGAAAACATGGCGTATTTTACACCAGAAGAATTACCAGATAATAAATATTATATATTTGGGCAAGATGGTGCTAAAAACTTGGCAGAAGATATTAAAACAAAATTTTTAGGAGAAATTCCTTTAGTGCAAAGCATTCGAGAATCTGGCGACGTTGGGCATCCTGTAGCTTTACAAAAAGGTACTGTTTTAGAAAAGTCTTTTAATGAGATTACAAAAGAAATGGTAGCAGAATTATTAAAAAGAAATGCAAATTTACCACCAACAGAAGTTGTTAGAATTACAACAATGAGTGGTTGTAGTACAAAATAAACTTTATTTATGACAGCACAGGAAACATTAGACAATGTAGAAAAAGCGTTAGATGAAATTCGTCCGTTTTTAATAAGCGATGGTGGTAATATTAAGCTTTTATCTATAGAAGATAACATCGTTAATGTTCAACTAGAAGGCGCGTGTAATGGTTGTTCGGTAAACCAAATGACTTTAAAAAATGGAGTAGAAGCAACCATTAAAAAATATGCACCACAAATAGTAGAAGTAGTAAACGTAGCATAAACTGATAAAAGTCAGTTTTTAAACCTTTAGAAAAATATATTTTTGGGCGTTCCCTAAAAAGGGCGGGCTTTTCGCACTCGCTTTTTTTACTTAAAAAAGTAAAAAAGAGCTCAAACAAGTGCTTCAATCCCTAACGCGCTCATCAACATAAAAAAGACCTCACAAGTATAAAACTTTGTGAGGTTTTAAAAAATAAAAAAAAGTGATTACAACAGATATCTTAATTATAGGAGCAGGACCAACAGGTTTGTTCACCGTTTTTGAAGCAGGTTTATTAAAACTGCGTTGTCATTTAATAGATGCGTTGCCGCAAGCTGGCGGACAATGTTCTGAGATTTATCCTAAAAAACCTATTTATGATATTCCTGCATATCCAGAAATTTTAGCAGGTGATTTAACCGATAAGTTACTAGAACAAATTAAGCAATTTGAACCAGGTTTTACCTTAGGTGAACGTGCAGAAACCATAGAGAAACAAGAAGACGAAACGTTTATTGTTACTACAAATAAAGGTACAAAGCACCATGCAAAAATAGTTGCAATTGCTGGCGGATTGGGGTCTTTCGAACCAAGAAAACCACCCATTCCTAACATTGCAAATTTCGAAGATAAAGGAGTCGAATATATTATTAGAGATCCAGAATTTTACAGAGATAAAAAAGTGGTAATTTCTGGTGGTGGAGATTCTGCTTTAGATTGGTCAATATTTTTAACAGACGTTGCTTCATCAGTCACTTTAATACACAGAAGAAACGAATTTAGAGGCGCTTTAGATTCTGTAGACAAAGTACAAGAATTAAAAGATGCTGGTAAAATTACCATGCTTACACCAGCGGAAGTTGTAGGTATTGCAGGTACAGATAAAGTAGAAGGGGTTTCTGTAATTCAAAACGGAGGAGAACCATTTATTATAGAAACAGATCATTTTATTCCACTTTTTGGTTTGTCTCCTAAATTAGGACCAATAGGAAACTGGGGCTTAGAAATAGAGAAAAATGCGATTAAAGTAAATAATGCTTTAGATTACCAAACGAACATTCCAGGAATTTATGCTATTGGAGATGTAAATACCTATCCAGGGAAATTAAAATTAATTTTGTGCGGATTTCATGAAGCAACTTTAATGTGCCAAAGTGCGTACAAACGCATTTATCCAAATAAAAAATATGTAATGAAATACACAACAGTTGGTGGTGTAGATGGTTTTGACGGAACACGAAAGGAAGCACCAAAAGCGGTTGTTAAAAAGATAGAGTAACTTAGTTGTTGGCGTTATATTAGAAAAATACCAAACAGCATTTAATAAAAAAACACCCTTCAGGTTATTATATCTTGAAGGGTGTTTTTATTTTGAATTTAATTAGTCTTAGTAAATACCAATATAAGTACCTTCAGCTAAATTTTCTAATGTTGCACCAACAGTAAAACCATCAGGGCTTGTAGAGCTTGTGTCAAAAATATACACATTACCATTTTTACCTGTCGGTGTAATTGCCATGTAGAATTTACCATCTTTAACAACAGCACTTTGGTATTGTCTTAACCAAAGGTTGGTAGGTAAATTCATTTTAATTGCTGTACCGTTATATAAATCTACACGAGCAACAGACCAATTAGAATCGTTATTTGAATTTGTTTCATCTGATCTTAAATACGGAACATAACCAATTCCGTTTCCTGCATAAAACCATCCGTAAGACCTTGTATTTTCTCCTAAAAGATCAGATAAATTAAACTTAAAGGTTTCGTCATAATCACCATTACTTATTTTTAAAATATTTGTGTCATACGTGTTGTCTGGCACAGAAATAATTTGATATACATCTCCAAGTTCATCCTTATAAGCAACAGGAGTTCTATAGCCATTAGTAGCACCTTTTGCAATATCCGTAGAAATAATTTTAGGATTTGTTAAAGAAGGGTAATCTAAAACTAGTGTTTCCGTATTTCTGTAAATTGCTGGAGGGCATCCTCTACCAGAACAAGGGTTTTCTGGGTTGTATGCACTTTTAGACATACCATAATATATTTTATTACCAGCAATAACAGGTGCATCTACTCTACCAACATAATTATAATGGTCATAATCTGTACCCTCCACATTAATGGTATAAGGCTCTAAATCTGTATCACTTACAGGAATAATAATTTCTTCAATAGAACCAAAAGTAAGGTTGTTTAAACCAACACTCATAATTCTTAAAGTAACATCAGACCTTATAAATTTGGTAGCATCATTTTCATCAAAAACTCTTGTAGCATTGCTACCACTAGCATAATGTATAGACGCAGATTCCTCGCTAGCTTTCGTCCATCTTGGGTAGGCTGTACCCATTGCAAATTCTACGTTTTTTTCGAATAATTGATTATAACTTTCCTCTCCATCAACAGAGAATTTGTAGATTCTTCCACCGCCATAATCAAGATTATATAAAGATTTTCCATCTGTAGATCCAAAAATTCTTGCAGTTCTTGTAGAGGGTATTTCAAACCCTTTACCATCATAACTTACGGTTACACCAGCAGTTACATCTGTTAAAGCTTGCGTATACACTTTTGTTTCTCCGGTTGGACTTGCAGATAAAGCCAATGTAAATTGGTTACGACCCTCTACGGTTGGTTCTTCGGGTTCTGGGTTGTCAATTGGGGCATCACTACTACAAGAAGTAGTTATAAAAACGATTGAAAGCATACTCAAAACAATTGTTTTTTGAATAGACCATTTGAAATTAAAATTAATCATAATAAAGTAGTGTTTAAAATTTAAGGTTAAAAAATTGTGTAGTTTATTTTCATGTAAAAAGCACGTCCTGGTTTTTGCAAAGCATAATTATCAAAAACCTGAGCGTTTAAAATATTTCTTGCGTCTAAAGAAAGAGTTAGGTTCTTATTAGGAAAAGTATGTGTAATACCAATATCGCTAACGAGTTGAGTAGGTATAATGTCTTTTCCTGCTCCACCTAAAGATTCCCAATCTCTGTAAAACCAATGCACATAAGATAAATTTGTAGAGAATACTGTTTTAGATTTTTTTTGAAATAAATTATCACTTGTGTATCTTAAGTTACCATTTGCTGTAAGAAAAGGGGCATTTCTTTCTCGGTCTCGATACCAATTATATGCTAGACCCGTTTCATTAAATTGAGTATTAAAACGGGAGTTAAATACAGATACATTTCCGTTAAAATCTAATTTTCTGTCATAAGAATAAAATACATCAATATCAAATCCTTTACTGATGTAACTCTCATCATTAATAAACTCGGTGGTTTCATCGGTATCATCTTCTCTTACATTTCGCTTTATTTTGTCTTTAGTATCTCTTAGAAATGTATTTATTTTAATTCTGGTTTCATTTTTTCCGTAGATAAAAGTTCCTAGTACCACACCCAGGTTTACATTTTTACTCTTTTCGGGTTTTAAATTATAATTAGGTTCAAGGTTTTCGGCAAGATTACCAAACAACTCTCGAGCTACAGGGAGCCTGAACGAGTTTTCTATAGATGTTTGAATTAGAAGATTAGGTAAGATTTCATATGCCATTGTAAATCCAAATCCATCAGCAGTTACATCTCTAGTCACATTATTTAACTCAACAGGAGAAGCGTCATTTTCTTTTTTATATTCAATAATTTGTATATTTTGATTGAAATTTTTATAAAAAACAGCCGTTTTTAGTTTATCATTAAAAGTATTTAACTCATAGCCTATACCAAAAATACTCTTGTTAGAAAATCTTGTATCTTCTAAGTTTCTTATGTCTATGTGCCTTAACGGATCTTGTAAGTCTCTAATAAACCTTGTGTGTAAAAAATTAGCTGTTATTGCGTGGTTATCGTTTATCTTATATTTTGATGATGCACGACCTACGTATACTTTTTCAATACTTTCTTGTAATGTTGGGTTTCCTGCTTCAGCACCAGAGAAATACTCGTAATATCCTATTGAGTTTCCATCTGAATAAAACTTTTCTTTACGTTTCCCATCCCAATCATAAATAAAAGGAGTGATGTCTGTTAGGTTTCTTTTCAATCTAGAGTATGATGAAAATAAATCAACACTAATTTTTTTGCTTCCTAAAAAACTAGCATCTTTATAAGAGGTACTAATCAGTTTTGTTTGTTGCGCTACTTTTCTATTTCCGTAAACAGATTCCATTGTAGCACCATGTTGTATCTCCCTGTTTAAAGAGGAGTAAATAGCACCAACTAATAGTTCATCAGCCCATTTTCGTTTAGAAAATCCCGCATCTACTTTAAACCCTTTAGAAGTATATGCATCATGAAATCTTTTAGCCCTTACATAAGTAATGTCTCCCGTTGTTGGTTCTGTAGTATATACTTGGTTTCCCCAGACTTTGTAGTTGTTGTCAGAATAGTTATAAAAACCGGAACCTCTAAGAGTAAAACCAGATTTGTTATCGTATTTGTTACCAGCTATTGTAGCCTGATGTGTGTTAAAAGAGCCAACTGAATAAGAAGTACTTAAAGAGTTTTTATTAAAATCATCTTTTAAAAGGACATTTATTGCGCCGCCCAAAGCATCTCCCGCCAATTCTACCGGAACAACACCTTTGTACACTTCTATACGCTCTATCATGTTTGTTGGTATGCTACTTAAAGAAAAAGAAGGACCGTATGATTGTATTGGAGATCCATTGATGAAAATTCGAATTGCATTGCCCGAAAGGCCATTTATAGTATAATGTGTGTGAGAACCCAAGCCACCATTTTGCCTTATTCTTACGCCAGAAGAACGATCTAAAACATCATTTGCTTGTACAGATTGTAGCGCTATATCTTTCATTTTTATAGCATTTACAGCAAAACCTTTCGTTTCTATTTTGCGTTCTTTGGTTTTGCTTTTTATAATAATTTCTTTTAGATCATTTGTTTGGTTGTATTTTAAAGTGTGATTTATTACAACCTCTTTGTCGTTAATTATAACAGTTACACTTTCTGTATCCTTACCAAAGTATTTTATTTTAATGATTTGTTTTCCATAAGGCAATCCTGTAATTTTATAAAATCCTTTTTCATTGGTGTAGGTGTGTTTTGTGCCATTTTCTAAATAAACAGTAGCCAAATCAGCAGGACTTTTATCTTTAAATTTAATAACACCAGTAATTGTTGCTTTCTGAGCAAAAAGAGATATGCTTACAAGAAAAAAGAAGACGTAAAAAAAGGATTTCATTTTAAAGTATTATTTTTATTAAATCTAAATAATGATAATTTATGCAAAGATATTTCTTAAAATCAATCTCGCAAGAGTTATTTAGAATAATTTTAAATAAGATTTAGTGAGTTTGTATTTATTGCTAAATAAATGAGACTATTAGTTTTTTAAGAATAAAAAAATAAGAATTGTATTATTTCCTATCTTTGTATAAATAACTAAATCGATTGAGATGTATTTAGATTTATTATCGCATTTAAAATTCCTAATAAAACGCAATCCAGAATAGAGTTTTTAAATTTTTATATTAATCAAATTATTAATTTAAAATTTAAAAAACATGCCTTTCTATCATAAATTAGGAACAATTCCACCCAAAAGACACACACAGTTTCGTAAAAAAGACGGAAGTTTATATTACGAACAACTTTTTGGTACCATTGGTTTCGACGGAATGTCTACCAACTCATATCATGAACATAGACCAACAATGGTCAAAGAAATTCGCAAGCAATATTCTGTAAAACCGAAAATTGCAAAAGCAAATAATATTCAATCTTATCGTTTTCGCGGATTTCAAGTTCCGCCGGAAGATGATTATTTAGAAAGTAGAAAAATTGTTCTAACAAATTCGGATTGTAATATCATTTTATCAGCACCAAAAAAATCGACCACAGATTATTTTTATAAAAATACTGATGCAGACGAGGTAATTTTTATCCATAAAGGAACCGGAAAACTAAGAACACATCTTGGTAATATTGATTTTAAATACGGAGATTATTTAGTAATTCCGCGTGGAATTATATACAAACTAGATTTCGATGATGAAAATAATAGACTTTTTATTGTTGAATCTTATTCGCCTGTATACACCCCAAAAAGATATAGAAATTATTTTGGACAACTATTAGAACATTCACCATTTTGTGAACGAGATTTAAGAAGACCCCAAGAATTAGAAACTTATAATGAATTAGGAGATTTCTTAATCAAAGTAAAAAAACAGGGCGAAATTATAGAAATGATTTACGCTTCACACCCGTTTGATGTAGTTGGTTACGACGGTTATAATTTTCCGTATGCTTTTTCAATTCACGATTTCGAACCAATTACCGGTCGTATTCATCAACCGCCACCAGTGCACCAAACCTTCGAGACAAATGCATTTGTAATTTGCAGCTTTGTACCACGTTTGTATGATTATCACCCAAACTCAATTCCTGCACCTTACAATCATAGTAACATAGATTCAGACGAAGTTTTGTACTATGTAGATGGCGATTTTATGAGTAGAAACGACATCGATCAAGGTCATATTTCCTTGCACCCAGCCGGAATTCCTCATGGTCCACACCCAGGAGCAACCGAGCGTAGTATTGGGCATACAAAAACCGAAGAATTAGCCGTTATGGTAGACACTTTTAAGCCGTTACAGGTTACAGAAGAAGCCATGAAAATTGCTGACGAGGAGTATTATAAATCTTGGTTGGAGTAGCTTAATTATTAGAAGCTATTTCCTGCTTTTCGCACTCGCTTTTTTTGAGAAAAACAAAAAAGAGCTCAAACAAATGCTACAATCAGGGCTAAGTTTGTTTGAAAAAGTACTGCTTTCATTAGAGAGAAGTAGCTAATTTAAAAACGAAAAGACCTCACAGGTTTTTAAAACCTGTGAGGTCTAAAAAATAAAAGACAATGAGTAAAAAAGAAATAAAATCAGTAGAATACGGTTTAGAAAAAATATTTGAAGGAGCACAAGATTTCCTTCCATTACTTGGTACAGATTACGTAGAATTTTACGTTGGTAACGCAAAACAAGCAGCACATTTCTATAAAACAGCATTCGGATTTCAATCACACGCATATCGCGGTTTAGAAACGGGTTCTAAAGATTCAGTGAGTTATGTCTTAACGCAAGACAAGATAAAGTTGATGTTAACAACTCCGTTAAATAGCAAATCGCCAATAAACGATCATATTGTAAAACATGGCGATGGTGTAAAAATTGTAGCACTTTGGGTAGAAGATGCTAGAAAAGCTTATGAAGAAACAACTTCTAGAGGTGCAAAATCGTACATGGAACCAACTGTAGAGACAGATGAGCACGGTGAAGTTGTAAGAGCAGGAATTTATACCTACGGAGAAACAGTACACATGTTCGTAGAGCGTAAAAACTACAACGGAGCATTTTTACCAGGTTTCCAAAAGTGGGAATCAGAATACAACCCGCCAAGTGCAGGTTTAAAATACATAGACCACATGGTTGGTAATGTAGGCTGGAATCAAATGGACGTTTGGGTAAAATGGTACGAAGATGTTATGGGCTTTGAAAACTTCTTATCGTTTGATGACAAACAAATTCACACCGAATATTCTGCATTAATGAGTAAGGTAATGTCTAACGGAAACGGTAGAATTAAGTTTCCAATAAACGAGCCAGCAAAAGCTGCAAAGCGTTCTCAAATTGAAGAATATTTAGATTTTTATGAAGGAGCAGGAGTGCAACACATAGCAGTTGCAACCGACGATATTATTAAAACTGTAAGTCAATTAAAAGCAAACGGCGTAGAGTTTTTATCAACGCCTCCAGAAGAATATTACAGATCAGTACCTGGAAGATTACAAGAATTTAGTCACGAATTAGGTGAAGATATCGAAAAGTTAATGGCTTTAGGTATTATGATAGATGCAGATGAAGAAGGGTATTTATTGCAAATTTTCACAAAACCAATAGAAGACAGACCAACCTTGTTTTTCGAAATAATTCAAAGAATGGGAGCCAAAGGTTTTGGAGCAGGAAACTTTAAAGCATTGTTTGAATCTATAGAAAGAGAACAAGAAAAAAGAGGAACGCTTTAGAAAGAAAAGATAAAAAAGAGACAAGAAAAAAGAACCAAGAGACAAGACTTAAAACTTTTGAATCTTGGTTTTTTTTATTCAACAAATAAAACGTTCTTAATTCAGCAAATAAATTAGATTTTTAAAAAAAGTCTTGTTTATTTGTTCTAATATCTTAATTCTAAAAAACATGAACAAAGACGAAATTTTAAAAGCAATTGAAGAAAAATACGATAAATTAGGTGTTCCTGTAGATTCTATGTTAGAAGGTTTACTTTGGAGTACACCAATTACGTACTGGGATTATATTCAGACAGACGCACTTTTAGGGTTGCAAACACCAAGAACAACACAACCAGATGAAATGGTTTTTATCATGTACCATCAAGTAAATGAGCTGTTGTTTAAAATGATTCTGTGGGAAATAGACCAAGTTGCAAAAACTACAGAAGTTTCTGTAGATAAATTCTCGATGCATTTAGGTAGAATTAGCAGATATTTCGATATGTTGTGCAGTTCTTTTTCTGTAATGGCAGACGGTATGGAGAAAGAGCAATATCTTAAATTTAGAAACACGTTAACCCCTGCAAGTGGTTTTCAAAGTGCACAATACAGAAAAATTGAATTTGCTTCTACAGAATTAATCAATTTAATTGATGCACGTTTTAGAAAAGATATCGATAGAAATTCGTCTTTTAAAAACGCATACAATCATTTATATTGGCAAGCTGCAGGTAAAAATTATACCACTGGTCAGAAATCAACATTGTTAAATCTTTTTGAAGAAAAATATTTAGGAGAATTTATTCATTTTATGGAAGATTATAATGATATTAATCTTTCAAAGAAATTTAAGGAATTGCCAAAAGAGGTGCAACAAAACGAAGATTTAATTAAAGCAATGCGTCACTACGATTATACTGTAAATGTAAAATGGGTAATGGCACATTACAATGCTGCAGGTAAATATTTAGGCGGAAAAGAGAAAGATTTAGAGGCAACTGGCGGAAGTAGCTGGCGAAAATACATGCACCCAAAATACCAGCGAAGAATCTTTTACCCGTATTTATGGAGCGAAGAAGAGTTAAAGAATTGGGGAACATTTTAAGTAAAAATAATTTATTAATTTACTCATAGACATTACAGATGAAATGCTTATTCTTAAAAAAAAAGAAACTTAAAGGAATCGTTTACATAATGTTAGTAAATAATTTTTTTTCTTTTTTGGAACGGTAATTGTCAATACTTTTTTATAAGTTTGAGAATTATGAAAAAATATATCTTAATAACATTTACACTCGTTTTATCTATAACTGCTTTTGCACAAGAAAAGACAACAGCCTTTAAGAGTGGCGAGTGGTTGCGCTATAAAATGAGTTACAGTGGTTTTTTAAGAGCTGGAACTGCGATTTTAGAAGTTAAAGAAACCGATTTACATGGCAAAAAAGTGTTTCATACAAAAGGTTCTGGTTGGACTTCTGGTATGATAAAATGGTTTTTTAAAGTAGACGATGTTTATGAAAGTTATTTTGATAAAGGCAATGTAAAACCCTATGTTTTTAAGAGAAAAATTGATGAAGGTGGTTATAAAAAACATAGAATAACCAATTTCGATTACAATTCAAAAAAAGCATATATTCAAGATTTTATAGAGCAGACAGATACTACGGTTGCATTTACTAACATTCAAGACATGCTTTCTTCCTTTTACTATTTAAGAAATCAAGATGTAAAAAAGATGAAAAAAGGTGATGAAATAGCGATTGATATGTTTATGGATTCTCAAGTATATCCTTTTAAACTTCGTTTTTTAGGAAGAGAAGTTTTAAAAACAAAATTCGGAAAAGTAAACTCTTTAATATTTAGACCCTTAGTGCAATCTGGTAGAATTTTTAAAGCACAAGAAAGTGTAACTATTTGGATTACAGATGATGCAAATAAAATACCAATTAAAATGAAAGCAGATTTATCTGTAGGTTCTTTAAGAGCAGAATTAGAAGCTTATAAAGGTTTAGCTAATAACTTTAAAAAGAGTTAACTAGGTTTTTAGGTAAATTATTAAAACTTTAACGAAACCGTTCTAGCAACTTCCTTGTTTAGATTTAAAATAAATCAATTTTATTTGTACTTTTGAGGGTTAAATTTAATCACTCCCATTTTTTGAAAAAAGTAATCTACCTCTTATTAGTGCTTTTCGCGTTTTCTGCTTGCAAAAACGATGAGAAAATTAAAGAACCAACTCTAAAGCCAAAACCGGAACCAAAACCGGTTTATAAATACGGTTTTAAAATAGCCGATTATAAAGTTGTTTTAGATACAATAAAAAGTGGAGAAAGTTTTGGTGTTATTTTAGATAGACATCATGTTGGTTACCCTAAAATTAATGAAATTGCAGGCTCAATAAAAGATGTTTTTGATGTTCGAAGAGTAAGAGCAGGTAAACCTTACATGATTTTATCTAGTAAAGATTCTTTAGAGGAAGCCAAAGTTTTTATATACAAAAATGATAAAATTAGAGCAACGGTTGTTAATTTTAAAGATTCGATAATTGAAGCTTATTCTTATCTTCAACCTATAAAAACAGTAGAAAGAATTGTAGAAGGAGAAATTTATTCAAACCTTTCTAATGCAATGGATAGTTTGCATTTGTCCCCAAACATAACGTATGCTGTTGCAGATATTTATGCTTGGACGTTAGATTTTTATAAACTTCAAAAAGGAGATTCTTTTAAACTTATTTTCGAAGAAAAATTTATAAACGATAGTCTTTTTGCTGGTTATGGCGATATTAAATCTGCTGTTTTTAAGCATAATAATCAAGATTTGTATGCTTTTCGATTTGTTGCAGATTCTATAAATGGTATTGCAGAGTATTATGATGAAAAAGGAAATATGTTAAGAAGTCAGTTCTTAAAAAGCCCTATAAAATTTCAGTATAGAATATCATCTAGGTATAATTTAAAAAGAAGAATTGCTTATTATGGTAATAGAATAAAACCTCATAAAGGAACAGATTTTGCAGCTAATATAGGTACACCAATTATAGCAACTGCAAGTGGAACTGTTGTTGAATCTACAAGAAGAGGTGGTAATGGTAAGTTTGTGAA
Organism: Polaribacter sp. ALD11; assembly: GCF_002831685.1. Classification (NCBI taxonomy): domain Bacteria; kingdom Pseudomonadati; phylum Bacteroidota; class Flavobacteriia; order Flavobacteriales; family Flavobacteriaceae; genus Polaribacter; species Polaribacter sp. ALD11. The sequence continues at coordinate 2,261,681 of NZ_CP025119.1, read as the reverse complement.
AATTAAACATAATAGTACATATTCTACACAATATTTACATATGAAAACGCGTAAAGTAAAAAAAGGACAATACGTAAAACAAGGAGATGTAATTGGTTTGGTAGGAATGACAGGTAATAGTGGTGGGCCACATGTTTGTTACCGTTTTTGGAAACATGGTAAACAAGTAGATCCATTAAGCCCTAAAACAAAATTACCAGAAGCAGAACCTTTAAAGGAAAGCTTAAAACCAAGATTTTTAGAGTTTATGTATCTTCTAAAAAATCAATTAGATAAAAATATACCACAAATAAAAGAACCTACAGTAATTACAGAAGTAATAGCTCAAAATTAATCAAATGGCTTTAAAAAACATCAATCCAACCAAAACACAAGCTTGGGAAAAACTTACAGATCACTTTAATAAAAATAAAGAGATTCGTATTAAAGATTTGTGTAAAGACATAAATAGACAAGAAAATTTTTCTTTAGAACTAGGTGATTTATCAGTAGATTTTTCAAAAAATAGAATTACCGAAGAAACTATTTCTTTGTTGGTGGAATTGGCAAAAGAAGTTGATTTAAAAGATGCTGTAGAAAAACAATTTTCTGGTGAAGTAATTAACGTTACTGAAGGTAGAGAGGTTTTACACACCGCTTTAAGAAGTACTTCAGATGAACCTGTTTTAGTTGATGGGAAAAACATAAAACCACAAATACAGGCAGCTTTAAGAAAAATAAGAAGCTTTAGTAATAAAGTTATTTCTGGAAAGTGGAAAGGATATACAGGTAAATCTATTACAGATGTTGTAAACATTGGTATTGGAGGTTCAGATTTAGGTCCAGATATGGTGGTAGAGTCTCTTCAGTATTATAAAAATCAATTAACTACACATTTTGTATCTAATGTAGATGGAGACCATGTTTCTGAAATAATGAAGAAACTAAATCCGGAAACTACATTGTTTATAATTGTATCTAAAACATTTACAACGCAAGAAACCATTACAAATGCAGAAACGCTTAAAAACTGGTTTTTAAAATCTGCTACAATTTTTGATATTCCGAAACACTTTGTGGCGGTTTCTACAAATTTAGAAGCAGTAGATAATTTCGGGGTAGATAAAGCAAACGTTTTTCCTATGTGGAACTGGGTTGGTGGTCGTTTTTCTTTGTGGTCTGCAGTTGGTTTGTCTATTAGTTTATCTGTAGGTTTCGATAATTACAGAGCTTTATTAGATGGTGCAGAAGAAATGGATTTGCATTATAGAAACGCCGATTTAGATAAGAATATTCCTGTAATTTTAGCTTTACTAAGTGTTTGGTATAATAACTTTTACGGTGCAGAAACAGAGGCAGTTTTACCTTACACACAATATTTGAAAAAACTACCAGATTATTTACAACAAGCAATTATGGAAAGTAATGGTAAAGGTGTAGATAGAAATGGGGATAAAATAGATTATCAAACAGGTACTATCGTTTGGGGAAGTACAGGTACAAATATGCAGCACGCATTTATGCAATTGGTACATCAAGGAACAAAATTAATTCCTGCAGATTTTATTGGTTATAAAGAGTCGTTATACGGTTTAACAGATCATCATAAGAAATTAATGGCAAATTATTACGGTCAAATTGAAGCCTTAGCTTTTGGTAAAACAAAAGAAGAAGTGCATTTAGAGTTAAAATTTGCTGGTAATGAAAATAAAATAGCAAAACTACTACCGTTTAAAGTTTTTGAAGGAAATAGACCAAGTAATTCTATTGTTTTTAACAAACTTACGCCACGTTCTCTAGGTAAGTTAATTGCATTATATGAACATAAAATTTATACTCAAGGAATTTTATGGAATATTTATAGTTACGATCAGTTCGGAGTAGAATTAGGGAAAGAATTGGCGAAAAAAATATTGAATAAGTAGTGATTTGTAGGTTTGGAAATTAAATTGCTAAATTTTTAATTGAATATTGATGTTTTGTTAACAATTTTGTTAACATGTAAGTTGTTGGTATATAGGTTTTAGTGTTTGTTTTGTTTAAATTGAACGTTCTTAATTTTTTGTTAAACCTTAACATTAAATTAACTTTAGAACTCTGTAAAAGGAAGAATTTTGCAGAACATTTAATAACATAAAATTAAACAATGAAAAATTTTAAAAACTTATTATTTGTAGCTCTGTTTTTTGTAACAGCTACAGTTTTAGGACAAACTAAAATTACTGGTACGATTGTCGATGAAACCAATCAACCATTACCAGGAGCAAGTGTTCTAGTAAAAGGAACAACAAACGGAACATCAACAGACTTTAACGGTAAATTCTCTTTACAGGTAAAATCTAATTCAGGTGTTTTAGTAGTATCTTTTATCGGTTACAAACAAAATGAAGTTGCTTTTTCTTCTTCAAAAAACAATTTAACAATTCAATTATTAGAAGATGCAGGAGCGTTAGATGAGATTGTAGTCGTTTCAACATCATTCGCAATTGATAGAAAAACTCCAGTAGCTGTTTCTACTATCAAAGCGGCAGAAATTGAATTAAAATTAGGGTCTCAAGAGTTTCCTGAAATCTTAAAATCAACTCCAGGTGTATATGCTACCAAAGCAGGTGGGGGTTACGGAGATGGTAGAATTAACTTACGTGGTTTTAACTCAGAAAATGTAGCTGTACTTATTAATGGGGTTCCTATTAATGATATGGAAAACGGTAGAGTTTATTGGTCTAATTGGGCTGGTTTAGGAGATGTTACTTCTGCTATGCAAGTACAAAGAGGTTTAGGAGCATCTAAAGTTGCCGTGCCTTCTGTTGGTGGAACAATAAACATTATAACCAAAACAACAGATATTGAAGCTGGTGGAAACATTAAAACTAGTCTAGGTAATGATGGTTATAAAAAATTCGGATTTACATATTCTACAGGGTTAAATGACAATGGAGTTGCTGTTACTGTTTCTGCCGCTAAAACAGACGGAGAAGGTTATGTAGATGGTACATCTTTTACAGGGTTTAACTATTTTTTAAATGTTTCGAAAGAATTTAATGATAATCATAAATTATCATTAACAGCATTTGGTTCTAAACAACGTCATGGTCAAAGACAAAATAGACACCTTATCAAAACTTTTAGAGATAGTGAAAGAGGTAGAAAATATAATTCTGATTGGGGTTATAAGCAAGGTCAAGTAACAAGTGCAGAAGATAACTTTTATAATAAACCTCAAGTATCTTTAAATCATTATTGGAACCTTAGTGAGAAAACATTTATTTCTACTGCTGCATACGTATCTGTTGGTTCAGGTGGTGGTGGTGGTACAGCAGGTGCTAGAAAATTTGGTTATGACAATAGTGATTATAGAATTGGACCATTAGGAACAATTAATTTTGATAAGATTGTTGAAGAAAACATTGCAAATGGTGTAGCTGGTTCAGAATCTGCTTTAAGAGCTTCAAGAAATGACCATAAATGGTACGGGATACTTTCTACCTTAAAAACAGATTTATCTGACGAGTTAACTCTTTTAGCTGGTTTAGATTACAGAAATTATAAAGGAATTCACTTTACAGAAGTTACAGATTTATTAGGAGGTCAATACTTTGCAGATGGTGCAAATGTTAACAATCCAAATAATAAAGCTCAAGTTGGAGATAAAATATTTTATGATAACGACGGAAAAGTTAATTGGTTAGGAGCATTTACTCAATTAGAATATGCAAAAGATAATTTATCAGGATTCTTATCTGTATCATTATCTAATACTTCATACCAAAGGGTAGACCGTTTTTTATATTTAGATTCAGATCCTTTACAAACATCAGACAAGTATGACTTTTTTGGTTTCGGAACAAAAGGTGGAGCTAACTATAACTTCAATGACAATCATGGTGTATTTGTAAACTTAGGATATTTTGAAAAAGCACCTTACTTTAACTCAGTTTTTGCAAACAGAAATAACAAAGATGTTAATGATGATGCAAGAAATCAAAAAATTACAAGTTACGAATTAGGATATACGTACAGAAGTGAAAAACTAACTGCAAACGTTAACTTATACAGAACAAACTGGAAAGATAGAACAGAAGTTGCTCGTTTTCAATTACAAAGTGGAGAAACAGCTTTTGCTAATATTTTAGGGGTTGGAGCTCTTCACCAAGGAATTGAATTAGACTTCCGTTATAAAACAACAGATAAATTAACCTTTACAGGTATGTTATCTTTAGGAGACTGGAGATGGGGTAACAATGTTGAGGGTGTTCAAATTTACGATGAGGCAAATAACTTAGTTGATACTGTTAATTTATATATTGAAGATTTACACGTTGGAGATGCAGCGCAAACAACTGCAGCATTAGGATTAAATTACAAAATATCTCCTGAGACAACATTTACTTTAGATTATAACTATTTTGCAGATTTATATGCAGAATTTGACCCAAGTGATAGAGGTACACCAGGATCTACTGAAGCATGGAAAGTGCCAGCATACAGTTTATTCGATACAGCAATTAGACACAAATTTAAATTAGGTAGCTTCGATACGACACTTACTGCAAGGTTAAACAATGTATTTGATGTAAAATATATTTCAGATGCTAACGACAGAGGTAACTCTACAGCAATGGACGCTTTAGTTTATTATGGTGTTGGTAGAACATTTAATGTTGGAGCAAAAATTAATTTTTAAAAAATAATAAAATGAAAAAAATAATTTATTTATTCGCCATTTTAGTTGTGACTTTTTCAAGTTGTAACCCATTAGAAGACATTCATAACGAAATTGATGCAATACCAGATGCGCCAAACGTAGGTAGTTTTGAGTATGCTTTAGAGGAAGATGATTATGCTGCTTTAGCCTTAAACTTTGGAAGCTTTAGCAACCTTGAGGATGCAAAGACAATGTTACCAGATTTCTTAGTATCTAAGTTTTCACTATACGGGGAAGGTACAGATGTTAAAACTACATTTAAATTATATTCTCCAAAAAGAGATGAAAAAAGTTTAAAAGTTTATACAGTGAGTTCTGCAGATTATACTGCAGGTGGTCATTCTTATGGGAATTTTGATAGTTATAGTGATATAACTACGTTCTTAGACACTAAATACTCAGATGCACCTAACAGAATGTTAGTTTCATTAACATACAAATACTATAACGGAACTAACTTAACATTAGAAAATGGTTTCATTAAAGTTGATGGTAATTGGGAAATGTCTACAGGTATTACAGATGATGAGTATACTGCAATGGGTGAAGGTAGAGCTCAGTTTTCAAATGAAAATGAAGCTTTAGAGAAAATACCTGTATTTTTAAATGATAGATTTAAGTATGAAAATAAAAAATCAGGAGATATTGAAGGTATAATGTATAAGCTATATGTTAATGATACCCAAGATATTGATGGAGATGATGATACGGATGAAAGAACAGTATACCGTTTTGTAGCTTTCTTTATTTATGACGGTGCAAATTGGTCTAAATATAATAATGTTATAAATGAAACGGTGCAGTTTGCACATGATGGAACCACATTTGTACCAGATAACACAATTAAATATACTTTTACGGCTGCAGACTACGAATTGGTAGGTAACGGTAAATATGGTAATTTTGATGTTAGAGCAGGTAAAGATGAAGAACTAGAATCTGTGCGTTTAGAAAAAGTAAATACAGTTTTATTAAATAACTTTCCTAATGTAGAAGAAGGACAAAAATTTGCAACTTCATTTAATATTTATGATGGCGCAAATGCGGTTTGGACTTTATTTGTAGTAAAGTCAGGAAATGAATATGTTAAACAATAAGTTATTGACATTATATTAATTTTTAAAACCACCTCAACTGAGGTGGTTTTTTTATGCATAAAAATTAGTAACTTTGTAAGAACTAAAAAACCAACTATTATGATGAAAGATGTACACTCTTATTGGGCGTATTTAGTACTTGCTATATTAATATTCGCAGTAGTAAATGCAATTATTGGCTTAACTCAAAAAAAACAATTTACAGACAAAGATTTACGTATTGGCTTGTTTGCGCTAATTGTGTCTCATATACAATTATTAATAGGTTTAGGTTGGTATTTTATGTCGCCTTGGTATGAAGCTTTAAAAGCAGATGCGGGTGCAGTTATGAAAGAAAAATCGGTAAGATTGTTAGCTGTAGAACACCCAATAATGATGATTTTGGCTATTGTCTTTATAACAATAGGTTGGTCTAAGCACAAGAAGAAAACAGAAGATGCTGCAAAATTTAAAACATTTGTAGTCTTTTACGGAATAGGATTGTTATTAATTCTTTCAAGAATTCCTTGGAGTAACTGGTTTTAGTAAATATAAATAGTAACTTTTTATTTCTAAATATTAGAAGTAACTAGAAGGTTTTCTAAAGATATACTTTAAACTCATAAAGAACGCACACAGTGAAAATTCTAAGTTATATAATATCACCAATTTTTATATTGGCATTTTTCTTAATCTTAATCATATTTCACCCACTGCAATGGTTAAGTTTTAATTTATTTGGACAAAGTGCACACGGCAAAATGGTAGATGCGTTAAACTTTTGTTTGGTAAAATCGATGTTAATTCTTGGTGTTTCAGTACGGTTAATAAATAAACATAAAATACCAGAAGATGCGTCTGTCGTATTTGTTTCAAACCATCAATCTACATTCGATGTTGCTCCCTTAGGATGGTTTTTTAGAAAACAGTATCCTAAATTTGTAGCAAAAGTAGAATTAGGTAAAGGAATACCAAGTGTTTCTTTTAACTTAAAACATGGTGGTGCAGCACTTATCAATAGAAAAGACCCAAAGCAAGCAATTACAGCTTTAGTGGAATTTTCTAAACGAATTAAAGAGAAAAAATGGGGAGCAATTATTTTTCCGGAAGGAACAAGAAGTAGAGACGGGGAACCTAAAAAATTCGCTTCAAACGGATTAAAAATAATAACAAAGTACAATAAAGAAGGTTATATCGTACCTTTAACAATTAATAATTCGTGGAAAGTTTTTAAATACGGTAAATTTCCGTTAGGTTTAGGAAGCCCAATTACAATTATAACACACGAACCAATTAAAATTAACTCTTTACCTTTTGAAGAGTTATTAGAAAAAACAGAAAAAGTTATTAAAGAACATATAAAATAGAAACTTATGTCTATATATAATATCAGAAAAGAAGTAATGTTAACGCTAGAAAAAAGTATGGACCGTTTTATGGACAAGTACTTAATTCCTGCAGAGAAAATTTGGCAACCAACAGATTTTCTTCCAAATTCTCAAAAAGATTCTTTTATTACAGAAGTAGAAGAAATTAGAGAATTATCTAAAGAACTGCATGACGATTTTTGGGTGGTTTTAGTAGGAGATACAATTACGGAAGAAGCTTTACCAACCTATGAATCTTGGTTATTAGATTTAGATGGTGTAAGCCAAGACCCAGATAATGGTTGGGCAAGATGGGTAAGAACTTGGACGGCAGAAGAAAACAGACATGGAGACGTTTTAAATAAATATTTGTATTTATCTGGTCGTGTAAACATGCGTGAAGTAGAAATTACAACACAGCATTTAATTTCAGATGGTTTCGATATTGGTACATCAACAGATCCATACAAAAACTTTGTCTACACAAGTTTTCAAGAATTAGCAACCTATGTTTCTCATAACAATGTAGCAAAAATTGCACGTAAAAAAGGACATAAAGCATTGGCGAAAATGTCTAAAATTATTGCAGGAGATGAAATGCGTCATCACCAAGCATATACAGAGTTTGTAAGAGAAATTTTTAAGATAGATCCTAGTGAAATGATGTTGGCTTTTCAACACATGATGAAACACAAAATTGTAATGCCAGCATTACACTTAAGAGAATCGTATGCTGCAAAAGGTACCTTGTTTGACGATTTTTCATCAGTAGCACAAAGAATAGGTGTATATACAGGTTTCGATTATGTAGACATAATAAAGAAACTAAATGCAGCTTGGGAAATAGATAAAATTACCAATCTTACACCAGAAGCAGAAAAAGCAAGAGATTATTTAATGAAACTTCCAGACAGAATGTACAGAATTACAGAAAGAATTGTAATTCCAGACACAAAGTTTAATTTTAAATGGATGTTACCAGCTTAAATAGTTTTTGGGTATAGAAGCTATTTCCTGCTTTCCGTTATATCTTTTTGTGAAAAACAAAAAGGATGTCACTTCAATCAGGGCTAAACTTGTTTGCTAGCTTATATAGAGATAAGCGATAGCTATAAATTTTAAAAACCTTTCTGTTCCTAAATTTTTGGAACGGAAAGGTTTTCTAGTTTTTATCTAAGTCTATTTCAAAAAGACACACAGGTGCTTTTTTATAATGCTCTGGTAAATTAGATGTGTCTTTTAAATTAAAGATACCTAAAAAATTAAAACCTGCATTTTTATAATGCTCAATAAGTTTATGGTTTTCACCCAAAGTATCTAGTCTAATAAATTGAATCCCCTTTTTTTGAGCAAATCCTTTTGCCCATTTAACAATTTTATAAATATAATTATTACCTCTAAAACTAGGGTTCGTAGCAATTCTATGAATGTATACTGCGCTGTCCTTATTCTTTTCTCCCCAAATTTGTTCATCAGAAAAAGTAATTGCCCAAATACAAGCAACTTCATCATTAATTAAAAATTTAAACTGTCTCTTTTCTAGAATTTCTTTGGCAACCATTTCTCTATCAAAATCTGGCCAAACAACTACCGTTTTCTTTTCTTTCTGATAATTAGAAGCTACCTTGTAAAGTTTAAAGACTTCATCAATATCAGTAATTTTAACCTTTCTAATCATTATTTTCAATTTTAAACGAATCTCTATCATTTAGAAATCCAAGTTTATTTCTTGTTTGTTTTAGTTCCTCTTTAGACAAACTAGCAGAAATAAATCCTACTTCATTTTTATCTAAATTAGAAAGTTCTTCCCCTAAATAATCAATAATTAAAGAATTTCCAGAATACTCATAGTTATTAAAATCTGTTCCTGTTCTATTTACGCCCACTACATAACTCATGTTTTCAATTGCTCGTGCTTTTAAAAGCGTATCCCAAGCTTTTACTCTTGCAATTGGCCAATTAGCCATAAAAATAAGAAGATCGTAGTTTTCTGTATTTCTAGCCCAAACAGGAAAACGCAAATCGTAACAAATTAACGGACATATTTTCCATCCTCTGTATTCGATTAATAGTTTTTCAGCACCAGAAGTATACACTTTGTCTTCATTAGCCAACGTAAAAGAATGTCTTTTATTATAGGTTTCTATTTCTCCGGTTGGATGTACAAAAACCAAACGATTGTAAAATTTGTCTCCTTGAACGCTGTCGAAAGGTTCTTTTATTACCAAACTGCCACAAATAGCAGTCTGTTTTTCTTTGGCTATTCTTTGCATCCAGGCAACAGACAAGCCATCCATTTCTTCAGCAATTTTTTCTGGGTTCATTGTAAAACCTGTGGTAAACATTTCTGGGAGTACAATTAAATCTACCTCATTTTCTAAAGTCTTTATTTTCGACTCGAAAAAGGCAATGTTTTGGGCAGGATTTTCCCAAACCAAAGCAGCCTGAATTCCAATTATTTTCAATTCGTCTTTCATTAAAATTAATTTTAAAGATGTAACAAGTATAAAAGTAAGTTTTTGTAATTTAGAAAACCAATTGAATACCAAAAAAACGATGCAATCCTTTATTTCAGAAACTTTAGATGCTATTTTAAAAACGACTAAATCTTTTGAAGATGTGGTGTTTATAATGCCTTCTCAAAGAGCCAAAGTATTTTTAAAGCAAACATTAAAAGATAAAATAGCGGTCGGTTTTTTACCAGAAACGATAAATATAGAGCAGTTTGTGCAGCAAGTTTCTGGTATTGAAAAAGCAGATAGCATTCAATTGTTGTTTCACTTTTATACGATTTATAAAAATTTAGAAAAAGAACCAGACTCTTTTGACACTTTTTCTTCTTGGGCATTTACGGTGTTGCAAGATTTTAATGAAATAGACCAGCATCTAGTAGATACAAATGAAATTTTTATTTACATAAGAGATATCGAGCGTTTAAGAAAATGGTCTGTAACGGGTACGTTTAAGGAAACCGAGTTTATGAAAGACCATTATTCTTTCTTAGAAAAGTTGAATAATTTTTATCCGCCTTTATATCAGTTTTTATTAGAGAGAAAGATTGGTTACCAGGGTTTAATGTATCGAGAAGCATGTAAGAATATAGCAGGTTATATTGAAGAAAATAGCCATAAAAAGTTTTTTTTTATCGGTTTTAATGCCTTGAATAAAGCAGAAGAGTTTTTGTTCCAGAAAGTATTAGAAACAGAGCATTCAGATATTTATTGGGATTTGGATGAGGCATTTTTTAAATCAAATCATCAAGCAGGTACATTCATAAGAAAATATAAAAGAGAGTGGAAATATTACGAAAAAAATCCTTTAAAAACATTAAGTAATTATTTTTCTACGCTAAAAAATATTGAAGTAATTGGTGCTTCTAAAAATACGACCCAAATAAAATACGCAGGAGAAATTTTAGAGAAATTTACCGATTTTAAGAATACGGCACTTATTCTAGCAGATGAAACGTTATTACCAATTACGTTAAATTCGTTGCCAAAAAACATCAATGCAATCAATATAACTATGGGATATCCTTTAAAAGATATTCCTACTACAAGCTTGTTATTCTCTATTTTTCAATTGTTTGTATCGCAAGAAAAGCTGCAAAAAACGATTGTGAATGAATTTTATCATAAAGATGTTGTTCGGTTTTTAAAACATCAATCTGTTTATAAATTATTATCTAAAGACAAGAACTCTTTGGTAGATAGTTTTACGGAAGAAATTGGAAAAGAAAATCATATTTTTATCAGTAAAACACAAATAGAAACTATTTTAAAAGATACAGATGTACAAGTAAGAGACACAATCTCTTCAATCTTTAGTTCTTATACAACGATTAACGAGTTTTTAGATAGAATTTTAAACCTAATCAACCTTTTAAAAGAAGATGTAACAGATTTAGAAAAAGAATACTTGTTTCGTTTTTATACCGCTTTTACACAGTTAAAAACACTGCAAACAGAATATGAATATTTTACAGATTTAAAAACATTGTCCTTGTTTTTTAAACAATTAATTTCTTCAGAAACCTTGTCTTTTCAAGGGCAAGCATTAAGAGGTTTGCAATTAATGGGAATGTTAGAAACTCGTGTTTTAGATTTTGAGAATATAATTTTAACATCTACGAATGAAGGTGTTTTACCTGCAAGTTCACAACAGAATACATTTATTCCTTTTGATGTGAAAATAGCTTTTGGTTTGCCAACGTATAGAGAAAAAGATGCGATTTTTTCGTATCACTTTTTTAGATTATTACAAAGAGCAAAAAACATTTTCATACTTTATAATACAGAACATGATGTTTTTGGAAGTGGAGAAAAAAGCCGTTTTGTAACACAATTAGAAATGATGCGAGGAGATATTGTTCAGAAAAACATATCGCCAAAAGTAATTTCTAACAAGAAAGAATTAAAAGATATTAGTAAGAATGAAGCTACTTTTGAGCGTTTGAAAGAATTGGCAGAAAAAGGAATTTCACCCTCTGCTTTAACCAACTATCTGCACAATCCTGTTTCGTTTTACAAACAGAAAATTTTAAAGATTAAAGAGTTTGATGATGTTGAAGAAACCGTTGCTTTTAATACTTTGGGTACTGTGGTTCATGAAGTTTTAGACGAATTATACACCCCTTTTGTAAATGCCTTTTTATCTGTAGAAATTATTACTAAAATGGAAAAAGAAGCCAAAGATTTAGTGGTAAAACATTTTGAATTGCAGTTTAAAAACGGAGACATATCTAAAGGAAAAAATCGTTTAATTTTTGAAGTTGCAAACAGATTTGTTTCAAACTTTTTGTCTAAAGAAAAAGAATTGCTAAAAGATGAAAACAATAAACTAAAAATTATTGCAACAGAAGAAAATCTATCCGCAGAAATAGAAATTGAAGGAATCGATTTTCCTATAAAATTGCATGGTCAAGTAGATCGAGTAGATGAGTTAAATGGTGTTTTAAGAATTATAGATTATAAAACAGGCATGGTAACGGGTACGAATTTACGGGTTCCAGAACTTGAAAACTTGCGAGATGAGAAGCACCTAAAAGCGATTCAGGTTTTATTATATGCATACTTATATACAAAAAGTAAAAACTATAATTTTTCTCAACCTTTAGAAGCCGGAATTTATTCGTTTAAAAACTTAAACAGTGGTTTCTTACCAATTGATTTTGCACTGCCTAGAAAAAAGGCAGCAACAAATATTACACAAGAAAAACTAGACGAGTTTATAGAAGAAATTAAGAGTTATGTAAAAGAAATTTACAATCTAGAAATCGATTTTATTGAGCCTGCAGATCTAAGGTATTAAGAGTTATTTACCCTTTAAAACCAATAAAGGCATGTTGGAATATAACGCTGCTTTTAAATTTTTTAACCACCTTAATTAGTTAATTTTAAGAGAATTTTTTTCTTTTTTACATTTTTTAGATATGTATCTTTGCAAAAAGGATATTTTTTTTGAGCACAAATATTAGTTTTAAGAACATTAATAAGTTAGCAATTCCTGCTTTAATTGCTGGTATTGCAGAGCCCGTTTTGTCTATTACAGACACCGCCATTATTGGTAATATAGATAGTAATGCAACAGAAAGCTTAGCAGCAGTTGGTATTGTGGGTGCTTTTATTTCTATGTTAATTTGGGTTTTTGGTCAAATAAGAAGTGCTATTTCGTCTATTGTCTCTCAATATGTAGGGGCAAACAAATTAGATGAAGTTAAAGAATTACCTGCACAAGCAATTGCAATTGTAGTTCTTGGTAGCTTATTGGTTTTGGCAATTTCTTATCCGTTTTCTAGACAAATTTTTGAATTTTATAATGCTTCTGGTCAAATTTTAGAATATTGTATTACCTATTTTAATATTCGAATTTTTGGCTTTCCGTTTGCACTTTTTGTATTTGCCGTTTTCGGAACCTTTAGAGGATTACAAAACACTTATTATCCGATGATAATTGCCATAATTGGTGCATCTTTAAACATTGTCTTAGATATAATTTTAGTATACGGAATCGAAGGGTATATTCCTGCAATGCATATAGAAGGAGCTGCGTATGCAAGTGTAATTGCACAGATAACAATGGCGGTTATTTCTTTGTTTTTATTATTGAAGAAAACGTCTATTTCGTTAAAAATAAGTTTTCCTTTTCATGCAGAAATTCCGAGGTTACTAAATATGATTTCAAATCTTTTTGTAAGAACGATTGCTTTAAATGTGGCGCTGTATTTAGCAACTTCTTATGCTACAGATTATGGAAAAGAGTACATTGCAGCATACACAATAAGTTTAAATATTTGGTTTTTAGGCGCTTTTATGATAGATGGATACTCAAGTGCAGGAAATATTTTATCTGGTAAATTATTAGGTGCAAAAGATTATAAATCTTTGATACAATTAAGTAATAAACTACTTAAATACGGATTTATAATGGGACTCATAATGGGGTTGATTGGTTTATTTTTTTACAATTCCATTGGAAGAATATTTACGAAAGAAGAATTAGTTCTAGAACAATTTTATACTGTTTTTTGGATTGTTCTAATCACACAACCTATAAATGCAATTACCTTTATTTTTGATGGAATGTTTAAAGGAATGGGAAAAATGAAATATTTAAGAAACCTTTTAATCTTTGCAACAGGTCTGGTTTTTATTCCCACTTTATTAATATTTGATTATTTTGATTTTAAATTAATTGCCATTTGGATTGCCTTTACACTTTGGATTATTGCAAGAGGCTTACCGTTGGTTTTTAAATTTCGAAGTACTTTTTTGCCACTTGCAGAAGAATAAAACCTAACGAACGTCACCTCGAACAGAGTCGTGAGATTAAAAATAACTATCCACAAAGCTAGAGCTTACATTTATTATTATACTTTTACTTAAAATTCAGTTTATGACCACAATAAGACAAAACGGAAGTTTATATACCAATATTCAAAATAAAATTGCAACTATAGAATTTGGACATCCTGCAAGTAATTCTTTTCCTAGTGAATTATTAGACAGGTTAACCAAAGAATTAATTTCTGTAGGAAAAAATGATGAAGTTTCTTTAATTATTTTAAAATCTGAAGGAGAAAAGGCTTTTTGTGCTGGTGCTTCTTTTGATGAATTGGTTGCAGTTTCAACCCTAGAGGAAGGAAAACAATTTTTTGCTGGTTTTGCAAATGTAATTAATGCTATGAGAACTTGTGGTAAATTAATTATTGGTAGAATTCAAGGAAAAACTGTTGGCGGTGGCGTTGGTTTGGCAGCAGCTTGTGATTACGTTTTAGCAACAGAAAATGCGTCTATAAAATTGTCTGAATTTACCATAGGAATTGGACCATTTGTAATTGAACCAGCGGTTTCTAGAAAAATAGGTATTTCTGGAACTGCAGAATTAACGCTAGATGCAACAAGCTGGAAAAATGCCTATTGGGCAAAAGAAAAAGGTTTGTATGCCAAGGTTTTTGAGTCTACAAGTGAGTTAGATAAAGAAATAGATATTATGGCAACTAAGTTAGCCTCTTACAATCCTGTTGCTCTAATAGAAATGAAAAAAGTATTGTGGAAAGGAACAGAAAATTGGAATAATTTATTAGCAGAAAGAGCTGCTGTTTCTGGTGAATTAGTCTTATCTGAATTTACCAAAAAAGCATTATTAAAATTTAAAAAATAGCCTTGTGAAAATCATTTCAACAAATATAGGGGAACGAAAAGAAGTTGATTGGAAGGGAACTTTAGTTACAACTGGTATTTTTAAATATTCAGTTGAAAGATCTGTTTTTTTAGATCTAGAAGATGTAAAAGGAGATGTTATTTGTAATAGAGTAGATCACGGAGGAATTCTACAAGCAGTTTATGGTTATTCACTAAAACATTATGAATATTGGAAATCTGTGTACCCTAATTTAGATTTTGAAATGGGCATCTTTGGAGAAAACTTAACCATTGATGATTTAGATGAAACAAAAATTTATCAAGGAGATACTTTTAAAGTTGGTGAAACTATTTTAGAAGCTACAAAGCCAAGAAACCCTTGTTTAAAATTAGGTGTTCGTTTTAACGACATGAAGATTGTTAAAAAATTCTGGAATACAACCTTTTGTGGTGTATATTTTAAAGTTTTACAAACGGGTTTAGTTAGATCTGGAGATGAATTCGTTCAAATTAAATCTTGCCCAGAAAACCCAACAATTGCAGATTTGTATCTTGCCGAAAGAATTGTAAAAGGAATTTAGTTTACTAAGAAACTGTTTCCTCCTTTTTATGTAAAAAACGAGTTAATTTCATAGAAAGGTCTAACAAAATAATTTTAGCGTTTCCATTTCTTTCAATGTGAAACATGGCATCATTTAATTCTTTTTCGATGTCTAAAATATTACCAGAATGTACAAAAGGAGCAAATTTAGAAAGATCGAAACCCGTTTTAGTTTCCATAAAAACCAAGTTATCACTTTTGTAATTTAATAACAAAGCTTGTCTAAAAAATTGCAAACAATACTCTAAAAAACGTTTCTGAGTTTCTCGTCCGGTTTTTGCAATTGTTTCAGACCATTCTATTAATTGTTGTACAACAGAGGCATTTCCTTTGGCTCTAAAAGCAGTTCTAATCCAAGCGATAAACCATTCTTCAAAAACTAAATCAGAAGAATCGTTGTGCAATAAATGCACTGCTTTGTTATAATTTCCTTCTGCCTGATGTGCTATTTTAACTGCTTCATTTTCAGAACAATTTTCTCTTTCAATCAAAGCATTTGCAATATTATTTTCACTTAAAACAGGAAAATGCAAAGCTTGGCAACGAGATTTTATGGTATTTATAATATGTTCTTCATTCTCTGTAATTAAAATAAATACCGTTTTATTTGGTGGCTCTTCAATTAGTTTTAAAAGTTTATTAGCAGCAGCAATGTTCATTTTTTCTGCCATCCAAATAATCATCACTTTAAAACCACCTTCGTAAGATTTTAATTGTAATTTTTTAACAACTGCTTCTGCCTCATCAACGCCAATATTACCTTGTTTATTTTCTACGCCAATAAATTGTAACCAATTAAACAAGCTTCCATACGGTTGGTTTTTAACAAAATCGCGCCAATCTTCTAGAAACAAATTACTTACTGCATGTTTTTTTACAGCATCATTTGTAGTTACAGGAAAAGCAAAATGTAAATCAGGATGTTGTAATTTATCACACTTTATATTACAAGCCGCTGCATTATTCGAAGAATTGCAAAGTAAAAATTGTGCATATGCAATTGCCATTGGTAAGGTACCACTTCCTTCTTTACCAACAAATAGTTGAGCATGAGGAATTCGACCATTTTCAGCAGAAACCTGCAGATGGTTTTTTATGTGTTCTTGGCCTATAATTTGGTTGAAAAGCATCTACAAATATAAAATTTGTTCTTCAGAAATTCATCAATTTTAGAAAGCAATCTTTCAATTTATAAAAATGTGATAATAATAAAGGAGAACTACGCAAACGTTAACTTAATTTTTCAGGTTTCGATTTCTATACATCTAAAGAATTAGGTATTTTTGTTGAAAACAAGACATAATGAAAACACTAAAAGATTTTAATTTCGAAAATAAAAAAGCAATCATTCGCGTAGATTTTAATGTGCCTTTAAATGATAAATTTGAAGTAACAGATAATACTAGAATTCAGGCTGCAAAATCTACAATTATAGCTATTTTAGAACAAGGAGGAAGTTGTGTTTTAATGTCTCATTTAGGTCGTCCAAAAGGATTTCAAGAAGAATTTTCTTTAAGACATATTGTAAAATCTGTGGTAGATGTTATTGGCTGCAATGTAAAATTTGTTGAAGATTGTATTGGTGATAAAGTTGAAGAAGCAGTTGCTAACTTAGAAGCAGGAGAAATTTTATTATTAGAAAATCTTCGTTATTATGAAGAAGAAACAAAAGGAGATGTTGCTTTTGCAGAGAAATTATCGAAATTTGGAGATATTTATGTGAATGATGCCTTTGGTACTGCTCACAGAGCACATGCATCAACAACAATAATTGCGCAGTTTTTTGAAGGAAAAAAATGCTTCGGAAATTTACTAGCAAGAGAAATAGAAAGTATAGATAAAGTATTAAATAATTCTGAAAAACCAGTTTTGGCAATTTTAGGAGGTGCAAAAGTATCGTCTAAAATTACCGTCATTGAAAATATTTTAGACAAAGTAGATCACTTGATTATTGGTGGTGGAATGAGTTTCACTTTCATAAAGGCACAAGGAGGAACTGTAGGTAATTCTATTTGTGAAGATGATAAAATGGAATTGGCACTTGCTATTTTAAAGCAAGCAAAAGCAAAAGGGGTTGAAGTTCATATTCCTGTTGATGTAATTGCTGCAGACGATTTTTCTAACGATGCAAATACACAAATTATAGACATTACTAAAATTCCTGATGGATGGCAGGGTTTAGATGCTGGCCCAAAATCTAGAGAAATTTTTGATACGGTTGTAAACAAATGTAAAACGATTCTATGGAACGGGCCTTTAGGTGTTTTTGAAATGGAATCTTTTGCTGGTGGAACAATTGCTTTAGGACATTCAATAGACAAAGCAACCAAAAACGGAGCGTTTTCTTTAGTTGGTGGTGGAGATTCTGTTGCAGCTGTAAAGCAATTTGGTTTTGCAGACAAAGTAAGTTATGTTTCTACTGGTGGTGGTGCTATGTTAGAAATGTTAGAAGGAAAAACCTTACCAGGTATTGAAGCTATTTTGAAATAAAAGGTAAATAATATTTAATTTAAAAAGCGTGTAATTTTATAATTATACGCTTTTTGCTTTTGAGACGAATAAGTTTTAAATTCGTTGTCAGGTTTTAATTAATTATACGATTAAATTAATAAACGTACAGGTATTTATAAGATGAAATATACAAAACTAGGAAATACAGAGATTAAAGTTTCTAAAATTTGTTTAGGAACCATGACTTGGGGAAAACAAAATACTCAAGAAGAAGCTTTTGAACAAATGGATTATGCTTTAGAACAAGGTGTCAATTTTTTTGATACCGCAGAATTATACCCTGTTCCTGCAACTCCTGAATTATATGCAGACACAGAAATAATTATTGGAAACTGGTTTCAAAAAACAGGAAATAGAGACAAAGTAGTTTTAGCAACTAAAATTGCTGGTGGTGGCGATTATACAAAACATATTAGAACTGGCGGCTTCAATAGAAAAAACATCACAGAAGCCATAGAAGCAAGTTTAAAAAGGTTGCAAACAGATTATATAGATTTGTACCAATTGCATTGGCCAGATCGTGGTGTAAATTGTTTTGGTACTAGAGATTATCCGTATAAAACAGCCTCAAAAGAGGCCGAAAATCATTTAGAGATTTTAGAAACACTAAACGATTTTGTGAAAAAAGGGACTATTAAAGCATTCGGACTTTCAAATGAAACTCCTTGGGGAACCATGAAATATTTAGAAACAGCCAGAGCACACAATTTAGTAAGACCCGTTACGATTCAAAATTCATATTCTCTAATTCATAGAGCGTATGAAATAGGAATGTCTGAGGTTTCTATGAGAGAAGACATTGGTTTGTTAGCATATTCGCCTTTAGCGCAAGGTGTTTTGTCTGGTAAATATTTAGACGGTAAGAAGCCAGAAGGTGCGAGAGGAACCTTGTTTCCGCGTTTTACGGCACGTTATATGGGTGTTAGTTCTCTAGAGGCTGTAAAAAGATATGAAGCAATTGCAAAGAAAAACGGACTTACCTTATCTGAAATGTCTTTGGCGTTCATCAATCAATTGCCATTTGTAACTAGTACTATTATTGGAGCAACAAAAATGAGCCAGTTAAAAGAAAATATCAATTCTATAAATATTGAGTTGTCTGAAGAAACCTTAAAAGAAATTGAAGCAGTACATTCAGATATTCCAAATCCTGCGCCTTAATTTAATCAGCAGTTTTTAGTATTCAGTTGTCAGTATAAAAAAATCCGAAGTAAATATTTTACTTCGGATTTTTTTTTATTTTGATTCTTGTATATAAAATATTTACTCTAAATCGTCTACCAACTTTATAGAAGTCGCTTTAAAACGTCCGTTTTCTACAACACCAGAAACTGCTGCTTTTCTAACTACTTCGCAAAAACCTGTGTGTTCATCATGGGCATCACCAAAATCATCAATATTAAAACCATCTACAAAATAGGCTTTATCATCTATACGAACTGCTAAATCGCAACCATTTTGACTGTCTAACTCAAACTGACATTGACCACAAGAAACTTCTGCAACTTGCGTAACTTCTTTTTTGTTTGAACAAGAAAGTGTAAAGATAAGGATTGATAAAAAAAGTAATTTTTTCATAATTTGTAATTGTTTATAAATATTATATTTTCAATAACACAGCAGTAAGACTGATAATTACCTACTTATTTGCCACCCCAAGAATCTCTTAATCCAACAATTTTATTAAAAATTAAATTGTCTGTAGTGGTATCATCATCAACATTAAAATATCCCATACGTTGAAACTGAAAACGTTCTCCAATTTTTGCTGTTTGTAAACTTGGTTCTACAAAAGCGGTAATCACTTCCAAAGAATCAGGATTTATAAACTCCATAAAATCTTTATCTTTATGAGAGTCTGGCGCTTCATCTAAAAACAATCTGTCATAAGCTCTAACCTCTGCTTTTACAGCATGTTTTATAGAAACCCAATGCAAAGTACCCTTTACTTTACGCTTGCTTTCTTCTGTATCCATTCCAGATTTTGTCAATGGATCATACGTACAATGAATAACGGTAATTTCTCCATTTTCATCTTTTTCACAACTAGTAGCTGTAATAAAATAAGCATTTTTTAAACGGACTTCTTTTCCTAATTTTAAACGGAAGAACTTCTTGTTCGCTTCTTCTCTAAAATCTTCACGTTCTATGTAAATCTCTCTAGAAAAAGGAACCTCTCTAGTTCCAAAACCATCTTCATAATCATTATACTCAGCCGTTAGAAATTCTTCTTTTCCTTCAGGATAATTATCAATAATTACTTTCACAGGATCTAAAACTCCCATCACTCTTTTAGCTGTTTTATTTAAATCCTCACGAATTTTAAACTCTAAAAGTGCCACATCAATTATATTTTCACGTTTAGAAACACCAACCGTTTCCACAAAACTTTTAATAGATTCTGGTGTATAACCACGTCTACGTAAACCAGAAATTGTTGGCATTCTTGGATCGTCCCAACCATTAACAATTCCATTTTCAACCAACGTCAACAATTTACGTTTACTCATAATTGTATAACTCAAATTCAAACGAGAAAACTCACGTTGTTTTGGTGCATTCGGGTATTCAGATCTACTATAATCAACAACATTATCACGAAACCAATTGTACAATTCTCTGTGAGGTTTAAACTCTAAAGAACACAAAGAATGTGAAATTTGCTCAATATAATCACTCTCACCATGCGTCCAATCGTACATCGGATAAATACACCAATCATCACCAGTTCTATGGTGTGTTTTAAACATAACTCTGTACATTAAAGGATCACGCAGTAACATATTTGGGTTCTCCATATCAATCTTAGCACGCAAAGTATGTTCACCTTCCTTAAATTTTCCGTCTTTCATTCCTTGGAACAATTCCAAGTTTTCTGCCACAGAACGCGTTCTAAAAGGACTATTTGTACCAACCTTCGTTGGCGTACCTTTTTGCGCTCTCATTTCTTCCGAAGATTGAGAATCTACATACGCTTTTCCATCTTTTATCAACAAAACTGCCCAATCGAACAATTGCTGAAAATAGTCTGAAGAATAACATTCATTTGCCCAAGAATAGCCCAACCAAGAAATATCTTTCTTAATAGCGTCTACATACTCTTGTTCTTCTTTTGCAGGATTTGTATCGTCAAAACGCAAATTTACAGGCGCATTATACGTCTCACCCAAACCGAAACTAATTCCGATTGCTTTGGTGTGACCAATATGCAAATACCCATTTGGTTCTGGCGGAAAACGGAAACGTAAGTTTTCTTTTGGCATTCCGTTTGCTAAATCCTCTTCAATAATATGCTCTAAAAAATTGAGCGATTTTTTCTCTTCAGACATCGTTTTATTTGAAAAAATTAGAACACAAAATTACATAAAATACTTCATTGGTATTAAGAGTTTGTAACAAAATTGTAAATTCAGCAACTAATAAACAAACACTATTTCCTATGAGCGATCAAATTAGAAATTACACGTGTCCGAAATGCGACTCTAAAACCTATAAGTTAGGAGAAATGCGAGCAACTGGCGGAACCTTATCAAAGATTTTCGATATTCAAAATCAGAAATTTACTAGTGTAACTTGTACACGTTGTACCTATACAGAATTCTATAAAACCAAAACAAGCGGAATTAGCAATGTTTTCGACTTTTTTACGAGTTAATGAAACTTATTTTTAAGAGCCTTCAGCATAAACTTAAAATTAGCAATTGAATTAATCCTGAATTTATTTCAGGGTCTTAAAAACTAGCATTTACAGTTCTTGGGCGTTACCAAGCAAAAAAGCTTGGTCAGGCTTTTCACTATATCTTTTTATTTATAAAAAAAATAAAAAGGATGCCGTTTCAATCCTTAACGCGGGCATACTTGCTATTTAAAGTTCTCTAAAAGCTACTTTAGTATTTATATTTTGTCGTAATTTTGTAAAATGAAGAAAGACGCAGAAAAAAAGCCAGATTTAGTTGTTTTTAATGAAGAAACACAAAAATATGACGCTGCTTTAAAACCCTACGGGACCTCTGCGAGTTCGCCAGTAATTAAACCTACAAATACTGCAACTTGGACGGCAGATGGCGTAAGACGTACAAATAAAATACTCAAAGGGAAGTTTGAAGAAGTAAGAAAAGAGTATGAGCTATTGATGGAGAAATTTCAATACAATGACATGTTGTACAATGCGAAATTTGGTTTTGAGCCTATTATTGGCGAAACATATCACTTATATATAAATAAAAAAGAAGAATTATTTTTATCGATTATAGAACCTAGCGAATGGAGTTTAGAGTTTAAAGGATCTTTTAGGTTAAACTCAGATAAAATGTGGGAAAAAATTGAAAGTATTTCAAATAAAGAAGAATAAATGGGAATTATACAAGTAAACAATATCAAACTATATGCATTTCACGGTTGTTTAGATGAAGAGGCTAAAATAGGAAGTGAATACCGAGTAGATGTAGAAGTAAAGGCAAGTTTAAGAAAATCTTCAAAAACAGATGAATTGGCAGACACGGTAGATTATGTGCATTTAAATCATATTGTAAAAGAAGAAATGGCTATTCGTTCTAAGCTTTTAGAAGAGGTTGCACAACGCATTCTAAATCGTCTTTTTAAAGAAATAAGAAAGGTAAAAAGTGCCAAAGTTTCTGTAGCAAAAATAAATCCACCAATAGGCGGAAACGTAGAAGAAGTTGTTATAATTCTCACAAAAAAGCGATAAGATAAAAAAATGCTTGTAATACTTGTAAATTTGCGTAAATTTGCAATCCTTAAAACAGCTTCCTAATTTATTAGAAATAAGTTTTAAAACTAAAAGGTGTCTTGGCCGAGTGGCTAGGCAATGGTTTGCAAAACCATGTACAGCGGTTCGAATCCGCTAGACACCTCCACAAAGCCCAATCTAAAGATTGGGCTTTTTTTTATGTAAAAAAAAAATAACAATAACATATGTTCTTAGTTATATAAGAAGAGACACAAAATAGTTTCACTCTATATTATGGAACATAATATATTTATCGGTTTAAAAAGAAACCAAGTAAAAGAAATTAGTTGTTCAAACTCTGTTATAAGAGTTAAAAATGGGTTAGTCCATTTAATTCTAAAAGAAGGTAACGTCGAGAGTGTTTATTTTTTAATAATTACCAGCTGATTATCTCGATAAAAGAGGATTTAGCTTAATGAGAGAAGAATTTACCTAAAAACTTTATGGTTGGGAAGTAAAGAACTATTATTTTTATTTTACGCGAATACTAAATAAACAATAGCGAATACTAAATAGTTATCCATAAGCTAAAAAGGAATCCTTATTTTTGTGGTGTGTTTATAAAGACAACCAATATGAAAGCGAAAAATCTACTTTTTAGAATCTCAATTCTTTTATTAATTTTTTCTTGCAAAAAAGAAGAGATTAAAACCGATAACATCTATAAATTTAAAGAATACATCAGTTATACAACTTCTGGTGTTGTTTCTGTGGCGAATAATTTAGAAGTAAATCTTGCCAAAGAAGTAGATGGTTGGGAGGCGAATAAAGAAATATCATCAGAAATTATTTCTATAAAACCATTTGTAAATGGTACTATTAAAACGGTGAATAAACATGCTTTTATATTTATACCTGATGAGAATTTAGATGCTGATACCGAATATTCTGTGACTATAAAATTGAATGAAATCTATAAAAAGACTTCCAAAGAATTTAAAAATTACACGTTTCAGTTTAAAACAATCGCACCGAATTTTAATATTCAAACGAATAATTTGCAATCGTATTCTAAAGAATATCAATATTTAGGAGGCGTTGTAAAATCTGCAGATGTAATTTCTTTAGAAAATGCTAAAGAATTGATAAAGGCATCACAAAAAGGAACTTCAAGAAACATCGTTTGGAATGAATCTTATGAAAAGGGAAAAGTTTTTGAATTTAAAATTGATAGCATTCAACGTTTTGTAGAAGATTCTAAATTAGAAATTATTTGGAATGGAGATCCGATAAATTCAGAGTCAAAAGGAGAAAATGAAATTATAATTCCAGGGAAAAATAATTTTAATGTAATTCATTTAAAAGTGAATAACACTTCAGAACAATATATTTCTATTAATTTTTCTGATCAACTTAAAAAGCAACAAAATTTTGATGGTTTAGTAACCGTCAAAAATGTAAAAAATCCACGTTTCATTGTTAACGGAAATGAGTTAAAAGTGTTTTCTGAAACGAAATTTGAAGGCGCTATTTTGGTTTCCGTTTTTCAAGGAATAAAGAACATTGACAATTATAAATTAAAAAACAATTATACAGAAACCATCACTTTCGAGCAGAAAAAACCAGAGATTAGAGCAATTAGTAGTGGAACTATTTTGCCGAATTCGAATGACTTAAAATTCAATTTTGAAGCCATAAATGTTAGGGAAGTTGATGTTCGGATTATTAAAATTTATGAAGAGAATGTGTTGCAATTTCTGCAAGAGAATAACATAAATAGCAATAATGAATATGCTATAAAAAGAGTAGGTAGAAGAGTTGCAAAAGAAACCATTACTTTAATTGATAAGAATGAAAACAATACTCAAAAATGGAAAGCATATAGTGTAGATTTGGCTAAAATGATGGAAGCTGAAACCGGAGCAATTTACAGAATAGAGCTGAGTTTTAATAAGGATCAGGCTATTTACAATTGTTCAGAAAGTACGGTTTCTATTGCGAATAATACTGATTTTGAAGGTGATTATTATGGTGAAGAATATGACAATTTAAGTGAAGTTGAAGGTGAAGAAGAAAGAGAAGAATTGTATTGGGATAATAAATTGTATAGCTACAAGAACTATAATTATAATTGGAGAGAAAGAGACAATCCGTGTCATGAAGTTTATTATAATGAAAGAGGAATATCGCAAAATTTATTGGCTTCCAATATGGGAATTATCGCTAAAAAAGGGACAAATAATGAATACTTTTTTGCTGTAACAGATATTTTAAATACAAAACCTATAATTGGTGCTATTGTTAAATTATATAATTTTCAGCAAAAAGAAATTTTATCAACTAGAACAAATGCACAAGGTTTTGTAAAGGTAGAAAGTACTAAAAACGCAGCATTTGCAATTGTTTCTAAAGGAAATAAAAAAGGGTATATCAAATTATTAGACGGAAATTCTTTGTCTTTAAGTAAGTTTGATGTTGCAGGAAGTAAAACTCAAAAAGGTTTAAAAGGGTATATTTACGGAGAACGTGGCGTTTGGCGACCTGGAGATTCTCTGCATTTAACGTTTATGCTAAATGATGCAGAAAATAGGTTACCTAAAAATCACCCAGTAAAATTAGAAGTTACAGACCCAAGTGGAAAGTTGGTGTATAAGAAGGTGACGTCAGAAAATCTACACAACTTTTATAAGTTTTCTGTAACAACTTCACAAGAAGCAAAAACAGGAAATTATTCTGCAAAAATTTCTGTTGGTGGCGCAAAGTTTTACAAAAGTCTAAAAATTGAAACCGTAAAACCAAACCGATTAAAAATTAAAATTGATTTTGATGGTGAGGTTCTAACAAGCAGAAACCCAATTAACGGTACGTTAGATGTAAAATGGCTACACGGAACGCCTGCAAAAAATCTAAAAGCAGAAATTAAAGCAAAGGTTTCGGCGGCTAATTATAGTTTTGAAAATTATAAGGATTTTGTTTTTACAGATCCATCAAGAGAGTTTTCGTCAGAAGAAATAACTGTTTTCGAAGGGAAATTAGATGCAAACGGAATTGCAAAAATTAATAGTAAATTAAGTATTGGTAAAAATGCTCCAGGAATGTTAAACGTTCAATTTTTGGTAAGAGCTTTTGAAACTGGCGGTGATTTTTCTATGGATGCTTTCACTAAAAAATATGCACCTTTCACCTCTTTTGTGGGTTTAAAATCTCCAGAAGGAAATAGATATGGTTCGTTTTTTACAGATGAGAATCAGACCTTTTCTGTGGTTTCTGTAGATGAAAAAGGAAATCCGATTCAAAGAGATGAAATTGAGGTTGAAGTTTATCAAATTCAGTGGCGTTGGTGGTGGAGTGCTGCTGATGATAATTTATCTAGATATACTGCTAGCAGTTATCAGAACAAATACAAAACTTTAAAAATCAGCACAAATTCAAAAGGAAAAGGAAGTTTCAGTTTGAATATTCCAGAGAAAGACAGAGGACGTTTTTTAATAAGAGTTCTTGATAAAAAAAGTGGTCATGCAACCGGTAGAACTGCTTATTTCTATAAAAATTGGTGGCAAAATTCTACTTCGGGTGATAAAGAGGCTGCAAAAATGTTGGTATTTTCTGCGGATAAGGAAAAATACAATGTTGGTGAAACTGCAAAAATTACGTTTCCTTCAGGAAGTAAAGGACGTGCGTTAATCAGTATCGAAAATGGTACAAAGGTTTTGGAAACGAAATGGGTGGAAACGCAAAAAGGAACGACTTCTGTAGAAATTCCTATCAATAAAAACATGGCGCCAAATGTGTTTGTAAACATTTCATTATTACAACCGCATCAGGTTTCAGAAAACGATTTACCAATTCGATTGTTTGGTATTATTCCGATATTGGTTGAAGATAAGTCTACCAAATTAGAACCAGAAATTTCGATGCCAAATGAATTGCAACCAGAAAAAGAGTTTGTTGTAAAAGTTTCAGAAAAAAACAACAAACCAATGACCTATACTTTGGCTGTTGTAGAAGAAGGTTTGTTAGATTTAACACGATTTAGAACCCCGAATGCATTCGATGTTTTTTATGCAAGAGAAGCTTTAGGTGTAAAAACCTGGGATATTTTTGACGATGTAATTGGCGGATATTCAGGAAGTATCGATCAAGTTTTTGCCATTGGTGGAGATGGAAATGCATCAAAAGGGAAAAACAGAAAAGCAAACAGATTTAAACCTGTTGTAAAATATTTAGGACCGTTTTATTTAGAAAAAGGAAAAACGGATTCTCACAAAATTACCTTACCGAATTATATTGGTTCTGTGAGAACAATGGTAATTGCTGGTGATGTTAATAAAGGGGCTTTTGGAAATGTAGAAAAAGCAGTTCCTGTTAAGAAACCTTTAATGGTGTTGGCTACATTGCCAAGAAAATTATCGCCAAAAGAAAAAGTTACCCTACCAATTACCATTTTTGCAATGGATAAAAAAGTAAAGAATGTTACTGTTCAGGTAAAAACTTCCAACGGAATTTCTGTTGTTGGGAACAAGTATCAAACAATCAACTTCAAAAAACCAGATGAAAAGATGGTGTATTTTGAATTGGATGTTTTAAAAGCAAATGGCATCAATACGGTTGAAATTATTGCGAGCGGAAACGGAGAAAAAGCAACTTATAAAGTAGATTTAGATGTTGTAAATCCGAATCCGATGACCTCTAAAGTTGTTGATGTAACTATTGAAGGAAAACAAATGCAAAGTATCAACTTTAATACATTTGGAGTCGCAGGTTCAAACACGGCAATTTTAGAATTGTCTACAATTCCGTCCATTAATTTTTCTGGAAGACTAGCCTATTTAATTCGCTATCCGCATGGTTGTGTAGAGCAAACAACATCAAGTGTTTTTCCTCAGTTATTTTTAAATGATATTTTTGATTTAACTGCGGATAAAAAACGTCAAGTTCAAGAAAACATAGAAAACGGAATTAAACGATTAGGGAAATTTCAACAAGCAAATGGAGGTTTGAGTTATTGGCTTGGAGAAAACGAGACAGATGATTGGGGCACAACGTATGCAGGTCATTTTATGTTAGAAGCTGCCAAAAAAGGCTTTGTTTTACCGTTAACTTTTAAAAGTGATTTTATTAGATATCAGAAAAATGCAGCAAGAAATTGGAGACCAGATTACAGAAATAATTACACAGATTTAGCGCAATCTTATAGGTTATATACGCTGGCCTTGGCTGGAAGTGCAGATTTGTCTGCAATGAATAGAATGCGAGAGTTTAAACAAATTTCGAATGAAGCAAAATGGCGTTTGGCTGCGGCGTATGCTTTGGCGGGTCAGAAAGAAGCTAGTAAAGAAATTATGAGTACTGCAAATATTAATTTTAGCACTTCTAAACACAATTATTACACGTATGGTTCTGTAGATAGAAACCGAGCAATGGCTTTAGAAACGATGTTAATTACCAATCATAAAGACACCAAAGATGTAGCAAAATCTATCGCAAAAGAGTTGTCTAGTAATAAATGGATGAGCACACAATCTACGGCATATAGTTTGTTAGCAATCGGAAAGATGGTTGTTAAAAACGGAGGAAAAGCAATCAATTTAAAGTATACAAATGATGGACAAACGGTTGCTGTAAAAACACAAAGTTCGATGGTTCAAAGAACTTTAAAAGTGAAAAAAGGCGAAAATTCTATCCGTATAAAAAATGATGAAAATAATATTGTTTTTGCAAGAATTATCAATTCTGGGCAATTGCCTTTGGGTGATGAAATTTCTGAAAGTAGAGGTTTAAGTGTTGCTGTTCAGTATATCGATTTGGAAGGGAAGTTAATCGAAATAAATGAGTTGAAACAAGGTCAAGATTTTGTTGCAAAAATAACAGTGAGTAATCCGAAAAATGAAAGTGTAAAAGACATTGCGTTAACACAAGTTTTTCCTTCTGGATGGGAAATTGTAAATACCCGTTTCACAGATTTTGGAACTACGACAAAAAGTGAAGCACGTTACACAGATATAAGAGATGACCGTGTAAATTTCTATTTCGATTTGAATCAGCAATCTAAAAAAACAGAGACAAAAACCTTTACTGTTTTACTGAATGCGGCCTATTTAGGGAATTATTATTTACCAGGAGTTCAGGTAGAAGCGATGTATGATAACGATTATTTAGTGAGAACTAAAGGACGTTGGATTGATGTTGTAAAATAAGATGTCATTGCGAGGAACGAAGCAATCTCTCAATTAAAATAACAAATTGCTTCGTAAACTCGCAATGACAGATAATAAATAATGCAGATAATAAACTACATAAAACGCCATAAGAAGAAAACAATATTCGTTGTTGTTTTACTGATGTTCTATGCATTTTGTTTGCCAACAAAGTTATTTACAAAACCTACATCAACTGTAATTACGAGTAATAATGATGAGTTGTTGGGTGCATTGATAGCAAAAGATGGGCAATGGCGTTTTCCTCATAATAATGCTGTTCCGCAGAAGTTTAAAACCTGTTTAATTCAGTTTGAAGATGAACATTTTTATAAACATCCTGGGTTTAATCCGGTTTCTATTTTTAAAGCATTAAAACAAAATTTGCAAGCAGGAGGTGTAAAAAGAGGCGGAAGTACAATTACGCAACAGGTAATTCGATTAAGTAGAGACAACCGATCTAGAACGTATTTTGAAAAGATAAAAGAATTGATTTTTGCCACACGTTTAGAGTTTCGGTTTTCTAAAGAAAAAATTATTTCTTTTTGGAGTTCAAATGCACCTTTTGGTGGAAATGTAGTTGGTTTAGATGCAGCTGCTTGGAGGTATTTTAATAGAAATGCATCCCAATTATCTTGGGCAGAATCTGCAACCTTAGCAGTTTTACCAAATGCACCAAATCTGATTTATCCGGGGAAAAATCAACAAAAATTATTGCTAAAAAGAAACCGTTTGTTACAAAAATTACTTGCTAAAAAAGTAATTGATTCTTTAACTTATGAATTATCTGTTTTAGAAGAATTGCCACAGAAACCGTATCCACTTCCGCAAATAGCACCGCATTTATTACAGAAAATTAACAAAGAAAAAAAAGGGGAGTTTGTAAAAACGACAATTGATAAAAAATTACAACATCAAGCGAATACCATTGTAAAAAACCACTACAATCAAATTAATAAAAACGGAATTTATAATATTTCTGTGTTGGTTTTAGATGTAAAAACAAGACAGGTTTTAAGTTATGTTGGTAATTCGCCAACAGATACTAAACATCAAAAAGATGTAGATGTTATAGACAAACCAAGAAGTACAGGAAGTATCTTTAAACCATTTTTGTACGCTGCCATGTTAGATGCTGGAGATTTGTTGCCCAATATGTTGGTTGCAGATGTACCTACAAACTTTGGAAGTTATCAACCAGAAAACTTTGATAAAAAATATGCAGGAGCAGTTTCAGCAAAATTAGCCTTGTCAAAATCTTTAAATGTGCCAACCGTAAGAATGTTACAAGATTTTGGATTGGAGAAATTTCATGATTATTTACAAAAATTAAAGTTAAAAGATTTAAATAAGAATCCGAATTATTATGGATTAACATTGGCTTTAGGAGGAGCAGAAAGTAACTTGTGGGATTTATGTAAAAGTTACGCATCCATGGCATCAACAGTAAATCATTATACCCAAAATTCTAGCAGGTATTTTAAAAATGAGTTTTGTGAACCTACTTTTTATGGAAATGAAAAGATTGATTTTGGGCAAAAAACATCCGAAAAGATAATTTTTGATGCGGCTTCTATCTATTTAACTTTCGAGAGTTTGAAAGATGTAAACAGACCAAATGCAGACCAAAATTGGGAATTTTTCGATTCATCAAAACAAATTGCTTGGAAAACCGGAACCAGTTTTGGTTTTAGAGATGCTTGGGCAATTGGTACTACGAAAGATTTTGTAGTAGGAGTTTGGGTTGGAAACGCAGATGGAGAAGGAAGACCCGGTTTGGTTGGTGTGCAAACTGCTGCACCCATTTTATTCGATATTTTTGATAAATTACCAAATGCAGCATGGTTTGAAAAACCGTTTGATGAAATGACAGAGATCGAGATTTGTAATAAAAGTGGTTACAGAGCAACACAGATTTGCGAAGAGAAATCATTGGAGTTTGTTCAAAATGCTGGGTTAAAAACAAAACCTTGTCCGTTTCATGTTTTGGTAAATGTAGACGCATCCGAAAATTACCAAGTAAATACTTCTTGTGAACGTTTAGAGAACATTAAACAAAAATCTTGGTTTGTGTTGCCGCCATTAATGGAGTATTATTACAAAGATAAAAATCCGTTTTATAAATCGTTGCCAAAATTTAGAAACGATTGTTTGGGCGAAAATAAAAATGCGATGAAGTTTATCTATCCAACAGAAAAAAGCACGATTTTTTTACCAAAAGGGTTTGATGGAAAAAAGAATGAAATTATATTAAAAGTTGCCCATTCTAATAGTGAAGCTACTTTGTTTTGGTATGTAAATGACAGGTATTTAGGAACCACTAAAGAAATAAATGAGTTTTCAACATCTTTAGAAATAGGTGATTATATAATTTCAGTTACAGATAGTTTTGGAAATGAAATTCATCAAAAAATAATTGTAAGAGATTGATTTACTTAAGGGTAGTTAGTCGCTAGTCATCTAAACTAAAGCGTGTTTTGTCGAAAAATATTCTAGAAAAATGAACCTCAGTAGTACTTTTGTTCTATAATAAAAATACTATTAATTATGTTTTTACAGATTTTACCACCAGATGCATTTGCAACTTCAGAAAATGTTTTAGACAATCAATTATTGATGGTGATTTTAGGATTAGGAGTCTCAGTTTTTGTAATTATTAAGGGAGCAAAATTTTTAAGCAAAATTAAAGTTTCTAGACTAGTAAAAAACTAAGTTATACTTCTTAAGAATTAGATTTTTATTAACAGAAAATCATACAATTTTCTTCATATTTGTAAATTGCAAAAGTATTTTGTGATTTACTGTTTAATAAATCATTAAATTATTATTTTAAAAGTAATTTTAATGATTTTTTAATTTCTTAAAAATGAAGATTTATCCAATAGAAACAGGTAATTTTAAGTTAGATGGTGGTGCAATGTTTGGCGTTGTTCCTAAAACTATCTGGCAAAAAACAAATCCTGCAGACTCAAACAATTTAATTAATATGAGCATGCGTTGTATGCTTATTGAAGATGGAGATCGTCTCATATTAATAGACACGGGCTTAGGTTCTAAACAATCAGATAAGTTTTTTGGCTATTATTATTTATTCGGAGATTTTTCTTTAGATAGTTCTCTGAAAAAACATGGTTTTCATAGAGATGATATTACAGATGTTTTTTTAACACATTTGCATTTTGATCATTGTGGAGGTGTTATTGAATGGAATTCTGAAAAAACATTACTACAACCCGCTTTTAAGAATGCAAAATTTTGGTCTAATGACAAGCATTGGCAGTGGGCAACCGAGCCTAACGCTAGAGAAAAAGCTTCCTTTTTAAAAGAAAATATCAATCCTATAAAAGAAAGCGGACAATTAAATTTTATCCATAGAAATTCTATAGATCAAATTGGGTTTGATGTTTTGTTTATGGACGGTCATACAGAAAAACAAATGTTACCAAAGCTGAATTACCAAGGTAAAACTATTGTTTTTATGGCAGATTTATTACCAACAGTTGGGCACATTCCTTTGCCTTATGTAATGGGTTATGACACAAGACCTTTATTAACAATAAAAGAAAAAGCAGCTTTTTTAAATGAAGCAGCAGACAATAATTACTATCTTTTTCTAGAGCATGATGCGTACAATGAAATTTGTACAGTACAACATACAGAAAAAGGAGTTCGATTAAAGAACATACATAAATTTACAGACATATTTAATTAAGAGAAGAGAAATGAGCGTATTAAAACCAATTATTTATACAGCAGTAGCTGCATTTTTATTAGCAAGTTGTAAAACATCAGTAAATACAATTCCGGTTCCTAATGGAACTGATACTGTGATTAATGTTCCTGCGAAAAAAGGCGTGTTAACTGAAAGTGAAGAGCATGTTTGGAGTCATATGGATTTACAAACAGATTCTATTCCTGGAATGAGTATTGCAAAAGCATATCAATTTTTAGAAGGAAAGAACGGTACAACAGTTATTGTAGCAATTGCAGATTCTGGTATAGATGTAGAGCATGAAGATTTAAAAGATGTTGCCTGGGTAAACCTAAAGGAGGTTGCTGGCAATAATAAAGATGATGATAATAATGGGTATGTAGATGATATTCATGGTTGGAATTTCTTAGGAAATAAGGCTGGTAAAATTGTAAATGCAGATCAGTTAGAGTTAACCAGAATTGTTAAAAAAGGAATGGATAAGTTTGGTGATAAAAAAGCTTCAGAAATTGCGGATGCTGATAAAACTGAATTTCAACAATTCTTAAAATTAAAAGAAAAATACACAAAATCTGTTGATGCCCACAAGGAAGAGTTAGCCAATCTTAAACAAACCGAAGATAGAATTAGTCAAATTGAGCAGAACTTTATGGAGGTGAAAAAGTTCTTAGGCAAACAAGAGCTTTCTGTAGAAAACTTAAAAAGTGCAAAGCCAGAAAGTGCTCAACTAGCAGCTAAAATTGCAGATGTTTCTAATATGTTAGGCAGAGGAATGTCTGAAGCAGGTTTGTTAGACTATAAAAAACAATTAACAGATTATAAAAAAGGAAAAGATGCTTCTAAAAGTTACGATCTAGATTTTAATGAACGTCAGACTTTAGGAGATGATTTATATGATATCACAGATAAATTCTACGGAAACAATAATGTAATAGGTTCTAAAGATTTAGAAAGCCATGGAACGCATGTTGCTGGTATAGTAGCAGCATCTAGAAACAATGGTAAAGGGGTAAATGGTGTTGCAAATAATGTGAAAATTATGGCAGTAAGAGTTGTGCCAGATGGAGATGAGCATGATAAAGATATCGCTTTAGGAATTCGTTATGCAGTAGATAATGGCGCTAAAGTTATCAATACAAGTTTTGGTAAAGCATACTCACCAAACAAACAATGGGTTTACGACGCAATTAAATATGCAGCAAGTAAAGATGTTTTAATTGTAAATGCTGCAGGTAACGATGGTAAAGATATTGATGTAGAAAGAACATACCCAAATGATTCTGAAGACTTGGTAAATGAAATTTCTGATAATGTTTTAACCATTGGTGCAATGAGTTTGCATTATGATGAAAAATTACCAGCAACTTTTTCTAATTACGGAAAAATGAATGTAGATGTATTTGCACCTGGGGTAGCTATTTATGCAACTTTTCCAAAAGATGAATACCAAGCAATTAGTGGTACTTCTATGGCAGCACCTTCTAGTGCAGGAGTAGCAGCTTTGGTTCGTTCTTATTATCCGCAATTATCTGCAAGTCAGGTAAAACATATTTTAATGAATTCTGGTATCAAAATTAATTTCGAAGTAATTAAGCCAGGAACAAAAGAAGAAAAAGTTCCATTTTCAGATTTATCTGTATCTGGTAGAGTGGTAAATGCCTACAATGCTGTAAAAATGGCAGATAGGATTGTAAACGGAAAAAAATAATTTCAAAAAACAGTGATGATTTCATCGCTGTTTTTTACTTTTATAGTTAAACTTAATCTATTATAACATGAAAAAAAACCTATTTTTAGTTTTTACAATTGCATTGATAACTTCTTGTACGCAGACAAAAGAAGTAACTTATCAGCAAAACAAAGATGCTAAGTTTACTACATATTGGCAGCAACACATCGATTATACGATGGATATTGATGTAGATGTAGAAAAACATCAATATAAAGGAACACAGAAAGCAGTTTATACAAATAATTCACCAGATGAGTTAACAAAAGTATATTACCATTTGTATTTTAATGCATTTCAACCAGGTTCTCAAATGGATGTTCGTTCTTTAAATATCAAAGATCCAGATAGAAGAGTTAGGGATCGAATTAGCAAATTAAATGCCGATGAGATTGGTTATATAAAAGTGAATTCACTTACACAAAACGGAACAGCCGTTTCTTTTGAAACTGTAGGAACTATTTTAGAAGTAACTTTAAATAAACCTATTGCATCTGGTGAAAGTGTAACTTTAGATATGATTTTTGATGCACAAGTTCCGGATCAAGTTAGAAGGTCTGGTAGAAATAGCAAAGAAGGTGTTGCTTTGTCTATGGCACAATGGTATCCTAAAATGGCAGAATATGATTTCGAAGGTTGGCACACACCACCTTATATTGCGAGAGAATTTCATGCGGTTTGGGGTAATTTTGATGTAAAAATTTCAATCGATAAAAAATACATTCTTGGTGGAACTGGGTATTTACAGAATCCGCAAGAAATTGGTTATGGCTATGAAGACAAATCGAAACCTTTAAACATTCCTAATACAGATAAATTGACTTGGCATTTTAAGGCGCCGAACGTACATGACTTTATGTGGGCTGCAGATCCAGACTATAACCACGATGTTTTAAAAATGGCTAATGGAATTGATTTACACTTCTTGTATAAGAAAACCTTAGAAGCAAAATATCTAAGTAATTGGAAAGATTTACAACCAAAAACAGCTGAGTTAATGAGTTATTTTAGCAAACATATTGGTGCATATCCTTACAAGCAATACTCTGTAATACAAGGTGGAGATGGTGGAATGGAATATGCAATGTCTACTTTAATTACAGGAGAGAGAAGTTTTGGAAGCCTTTTTGGAGTAACAGCACATGAAATGGCACATACTTGGTTTCAGTTTTTATTAGCGACTAATGAAAGTAAACATCCTTGGATGGATGAAGGATTTACTTCTTATATTTCTAATAAAGCATCTTATGAAATTTTAGATAGAGGAGACAATAATCCGAATGCTGGTCCTTACAGAGGATATAATTATTTAGTTAATAATAATATTGAAGAGCCATTAACAACGCATGCAGATAGATATAATACGAATGCAGCTTACGGTACTGCAAGTTATGGAAAAGGAAGTATGTTTTTATCTCAATTAGAGTATATTATTGGGGTTGAAAATGTTGCTAACGGACTTAAAAAGTATTTTGCAGATTTCAGTTTTAAACATCCAACACCAAATGATGTAAAACGTTCTATGGAAAAAGTTTCTGGAATTCATTTAGATTGGTATTTAAACGAATGGACACAAACAATTCATACAATCGACTACGGAATTAAATCTGTGAATGGAAAAAATATAACGCTAGAAAGAATCGGACAAATGCCAATGCCGATGGATTTAGAAGTTGTTTATACAGATGGTTCTAAAGAGAATTTTAATATTCCGTTAAGAATGATGAGAGGAAATAAACCTACTACAGCAACCGTTTTAAAAGATTGGGGTTGGGCAATACCAACATATTCTTTTAACGTTTCTAAAGCTGTAAAATCTGTTACAATAGACAAAAGTAAGTTAATGGCAGATGTAAATGATGACAATAATGTTTTTGAAGTAAAGTAAATACTCTAAAATAATCAAAAAAAAAGACCTCATTTATATAAATAAATGAGGTCTTTTTTTATCTGAACTTATCTATTATTGAATAAATTCTTCAATTTTTTCATTCGGAATAAAGCCTTTCAACATTAAAAACACACCACAAACAATTAAGATAATTCCCATAATCTTCTTTATTCTAAAAATTACGGGTGGTGTCATTTTATTTTTAAGTTGTTTTGCTAAAAATATCTTACCTAAATCAGTTATAAAATAGCCTAACAGAACAGTTCCGAAGTACCAAAAAATAGCATTCTGATCCATTTTTAAAGTGGGACCAATTACGAGAACAGTACCTAACCAGAAAGCTAAAACGCCAACGTTTATAAAATTTAAGAAGTAGCCTTTAAAAAAGAGTTTTAAATAATTATTTTTTATCGGAACTTTTACAATTTTTGCAGACTCTAGCGCTTCTTTTTTATTCTCTTTTTCTAAATACGTGATTAACCCGTAAATAATTAAAACCAATCCTCCTAAAAAAAATAATCTTGGATCATCTTTTATTTCTTCTAGCAAAGACCTACTACCGTAATAGGCAATTAAAATAAAACATAAATCTCCTAAGATTACACCTAAATCGAATACAATTGCAGCTCTAGCACCTTTTAAAATACTGGTTTGTATTAGCATAAAAAAAACAGGTCCAATCATGAAAGCCATGAAAAAACCAATTAAAAAAGCATTTTTAAAGTCGTAAATATCCATATTAGCAAAAATACGGAATTTTAAACATCATCAAAGTCAATTGTTATTTTAGGTGTTGTTGGATATGCTTGACAAGCTAAAACGAATCCTTCTTCAACTTCACTATCTGTTAAAATAGAGTTTTTAATCATCACTGCTTTTCCTTCAGTAACTTTGCATAAACAAGAACTACAAACTCCGCCTTGGCAAGAATAAGGAGCATCTAAATGATGGCGCAAACTCGAAGCTAAAAGATCATCTGTTTGAGACATTGTAAAGGTGGTTTTTTCATCGTCTAAAAGAACCGTAATTTCTGTTTGTCCTTCTTTAACTTGCGCTACCTTTTCTTTGTCTACAGAAGCTGTAAATAATTCGAAATGAATATTTTCTTTGGCTATTTTGTTTTTCTCTAAAGTATTAGAAACCTCTTTGATCATTTCTTCTGGGCCACATAAAAATGCAGCATCAAAAGAAGTTTCTTTGTACATGTTTTTTACAAAGTAGTTGGTTACACTTGCATCAATTCTGCCTCTTAAACCATTTTTTACATTTTCTCTACTATAAATATAATGCAGTTTAAAACGATCTGAATACGTTTCTTTTAGTTGATTTAATTCTTCAAAAAAGATAGTATCTGCCATCGATTTATTACCATACACCAATGTGAAATTAGATGTTTTCTCTGTTTCTAAAACAGATTTTATCATCGATAAAATTGGTGTAATTCCAGATCCAGCTGCAAAACCAATGTAATTTTTATTTGCTTCAGCGTTCAGTGAAAAACGTCCTTCAGGAACAGAAATTTCTATTTCATCACCCACTTTTAAGTTAGATGTTGCATAAGTAGAAAACAAGCCGTCTGCTACTTTTTTAATAGCGACTCTAATTTCTCCACTTGTTGGGGTAGAACAAATAGAGTATGCTCTTCTAATTTCTTCGCTATTTATTTCTTTTTGAAGTGTAATGTATTGTCCCGATTTAAATTTAAAATCTGCTTTTAAATTCTCGGGTATCTTAAATACAACAGAAACCGCATCTGCGGTTTCTTGTTTTATTTCTTGTATGTTTACTTTGTGAAATTCTGCCATAAATGTATTAAACTAAATTATTCTCAACTAAATATTCAGCTATTTGAACTGTGTTAGTAGCAGCCCCTTTTCTAAGGTTATCTGCAACAATCCACAAATTTAAGGTATTTTCTTGAGATTCATCCCTTCTAATACGTCCAACAAATACTTCGTCTTTATTATGGGCATTAATTGGCATTGGGTAAATGTTATTTGCCAAATCATCTTGTACAATAATTCCTGGAGAATCATTTAATATTTGACGTACTTCAGCCAGATCAAAATCATTATGAAACTGCACATTTACAGCTTCCGAATGTCCGCCAGCAGTAGGAATTCTAACCGCAGTTGCTGTTACAGAAAAAGAGTCATCTCGTAAAATTTTCTTTGGCTCTTTTACCAATTTCATTTCCTCTTTCGTGTAGCCGTTTTCTAAGAAAACATCACAATGCGGCAATGCATTTCTACCAATTTTATGAGGATATGCCATTTCGCCATCAATACCAGCCTCTTCATTATCTAGTTGCTGTACTGCTTTTACACCCGTACCAGAAACAGATTGATACGTAGAAATAACTACACGTTTCATTTTATATTTTGTGTGCAAAGGAGCCAAGGCCATTACCAACTGAATCGTAGAGCAATTAGGGTTTGCTATAATTTTATCATCCTTCGTTAAAACGTCTCCGTTAATTTCTGGAACCACCAATTTCTTTGTAGGATCCATTCTCCAAGCAGAAGAATTATCGATAACTGTTGTACCAGCTTCAGCAAATTTAGGAGCCCATTCTAAAGAAGTATCTCCTCCAGCAGAAAATAAAGCAATATCTGGGGTCATTTTTATAGCATCTTCTAAAGTTACAATGGTGTATTCTTTACTTTTGTATGCTAATTTTTTACCAGCAGATCTTGCAGATGCTACAGGAATTAATTCCGTTATTGGTAAATTACGTTCTTCTAAAACTTTTAACATTACTGTGCCAACCATTCCAGTTGCGCCAACTACAGCTACTTTCATCTTTTATAAATTTTGATATTGCAAAGATGCTAAAAAAAAGAAGGAGTTAAATGACACAAACCGTTATAAATCAGCTAAAGTTTAAAATTGAATAAAGAATTTTTGTAATGTTTAAAATTAAACAATCCGTAGTGAAATTTGAACAAATCAACTTTTCGTTTTTTTTCTTTTTGAAGCTATTTCCAGCTTTCCGCACTAGCTTTTTCTGCCTAAAAAGGCAAAAAAGAGCTCAAACAAATGCTTCAATCTAGGCTAAATTTGTTTGCTAGCTTATTTTATTACTTAGTAAAACCTATGAAATCCATGATAAAAATCATAAAATCTGTTTCTAAAAATTTGTAACTTTGCAGTAAGAAGAACTGAAATAAATTCAGTTTAAAAACGTTAAATCTAATTAGTATAGCATGCAACTGTACAATAAGTTAAGCGCAATAGAACGCGCTGCATTAATAGACGAAGCTGGCAAAGACCGCTTAACAATTTCTTTCTATCAATACTATAAGATAGAAAATCCACAATTATTTAGAGACAAGTTATTTCTAGAATGGAACGCTTTAGATGTACTTGGTAGAATTTACGTTTCTTATGAAGGTATAAATGCACAATTATCTGTGCCTTCAGAAAACTTTTACGCTTTAAAAGACCAATTAGACAGTATTTCTTTCTTAAAAGATATTCGTCTAAATGTAGCTGTAGAGCACGATAATAAATCGTTCTTAAAGCTCAAGGTAAAAGTAAGAAACAAAATTGTGGCAGATGGTTTAAATGATGAAACGTTTGATGTAACCGCGAAAGGAGTGCATTTAAATGCGGCAGAATTCAATGCAATGTTGGCAAACCCAGATACGGTTTGTGTAGACATGCGTAATCATTACGAAAGTGAAATTGGTCATTTCGATGGTGCTGTAACACCAGATGTAGATACCTTTAGAGATTCTCTAGATATTATAGAAGAAGATTTGAAAGACAACAAAGAAGACAAGAATTTGCTAATGTATTGTACTGGCGGAATTCGTTGCGAAAAAGCATCAGCATATTACAAACATAAAGGTTTTAAAAACGTTTTTCAATTAGAAGGCGGAATTATAGAATACACACGTCAAGTAAAAGAAGAAGGCATCGAGAATAAATTTATTGGTAAAAACTTTGTTTTTGACCATAGAAGAGCAGAAAAAATTACAGACGATGTAGTTTCTAATTGTCACCAATGTGGTAAACCATGTAATGAACATACAAATTGTGCAAACGAAGCCTGTCATTTATTATTTATTCAATGTGATGCCTGTTCAGAAGCAATGGAAAATACCTGTTCTACAGATTGCCAAGAAATAATTCAATTGTCTTTCGAAGAGCAAAAAGAACTTCGAAAAGGAAAAGGAAATAGCAATAAAATCTTTAAAAAAGGACGAAGTGAAGTTTTAAAGTTTAAGAAGTAACTTATTTATAAACAAATATATAAAAGACCTCAGTTTTGAGGTCTTTTTTTTGTCAAAAAA
Organism: Polaribacter sp. ALD11; assembly: GCF_002831685.1. Classification (NCBI taxonomy): domain Bacteria; kingdom Pseudomonadati; phylum Bacteroidota; class Flavobacteriia; order Flavobacteriales; family Flavobacteriaceae; genus Polaribacter; species Polaribacter sp. ALD11. Next base: position 2,221,282 of record NZ_CP025119.1, on the reverse strand, counting down.
ATCCCTTTTAGGTGTCAGCGAGATTTCATATATTTACTGATTAGACTTTGTCAAATCACTTTTTTGTAGTGGCTTGATAATCAAATTATGAACCAAACAGTAGTTCGGTTTTCGGTGTTCGTTTTTAGTAGAGATTGCTAAGAGCTAGTTGCCGTCAGCTAATTACTAAATAATATATAAATCACATGGCATGTGGAAATTGTGGTACAACAGAAGATGGCGTACCAAAAGGTTGTAAAAGTAATGGTAATTGTGGGTCAGGAACCTGTGGAAGTGGTAGTAATAAACTAGCCGTTTTCGACTGGTTGTCTAACATGACGTTACCAAGCGGACAAGAAAGATTCAATATTTTTGAAGTCCGATTTAAAAACGGAAGAAAACATTTTTATAAAAATCCAGATAATTTACCCATAACAATGGGAGATATTGTTGCTGTAGAAGGCTCTCCAGGGCATGATATTGGTACAGTTTCTTTAGCAGGAGAATTGGTAAAAGTGCAAATGAAAAAGCACAAAATTACTGAAGATCATGAAGAAGTAAAGAAGATTTATAGAAAAGCATCTCAAAGAGATATTGATATCTGGCAGCAAGCGAGAGGTAAAGAAGAAGAAACTCAAAAAAAAGGAAGAGAAATTTTAGGCCGTTTAGGACTACAAATGAAACTTTCTGATGTTGAGTATCAGGGAGATGGTAATAAGGCAACTTTTTACTACACAGCAGAAACAAGAGTAGATTTTAGACAGTTAATTAGAGATTTAGCGAGTGCATTTTCTATTCGTGTAGAAATGAAACAAGTAGGCGCAAGGCAAGAAGCTGCACGTTTAGGTGGTGTTGGTTCTTGTGGTAGAGAATTGTGTTGTTCTACTTGGTTAACAGATTTTAGAAAAGTAACAACATCTGCAGCTCGTTACCAGCAATTATCTTTAAACCCTTTAAAGTTAGCAGGACAATGTGGTAAACTAAAATGTTGTTTAAATTTTGAATTAGACACCTATTTAGATGCTTTAAAAACGTTTCCAAAACAAGATTTAGTTTTAAAGACCGAAAAAGGAGAAGCTGTTTTTGTAAAGATGGATATTTTTAAAAACCATCTTTGGTATACTTATAAAGAAGAGCGTTTTAAATGGTTTCGTTTAACATTAGAGCAAGTTTTAGAAATAGTAGCGCTAAATAAAGATAACGAAAAATCTGCTACGTTAGAAGAATATGAAGCAGATGTAGAGGTTCCTGTAAAAGTAGATTTCGAAGATGCAGTTGGGCAAGACAGTTTAACGCGTTTTGATGCACCAAAAACAAGTAAACGAAGAAATAATAGAAATAAGAATAAGAAAAAACCTGTTGTTGGTGCAGTTGCAATTGCTACGCAACAAAAACCTAATGCCAGAAGAAAACCTCAGGCAAAACCACAAAACAAAACGCAACCACAGCCACAGCAGCAGAATAAACCACAAGCACAAAATAAGCCAAAGCCGAGACCAAGAGCAAAACCTAAGCCAAGACCAAAACCAAATTCAAGTGAAAATGCAAAAGCAAAACCAAATGCAGATGCTAAGGCAGATGTAGTTGCAAAACCAAATATAAAAACAAACGGAGCAGCAAATACAAATCAGCCAAAAGGTGAAGTGAAAAAAACAAGTAAACCAAGAAGAAATAATAATAGAAATCGTAATAACAACAGTCCTAAAAATGGAAGCGATTCAGAAAAATAGATTTTTTGTGCTTTTACTGGTTTCAATTGTGATGTTCTCTTGCGATGATGTTTCCGAATTTAATCAATATAAAACATTAGAAAATAGTTCTTGGCAGTCTGGAGAAAAAGTAGCTTTTAGCTTTGAAGTTAAAGACACTGTTTTACCTAAGAACTTATTTATTAACCTTAGAAATAATAGCGATTACGAGTTTAGTAATTTATATATAATTACAGAGTTAAAATTCCCGAATAATAGTTTAGTTATAGATACGTTACAGTATGAAATGACAGATGCTTCGGGTGTTTTTTTAGGCGATGGTTTCTCTGAAGTAAAAGAAAATAAATTGTTTTATAAAGAGCATAAGGTTTTTCCTGTTTCTGGGGTTTATTCTTTAAATATAAGGCAAGCAATGAGAAAAAATGGAGAAGTCAATGCTATTGAAAGCCTTAACGGAATTCAAGATGTTGGTTTTAGTATCGAAAAAATAAATTAAAAATGGCAAAGAAAGAAACAACAAGTTTTAAAAAATATTTAAAGTGGTTCTGGGGAATCGTTTTAGGAGGTTTTACCTTTATTTTATTATTGTTCTTATACACCGCTTGGGATCCTTTTAATGCGTTGCCCTCGTTTGAAGAATTAGAAAATCCACAAGAAAATTTAGCAACAGAGGTTATTTCTATTGACGGGAAAACCATTGGTAAATATGCTACGGAAAATAGAACACCCATAAATTTCAAGGAATTACCAACCAACTTAGTAAATGCATTAATTTCTACGGAAGATGAGCGTTTTTACGAGCACTCTGGTATCGATTTTAAAGGAACAGCAAGAGCTATTTTAAAGCCAGGAAGTGGAGGTGCAAGTACAATTACACAACAATTGGCTAAAATGTTGTTTACCGGAAAAGCATCAAAAAATATAGTTAAAAGAGTACTTCAAAAAGCAAAAGAATGGGTTGTAGCTACTAAATTAGAGAGGCAATACACTAAGAATGAAATAATTGCAATGTACCTGAATAAGTACGATTTTTTGAATCAGGCAGTAGGGATTCGTTCCGCAGCAAGAATTTATTTTGGAAAAGAACCGAAAGAATTAAATTTAAGTGAATCTGCAATGTTGGTAGGAATGTTAAAAAACTCATCTTATTTTAATCCTTTAAGAAGAGAGGAAAAAGTAAAACAGCGTAGAAACGTAGTGTTAAAACAACTAACACGTAGTGAGTTTATTACAGAAGTAGAAAAAGATTCTTTGCAAAAACTAGATTTAGGTTTAGATATTCATAAAGAAAGCCACAAAGATGGCGCAGCAACTTACTTTAGAGGTCATTTGCAAAAAGTAATGCGCAGATGGGTTCAAGAACACCCAAAACCAAACGGAGAACAATACAATATTTTTGAAGATGGTTTAAAAATCTATGTAACGTTAGATTCTAGAATGCAGCAATATGCAGAAGAGGCAATAGATGAGCACATGTCTAATTTACAAAAATTCTTTTATAAAGAACTAAAAAAGAATAAGAACGCACCTTTTTATGATATTGATAAGAGTCAGGTTGCAGGAATTATAAACAGAGCAAAGAAAAATTCTGATAGATATAAACGTTTAGAAATAGCAGGAAAATCATCAAAATATATAGAGGAAGTTTTTAAGAAAAAGACAGCAATGAAAGTATTTTCTTACAAAGGCGATATAGATACTATTATGTCTCCAAATGATTCTATAAAATATTACAAATACTTTTTACGTTCTGGTCTGTTATCTATAGAACCACAAACAGGGCACATAAAAGCATGGGTTGGTGGTGTAGATTATAAACATTTTAAGTTTGATGCAGTAGAGCAACAAAAAAGACAGGTAGGTTCTACTTTTAAGCCATTTGTATATGCAACTGCCATTAATCAATTAAAATTATCTCCTTGTGATCAGTTTCCGAATATTCCGTATACAATTCCTAAGGGAAAATACGGAATTCCAGAAGCTTGGACCCCAGATAATGCGAGTTCTAAATACGGCGGAATGTTGACATTAAAACAAGGTCTAGCAGGTTCTGTAAATACGATGTCTGCAAGATTAATAGATATGGTTTCGCCAGAAAACGTTGTTCGTTTGGCAAAAGCTGCGGGTATAGAAAGTGATATTCCAGCAAACCCATCAATTGCTTTAGGAGCCGTAGAATTATCGTTATTAGAAATGGTAAGTGCATATTCTACTTTTGCAAATAGAGGTTTGCGAGTTAGCCCTATGATTATTACCAGAATTGAAGATAAAAATGGAACTGTTTTAGAAGAATTTATACCAAAGACACAAGAAGTTTTAAGCGAAGAGTCTGCCTACGTAGTTTTAAATTTATTAGAAGGAGTTACACAATCTGGTTCTGGGGCAAGATTACGTTCTAATTGGACTTCTTATCCAAAAATTGTAACTGGTTTTCCTTATAAATTAACCAATGCAATTGCTGGTAAAACAGGAACAACTCAAAACCAATCGGATGGTTGGTTTATGGGAATTGTACCAAACCTAGCAACAGGAGTTTGGACAGGTGGTGAAGATAGAGCTACCCATTTTCCGGGAATTAGTTTTGGACAAGGAGCAACCATGGCTTTACCTTCTTGGGCTTTGTTTATGCAGAAATGTTATGCAGATAAAGACTTGAATATTAGTAAAGAAAATTTTGACAAGCCAAAAAACTTATCCATAAATATTGACTGTGACGAAAAAAAGGATGAAAAAGGAAAAGGGACAACGCAAGAAGAGGATACAGATTTTTAAAATTTCTTTAATTAAAATATGATCTTAAGGGAGTAGAAAACTTATAAAATTTAATTAATATGATTAATAAAAAAGTAAATAACGTACAAGAAGCTTTAGAAGGTGTAGAAAGTGGAATGACTTTTATGTTAGGTGGTTTTGGTTTGTGCGGAATTCCGGAAAATGCAATTTCAGAATTAGTTAAATTAGACGTTAGAGATGTTACTTGTATTTCTAATAATGCTGGTGTAGATGATTTCGGATTGGGATTGTTACTTCAAAATAAGCAAATCAAAAAAATGATTTCTTCTTATGTTGGCGAAAACGATGAGTTTGAAAGACAAATGTTGTCTGGAGAATTAGAAGTCGAACTAACACCACAAGGAACTTTAGCAGAAAAATGTAGAGCTGCACAAGCCGGTTTTCCTGCGTTTTACACACCTGCAGGCTATGGAACAGAAGTTGCTGAAGGAAAAGAAACAAGAGAATTTGACGGTAAAATGTATGTTTTAGAGCCAGCATTTAAAGCAGATTTTGCTTTTGTAAAAGCTTGGAAAGGTGATGCAGCAGGAAATCTAGTTTTTAAAGGAACCTCAAGAAACTTCAATCCGAATATGTGTGGTGCAGCAACAATTACAGTTGCAGAGGTAGAAGAAATGGTAGAAGTAGGTGAGTTAGATCCTAACAACGTTCACATTCCAGGAATATTTGTACAAAGAATTTTTCAAGGAACAGCTTATGAAAAGAGAATTGAACAACGAACAGTAAGACAAAGAGATTAATTATGGCTTTAGATAAAACAGGAATCGCAAAACGAATTGCACAAGAAGTTCAAGATGGATTTTACGTAAACTTAGGAATTGGAATTCCTACTTTGGTTGCCAACTATGTAAGAGATGATATTGAAGTTGAATTTCAGTCTGAAAATGGTGTTTTAGGAATGGGACCTTTTCCTTTTGATGGAGAAGAAGATGCAGATATTATAAATGCAGGAAAGCAAACCATTACAACCATGCCAGGTGCAAGTTTTTTTGATTCTTCTATGAGTTTTGCTATGATTAGAGGAAAACATGTAGATTTAACCATTCTTGGTGCAATGGAAGTTTCTGAAAATGGAGATATTGCCAATTGGAAAATTCCCGGAAAAATGGTAAAAGGAATGGGAGGCGCAATGGATTTAGTTGCCTCTGCAGAAAATATTATTGTGGCAATGATGCACTCTAATAAACGAGGTGAATCTAAAATATTAAAAAAATGTTCTTTGCCATTAACAGGTGTTGGTTGTGTAACAAAAGTAGTTACAAACTTAGCTGTTTTAGAAGTTAAAGACAATGCTTTTCATTTATTAGAAAGAGCTCCTGGGGTTTCTGTTGAAGAAATTCAGCAAGCAACGGAAGGAACCTTAGTTGTAAATGGAGAGATCCCTGAAATGAATATCTAGATTGAAAAAAATTACACCATTTGTTCCTCTTTTATTTCCAGTTTTAATCATCTTTTTTGGGTTAATTACTTATAAGGTTCTAGAGTATGAACCCAATCTCTACACCATAATAATAAACATTGGTTTGGCTTTTGTTTTATCACCAAGATTAAAAAAGGTTAAAAAACAAAACGAAACAGAGACCCAATTTAGGTGGCTATTTTATAAAAAAATACTGAAGTAATATGAAGTTATTTAAAAAGGTGTATTGGCTCATCTATCCAATATTAATAGTTGTTTTTATGTTGATTTTTGATCAACTTTTTAAAACGGATAATTTTATAATGAAAGCAGGAATTTGTGCTGTTTTAGCCTTTATTTTATCACCAAGAAAAAAGATAATCCAAACTGAAAAAGGAAAAATAAAACAAATTAATTGGCTGTTTTTAAAGCAACCAATACTTATAGATTAATAACATTGAGATTATTTCCTTTTCTTAAGGAAAGAAATGAAGAAAAGATTTTTATGAAAATAATATCCTACAACGTAAACGGAATAAGAGCTGCCTTAAAAAAAGGTTTTATAGAATGGTTAGAGGCGGCAAAACCAGATGTAATTTGTATTCAAGAAACGAAGGCACATAAAGAACAATTAGATTTATCTGAGTTTGAAAATGCTGGGTATAAATATAATTATTGGTTTTCTGCACAAAAAAAAGGCTATTCTTCTGTAGCTGTTCTTTGTAAGGAAAAACCAAATCATATTGAGTATGGAACTGGAATTGAAACCATGGATTTTGAAGGGCGAAATCTTCGTGTAGATTTTGACAATGTTTCTGTGATGAGTTTGTATTTACCTTCGGGAACAAATTCAGACAGACTTAGTTTTAAGTTTAATTTTATGGATGAATTTCAAGAATACATCAATAATTTGAAACAAGAAATTCCGAATTTAGTTATCTGTGGAGATTATAATATTTGTCATGAAGCAATAGATATTCACAACCCGAAAATGAAAGGTGTTTCTGGTTTTTTGCCAGAAGAAAGAACCTGGATTGGCGATTTTATTAACAATGGTTTTATAGATAGTTTTCGTTATTTAAACCAAGACAAACAAGAATATTCTTGGTGGAGTTATAGAGCCAATGCAAGAGCGAATAATAAGGGATGGCGTTTAGATTATGCAATGGTTTCAGAACCTTTAAAAGACGCAATTTCTAGAGCTTATATTTTGCCGGAAGCAAAACATTCAGATCACTGCCCAATTGCTTTAGAATTAGATATTTAAAATAAATAAAAGCTATCACATAAAAATATAGCTTGCGTTTCTATGTGATAGAAAATATAAATGAGTGCTAGATAGGTTTTATTATATCTCGATATCGCTCGATTAGACAACTGTTTTTATGAAAAAATTCCTCCTATTATTACTTTTTACTACAAGTCTTTTTGCACAAACTCCAAAAGACGCCATTCCTAAGAAAATTACACAAGCAGACTTGTTCTCTGACTATGATATTGTATTGATAGATAGTTTATTGATGGATACAAAATACAAGTCTCCATTATATGAAACATCAACTTACATTATAAAAGACGCAGAAACAAAAGATGTTTCTAACGTAACATTGTCAACAGAACTTTTAAAAGAAAGATTGCAAAAAGTAAATGCAAAAACGCCTTTTCATATAGCATACAACCCTGCATTAGAAAAGGTAATTAAATCTTATTTAAAGTATAGAAAAAGATATTACCCTGCTTTAATGGCGAAGGCAGAATATTATTTTCCAATGTTCGAGAAGTATCTAGATCAATATGATATTCCTTTAGAAATGAAGTATTTAGCAATAGTAGAATCTGCTTTAGATCCTACAGCAAAATCTAGAGTTGGCGCAACAGGTTTGTGGCAATTTATGTACCCAACTGGTGTACAATATAATTTAAAAGTAAGTTCTTATGTAGATGAACGACAAGATCCTGTAAAAGCAACAATTGCTGCGTGTAAATATTTATCTGACTTATATAATATTTTTGGTGACTGGGATTTGGCTTTAGCAGCCTACAATTCGGGGCCTGGTAACGTTGCAAAAGCAATAAAACGTTCTGGAGGTTACAGAAATTATTGGAATATTCGTCCGTTTTTACCACAAGAAACAGCAAGTTATGTACCTGCATTCTATGCAACGATGTATTTGTTTGAATATCAAAAAGAACATGATTTAATTGCAGACGCACCACAAATTCGTCATTTTGAAACCGATACTATTCATGTAAAGAAGACAATAAGTTTCGATCATGTTTCAGAAACTACAGGAATAAGTTCAGAGTTAATTCAGTTTTTAAACCCGTCTTACAAGTTAGATATTATTCCTTTTGTTGAAGGAAAAAATTATGTAATTACATTACCAAGAAAAAATTCTTTTAACTTTATTGAAAGTGAAGATGCTATTTATACATTAGCAGAAGCAGATGCCTCTAAAAGAGAAAAACCTTTGCCAAAGTATTTTGAAATGGATAAACGTATTCGTTACAAAGTAAGAAGTGGAGATTTCTTAGGGAAAATTGCTAATAAGTTCGGAGTACGAGTTAGTGAAATAAAACGTTGGAACCGAATGAAGACGAGTCGATTAAAAATTGGACAACGTTTAAGTATTTATCCTAAAAAAATAGCAATTTTAAAATCTTCTGTAAAAGTTTCATCAACAAAAAAGAAAGAAAAATTTTCTAAAAAAGGAGCTTTTGAAACCTATACAGTAAGAAAAGGAGATTCTCTTTGGACGATATCTAGAAAGTTTAAAAATGTTTCTATTGATGAAATTAAAAAGTGGAACAATATTTGGAGTGGTAAAAGCATAAAACCCGGAACCAAACTTAAAATCTATAAAAGCTAATTATGAAAAAAATATTTTCAATATGTATTGTAGCAACTTTACTAACTTCTTGTGTAGGAACAGATAAATTTGTGCTAAGAAATTCTTTAGGAAAAATTAATAAAGTAATGGTTGTTACTAAAGCGAGTCACTGGAATGGGGATTTAGGAACATCAATTAGAAATTCTTTTGGAGAGATTATGGTAGGTTTGCCTCAACCAGAACCAATATTGTCCGTTTCACAAATTGCGCCAAATGGTTTTGGAAGTATGATGAAAGTTTCTAGAAACATTTTAATTATTGGTGAAGGAAAGAAAGAGGATTTTTATATTAAGAAAAATGTGTATGCACAACCACAAACTATTATTTATGTCTATGGTACAGATGACGCAAGTATTATAAAAACATTTAACAAACATAAAAAAGAAATTATAGCTGCTTATATTTCTTCAGATGTTCTAATGACTCAGAATATTTTTAAAGAAAAGAAGTTAGATGAGTCTCAATTTAAAACGCTTCAAAACTTAGGGATTTCTTTTACTGCGCCAGAAAATTTTAAGACAGTAGATGATACTGGAGATTTTTTATGGTTAAGACAACATTTAACAAGCGGAATTGCAAAAACAGGGAGTAATAACATCTTAGTATATTCGGTTCCTTTAGAAGATGAAGCTAGCGTTTCTGAAAACATTGTAGCTGTTAGAAATAGTATTGGAGAAAAATACATTCCTGGTACAGACCCAGAAACCATGCACATGATTACAGAGGAAGCGTATACACCTTTTACTTCTGAAATGATTTTAGATGGCAAAAAAACCTATGAAACAAGAGGGAAATGGGAGGTGAAAAACGATTTTATGGCAGGCCCATTTGTAAATTATTCTGTTGTTGATAAAAAGAATAATAGAATTGTAGTTTTTGAAGGTTTTACCTATGCACCTTCAGTAAATAAAAGAGCTTTTTTGTTTGAGTTAGAGGCTATTGCAAAATCGATGAAGATTAAGTAAATACACCTTTTAATTCTATAATTTAAAGCGCCTAAAAGATATCATTTTAGGCGCTCTTGTTTTTTAATGCATTTGTTACTAAAAACTTTAATACTGAATTTGGTGATCAGCCATAACAAAATTTTAGCATAAAAATGAATTTATAGTATTCTTAATTGCAGTAATGCTATGCTTCAATAGTTAATACCCTATTTTTTTTCGAACTCTTTTTAATACAGAATCTGCAGTAACTCTTGCCTTTTTAGCACCAATACTAAGCGCTTCGTCAATTTCATGTTTGTTTTCCATAAAATGATGGTAGCGCTCCCTAACAGTTGCAAACTTTTCTAGAATAAGCTCGTATAGCGCTTGTTTTGCATGTCCGTAACCATAATTACCTCCTTCATAGTTTGCTCTCATTTCTTTAATTTGAGCTTCTGAAGCTAATAAATTATACAATGCAAAAATATTATCAGTATCTGGGTTTTTTGGGTCTTCTAAAGCCAAACTATCGGTTTTAATTCCCATAATTTGTTTGCGCAATTTTTTATCAGTAAGAAAAATATTGATGGTGTTTTCTCTAGATTTACTCATTTTTTCACCATCGGTTCCTGGAACTAACTTTGTACCTTTTTGTATTTTAGCTTCTGGTGCCACCAGCGTTTCGCCAACAATATTGTTAAATCTATTGGCAACATCACGTGTCATTTCTAAATGCTGTAATTGATCTTTTCCTACAGGAACAATTTCTGCATCATATAATAAAATATCTGCTGCCATTAACATTGGATAGGTAAATAAACCCGTATTTACATCTCCTAATCTATCTGATTTGTCTTTAAAACCATGTGCTAATGTTAATCTTTGGTACGGAAAAAAGCAACTTAAATACCAAGTTAATTCTGCTGTCTGAGGGATATCACTCTGTCTGTAAAAAACAGTTCTATTAATATCTAAACCACAAGCAAGCCAAGTAGCAGCAACACTATATGTGTTTTCTCTTAATAAATTACCATCTTTAATCTGTGTTAAAGAATGCATGTCTGCAATAAATATAAAAGATTCGTTTTCTGGCTTGTTAGCCATTTCTATTGCTGGTAAAATAGCTCCTAATAAATTACCTAAATGTGGTGTTCCTGTACTTTGTACGCCTGTTAAAATTCTTGACATTAATTTTTGTTTTTACTGCTTTTATAAACGTGATAATGAAGTTCTATAAATCACAAAAATACAATAGAGTGTGAGATATAAATCTTATCCAAATACAAAAATAAGGTTTTGATTATGAAAATCAATAAACAAAAATAAATTAGTATTTTTGGTCTTTATGAGATTTTTAAAAATTCCTTTAGTACTAATTTGGCGAGTTTGGTTTTACATTTTAATGTTTAGTTCTCTCTTGTTACTTTTTCCTTTTTTATTGATTTTTTCAATTAAAGAAAAGCATTATCACATATTTTGGAAGTTCGCAAGATTATTTTCTAAAATATTGATTTATGGAATGGGTTTTCGAATAGATTTTAATTCTGAAGAAAAAATTGAATTAGATAAAAGCTATATGTTTTGTCCTAATCATGCATCACTTTTAGACCCTTTTTTATTGATTGCTATCAGCAAAAACCCGATTGTATTTGTAGGGAAAAAAGAACTTGCTAAAATTCCTATATTTGGGTTAATATATAAAAGAACTGTTATTATGGTAGATAGAAGCAGTTTAGAAAGTAGAAAACGTGTTTTTAAAATGGCAAAAGAAAGGTTACAAAATGGTGTAAGTATGGCCATTTTTCCTGAAGGGTTAGTGCCAACTGAAGATGTGATTTTAGCACCATTTAAGAAGGGAGCATTTAGTTTGGCTATAGAGTTTGAAATACCAATTGTACCACAAATTTATTATGACTGCAAACGTTTTTTTTCTTGGGATTTTTTTAAAGGCAGACCAGGTATACTAAGAGTGCAACAATATAATTTTATAGAAACGAAAGGAATGTGTTTACAGCAAGACTTAGAAAATGTAAAGAATAAAACATTTAATCTTCTTTATAATAATTTAGAAAATGATTCTAAATACATGAAAGATACAAATAGAAAAAGATGAGTGAAAAACTAAATCATGCATATGATACTTCTGAAGAGAATTTAAACATTTGGTCTCATGCTTTTGGTTTATTGCTAAGTGTAATTGCTTTTCCTTTTTTAGTTATAAAAGCATTAAATTTTAACGGTTTTTGGAAACCTACAAGTTTTATAATTTATGGTGTTAGTTTAATTATATTATATGCAGCATCTACATTTTACCATGCAGCAAAAGAGCCTAGAAAAAGAAGAAAATTAAATATTTTAGACCATGCTGCAATTTATGTACTAATTGCAGGTAGTTACACGCCACTTTGCTTGGTCGGTTTAAATTCTAGTTTAGGTAATTACATGGTAATTTTTGTGTGGCTTTTTGCGTTAGTTGGTGTTGTTTTAAAATTGTTTTTTACAGGAAGGTTTGATAAGATTTCTACTGCAATGTATTTATTAATGGGTTGGCAAGTTATTTTTTTTATCAATCCTTTAATAGAAAATTTAACTCCATTTAGTTTGAATTTATTATTTATTGGAGGTGTATTTTATAGTATAGGGGCAATTCTTTACATGATAAAAAAATTACCATACAATCACGCAATATTTCACCTTTTTGTTCTTTTAGGTAGTTTTAGTCACTTTTTGACGATATATTATATTCTGTAAGTCTCTAATTATCTTATTGGGTCTCTATAAAATTATTAAATTTTTTCAAACACTTGGTTGAGTTTTTTATATCCAATTTTTAAAAGGATTTTTACTAATACTAGAATTATAATATTTTAACTCTCCTGTAACTTCTTTAGCTAACCAGTTTGGTTTCTCAAAATTTTCATTTTCAGAATTCAATTCAACTTCAGCAACAATTAAACCTCGGTTGTCCCCAAGAAATTCATCAACTTCAAAAGTATGTTTTCCTTTTATTACGAGATACCTGTGCTTTTCAATTAAACTAGGTTCACATAAAAGCATTAGTTCTTTGGCTTCAGAAACGGGTATTTCTTTTTCCCATTCAAACCTACTTGTTCCTTCTGCATTAGATTTACCTTTTACTGTTATAAATGCATTATCATCAGAAATTCTAACTCTTACAGTTCTATTTTTATCAGCATTTAAATAACCTTGTTTTATGTAATTTTTTTTGAAGCTTTCCGTCTTAAAATTCAAGTTTTTAACTAAAAATTTCCTTTCTATTTCTATGCTCATAAGCTTGTATTCAATTTTGTACTAATGTAGTCTGTTTTAACGTTATTGTAACAATTAATAAATATCTTTGAATTATAAAATATTTAAATGAAAAAACTCTTTTCTCTTTATTTACTAATTTCTTCTCTAGCAATATTTTCACAAACAGATTATAGTGCCTCTTGGGAAGATTTTTACTCATATAATAATGTAAAATATTTTACAAAGGTAGATACTATTATTTATGCTTTAACAGATAATGCTGTTTTTACATACAATACTTCAAACGGAGAAATTAACAAACTTTCTTCAGTGCAAGGTTTGTCTGGTGAACCAACAGCAGCTATTCATTACAATAAAGAATATAAAAGACTAGTAATTGGTTATAAAAATGGTTTGGTAGAGGTTGTAGATGATGATGGTCGTATTACTATTTCTTCAGACATTGTTAATTTTAATCAATCTGGCGAGAAGAGTATCAATCATATATCAGAGTTTAATGGTAAGCTTTATTTATCGACACCCTTTGCGGTAGTAGTTTATGACATAAAAAGGTTAGAGTTTGGCGATACTTATTTTATAGGAAACAATTCAGCATCCATAAAAATAAACGAAACAATTATTGTTAATAATACAATTTATGCGGTCACAGAAAGCGGTATTTTTAAAGCAGATGTAACTAGTAATTTATTAATAGACTCTAGTAAATGGACACCATTATTTACAGGCGAAAACTACGAAGAAATTGTTCTATTTAACGATGTTTTATACGTTACAAAAGGCGCTAATCTGTATCGGTTTGATGGAACGAATACACCACCAGAAGTTGTTTTTTCTGAAGGATCTGAAGAAATAAAGAGTATAAAAACATCTGCAACACATTTAAGTATTGCTTTAGCTAAAAGAGCTATTATTTTAGATACTACTATGACTAAAGTTGGTGAGTTTACACCAAATACAATTTTTAATTATACTTTAAATAATGCTTTTTTTGAAGATGATAAAGTTTTTCTAGCAACTAAAGAATTCGGAATTTTAGTAGCAACAAATACCCAACCTTCAACTTATTTAGAAATACATCCAGATGGTCCTTTGTCTAATGACGTTTTTTCTATTACGGCTCAAAATAATAACCTTTGGGTAGTTTATGGTGGTTATGATGCTACATTTACACCAGTTTTAAATAGAAAAGGTTATAGTCATTTTAATGGAGAGTCTTGGGTAAACACAAATTTTAATTCAAACTTACCAAATGATTTAGTAGATGTTACCATAGATCCTAACAATAAAAACAGGGTTTATATTAGTGCTTTAGGTGTAAGTAATAATATACTTACGAAACCAACAGGTGGTTTGCTTGTAGTAGAAGATAATATACATGTAGAAACTTATAATCATTTAAACAGTTCTTTTACACCAATTGGGGTTTCTTTACCTCTTATTAATATTAGAGTTAGTGGTTCTGTTTTTGACAGTAGTGGCAACCTTTGGGCAACAAATTATGAAACAGATGAAGAATTAGTGAAATTTTCTGCTAGTGGAAAATGGAGTAGTGTAGATTTGAGAATTTTAGAATCAGTTTCTAATAAACCTGGTCTAACAGAAATTGTTGTAGACAGAAATAATAGTATTTGGATAGGGACAAGAAGGAACGGTGTTTACGTTTATAATGAAAATGGGGGTCGTAAAAAAGCATTAATTGCAACTCCAAACTTGGGTAATCTACCAGATGCAAACGTAAATACAGTAGCTGTAGATAAAAGCAATAGAATTTGGTTAGGCACAAAATCTGGTTTGGTAGTTTACAGTAATGCCTCTGGTGTTTTTGAAGAAACAGTTTCTAATGCAAGCCCTATTATAATTTTAGATGATGGTATTGCTAAAAAACTAGGAGGAGATCAAACCATTAATACAATTTCTGTAGATGGTGCAGATAACAAATGGATTGGTACAGACAATGGTGGTGTTTTATATACAAACCCAAGTGGGCAAAAAACAATTGCAAATTTTAGCAAGCAAAACTCACCTTTACCTTCCAATAGAATTTTAAAGATTAGAGTAGATAATTCTACAGGTAAAGTATACTTTGCTACAGACAAAGGTATTGTTGCCTATAATAGCAATGTTGCACCTTTTGGTGATGTTTTAGGTGAAGTTTACGCGTATCCAAACCCTGCATTGAGAAATCATGAAACTATCACTATAGATGGTAGAAACGGTACACATTTACCTAAAGGAACAAACGTAAAAATATTAGATGTTGCAGGCAATTTGGTGTATGAAACCAATGTTGTGGAAGGGCAAGAATTACAAGGAGGAAAAGTAGTTTGGAACAAGAAAAATTTAGCAGGCAATAAAGTGGCATCTGGTGTATACATCGTTTTGCTTTCTAATGATGACGCATCTGAAACTTCAGTTACAAAAATAGCAATTGTTAATTAAATGGCTGTTGTAACTACCAAAGCAATTGTATTAAGTAGCTTAAAGTATAGCGACACTAGTTTAATAGTGAAATGTTATACCGAGCAAGAAGGTATAAAATCTTACATTATAAAAGGGATTTTAAAAGCGAAAAAAGGCGGGATTAAAATAGCTTATTTTCAACCGTTAACGCAATTAACTTTAGTTGCAAACCATAGCTCTAAGAGTTCTCTTCACACTTTAAAAGAAGTTCAAATTTTAAATCCGTACAAAACAATTTACAGAGATATTGTAAAACAATCTGTGGTGTTATTCCTTTCTGAAGTATTATCTAATAGCATTCAAGAAGAAGAAAAGAATGCAGATTTTTACAATTATTTAGAAGCAAGTTTAACTTGGTTAGATGTTCATGATAAAATGGCTAATTTTCATTTGCTTTTCTTATTAAATACCTCTCGTTTTTTAGGGTTTTATCCAGATACCACAGAAACCTCAATTTATGGTTTCGATTTGTTAAATGGAAGTTTTTCAGAATCAATAACTGATAAAAATGTTATTTCTGGTAACGAATTGTATCAATTTAAAAAGCTGTTAGGCATAAATTTTGATAGTATAGAAAACGTGTCTTTTAGTAAAAATGAGAGGCAATTAGTATTGCAAATTATAATTAGATATTTTGAATTACATTTGGACGGTTTTAGGAAACCGAAATCGTTACAAATTTTAGAAACAGTTTTTAATTAATGAAGAATTTACTTTTTACAATCGTTTTTTTAGTTAGTGGTTTTACTTTTTCACAAAAAATAAAGGTCATAGATCAGCAAACAGGTAAAATTATTAAAAATGCAAGTATTTTTAATGACAAACAAACGATTAGCATAATTACAGATAATAATGGTTTTGCAGATATTTCTATTTTTGAAAACAATGAATTTGTAGTGTTTTCTCACCTTTCTTACTCGGTTTTAAGAGTGAGGAAATCGGTTATAAAATCTAAAAACTATGTTGTTTATTTAACCAAAGAATCTGAGCAATTAGATGAAGTAGTAATTTCTTTGTTTAAAACGGATGAAAAAACAAACAGAATTGCAGAACAAATTGCTGTTCTAAATGCGAGAGATATTCAGAAGGTTTCACCGCAAACCTCTGCAGATTTATTAGCAACAATTCCTGGGATAAAAGTGCAAAAATCTCAATTTGGTGGTGGAAGCCCTGTAATTCGTGGTATGGAATCTAACCGTGTTTTATTAGTGGTAGATGGTGTTCGAATGAACAATGCTATTTATAGAAAAGGACATTTACAAAGCTCAATAACAGTTACTCCAAATATGTTAGATAAAACAGAAGTTGTTTTCGGACCTTCTTCTGTTGTTTATGGTTCAGATGCCTTGGGTGGTGTAATTCATTATTATACAAAAACGCCAAAATTATCTGAAGAAAACGAAGTGAAGAGTCAGTTATTTTCTAGGTTTTCAACAGTAAACCATGAAATTACAACCAATGTTACCGCAGAAATTAGAAGGAAAAAATGGGCATCTTTAACAAGTGTTTCATATAGTGATTTTGGCGATTTAAAAGCAGGTAAAAATCGTGCTCATGGTTTTGATACTTGGGGAAAAGTGTTTTTCTACTCAGAAAATAGCAATGGAAATTACAAAGAGAATCCTACTGTAAATACTGATCCGAATTTGCAAAGGAATACAGGTTATAATCAGACAGATGTTTTACAAAAATTCTTTGTGCCATTGTCAAAAAGTACAGATTTAAAGGTGAATCTTCAATATTCTACATCATCTGACATACCAAGATTTGACAGGTTAGCAGAGTTGAAAAAAGGAGAGTTAAAGTTCGCAGAATGGTTCTATGGCCCACAAGAAAGATTTTTAGCATCTACGCAATTATTACTAAATCCGAATAAAAATTGGATAGAAAACGGAGTTATAACCGCAGCGTATCAAAATTTAAAAGAAAGCAGAATTCAACGTAAATTTGGCAGTTTAGATAGATCTTACAGAGAAGAAACGGTAGATGTTTTTAGTTTGAATGGAGACTTTTCAATATCGCTAACAGAAGATAAGAAAAGAACACTTTCTTATGGTTTTGAGTTTGCTTATAATGATGTAAATTCAAATGCTATTGGTAAAGAGCTAAACATTGTAAACGGAGAGATTGATGGTTTTTCAAACAATTTTAACGTACAATCTCGTTATCCAGATGGTGGTAGTAATTATTTAAGTTCTGCAATTTATATAGATTATAGACAAGATATTAATAGTAAATCTACTTTAAACTCGGGTATTCGTTTTACAAATACAAACTTAAATGCAACGTGGGTTGATCAATCATTTATTCAATTACCCGAAAGTGATATTCAAGCAAATCATTCTGCTGTAACTGCAACTTTAGGGTATGTTTACAAACCGAATAAAAATTGGCAATTAAACAGTGTTGTTTCTTCTGGTTTTAGATCTCCAAACATTGATGATGTTGGTCGAGTTAGAGAAAAATCAGGCAATGTTACCGTACCAAATATAAATGTAACTCCAGAATTTGCATACAATGCAGAAATTGGAGTTCAGAAATATTTTAATGATAAAAAATTCCGTTTTGGAGCCAATGTCTATTACACTTTATTAGATAATTACATTCAAAGAGACTTTGTTTATAACACAGACGGAAGTATAAAGCAAGTGGAATTTGATGGAGAGTTTGGGAACGCAGTCTCTAATCAAAATAAAAAAAGAGCTTACATTACTGGTTTTACAGCCAATTATTTAGGTAAAATTTCCGATGCTTGGAAAACGTCTGGTTTTATAACGTATACAAAAGGAAGAACCTATGACACAAATGAACCAATGTCTTCTATTCCTCCTTTATTTGGTCATTTTGAAGTGAATTATAGAGCAGATAAAATTGAGTTGGGAGCGGCGATTCGTTTTAATGCTAAAAAAGATATTGAAGATTTTAACATTACAGAAGGAATTGACAACCATGATTTAACACCAATTGTCGATGCAAATGCAACTGAAGATATAGATATGTATTTTGGTGCACCAAGTTGGGTTACATTAGGCTTAAATGGAAGGTATGTAGTGAATACAAACTTTTCTGTACAAGCGAGATTAGATAATCTATTAGATCAGCACTATATAGAGTTCGCATCTGGCGTTGCTTCACCAGGAAGAAATTTATCTGTTTCCTTTATGGCTACTTTTTAATTTTTTTCTTTTTACCTTCTTCCGTAAAATTATCATTTAATGCTTTTTCTGTTTTTACAATACTTACAATTATTGATAAAAAGACAAAAGCCATTGGTTGCCAGGTTAATTCGGCATTTAAAAATGTTACAAAAGCTAAACCTGCAAGAAAAGAAATACCAGCATAGATTAGTAAACTCCTATTAAAAGTACTGTTTGCAAAATCCCATATTTGTTGATTTTGCTGTGCTTTTGGTGTCTTGTAACCATAAAGGCTATTGATTTTTTTCGGTGGAAATTTCCAAAAAATAATACTAATTAAAAATAACAATCCGTTTGTGGTGAAAACGTATAATAAAGCATCACTCATAATATTTTTTTTAATTTTTAATACTGAAACTACTTATTTTTTACTCTTCTTAGGTCTTAACAATCCTTCTTGTGCAAAAGAAGCAACTAGTTTTCCATCTCTTGTAAAGATGTTTCCTTTCGCTAAACCTCTAGCGCCAAAGGCATTTGGAGATTCTGCTGAAAATAACATCCAGTCATCAAAATCGAAATCTCTAAAAAACCACATCGAATGATCTAAACTTGCGGTTTGTGTGTTCCCAAAGTTATACTCGCTACCATTAGGGTTAAAAGCTGCATTTAATACATTATAATCAGAAATATAAGTAAGAATTTCTTGTTTGGTTCTTATATCTAAACCATCATGACTATCTCCTTTTAAGCGAAACCAAACTTGTTCTGTTGCCGGTAAGTTTTTAGGGTCTAAAGGGTTTGGAACTCTAACAGGTTTAAACTCTATAGGTCTTTTTACGCTTAAAAAATCTTTGGTCGTTTTTGGTAAAAAATCACCAAACTGTACCAACATATCTTCCCAACTTAATAACTCTTCTGGCTGTTTTATATTCGAATCAAAAGTTGCTTGATGCTCGAAACCATCTTCCTTTTGATGAAAAGACGCCGCCAAAATAAAAATTGTTTTTTCACGTTGAATTGCAGTTACTCTTCTAGTTGAAAAGCTTCCACCGTTTCGCATTTCTTCCACTTTGTAATGAATAGGAATTGTTAAATCTCCTGCTTCTAAAAAATAACCGTGCAAAGAATGTAAAAAACGAGTTTTTGGTATTGTTCTATAAGCGGCGTTTACGGCTTGTGCTAGTACTTGGCCTCCAAAAACATTCGGACTTCCAATAGTATAACTATTTCCGCTAAATATATTATTTCCTAAATCTTTTAAATCTAAAAGGGCAATTAATTCTTTACTAGTTTGCATTTATTTCTATTTTTTAAAAGGAAATTTTTGTTGAAAAGGAGTTGGTTGAACTCTTTGCAAAAATAACTTTAAAATTTTGTTTTTAATCGTTTTCTTGTGACGAAGATACATGGTTAAATCTTGCGGAACTGCACCAACAGAACTTTTAATCTCGCTAGCAGTTCTTCCAAAGTTTACTATTTTTAATTTTTTATTGATAGCAATTTCTATGTAGTCATATAACATTCGTTGATAAATTGCATGTTCTCTATTTAGTCGATAATCAATACCTACAAAATGTGCATCTAAAGATGTTTTGTTAATTACACCAGAAAGAAAACCTACAATTTTATTTTCTAACCAATACGTTTTTAGAATATAGTTTTCGCCTAATTTTTCTTTTAATTGGGTATAGGTTTCTAAATTGAAATTGCCTAAATTAAAACCTGCATTCGAAGCAACTTTTTCATATAAAGTTGTCATTTCTGCTAATTGCTCTTCGATGTTTTCTGTTGTAACTTCTTCTACCTGAAGGTTTATACTTTGTTTAAAAGCTTTTCTTGCTTTTACTCTAAATTTCGTTTTCATTGAAGCCAAATAAGCATCAAAATTTAGCCAATTTTCATCAATTTGAAGCATCATGTTTGGTTCTACAGAAAACGGATGATAACTAAATTCTTTTAATTCATCTGTAATAAACAGCGATTCGTTTGCA
Organism: Polaribacter sp. ALD11; assembly: GCF_002831685.1. Classification (NCBI taxonomy): domain Bacteria; kingdom Pseudomonadati; phylum Bacteroidota; class Flavobacteriia; order Flavobacteriales; family Flavobacteriaceae; genus Polaribacter; species Polaribacter sp. ALD11. Next base: position 2,200,724 of record NZ_CP025119.1, on the reverse strand, counting down.
AAATCTTTAATTAAGAATGCATCAATTTGTTTTTTTAGTTTTTTATCAGAATTTACAAAATGATTGATACTTTCTGCGAGTTCTTTTACAATGGCTTTTTTATCTTGATTTTCCTTTATGAAAACACCGTGTTCTCCACTTACAAATGTGTTTCCACAAATTAATAATTTCAAGGGTTTTTTATTTGGAAATACGTGTAGTTTTCTGCCGATATTTCTTAAAAACTTTAAGTCGTTTTTAATGGATTTTAAATAAAAATCAATAATTTTTATACTTGCAAAAGCAGTTGGTTTATTTTTATTATCTACTAAAACAATATAATGAAACGTAATTTTAGTGTGATTATTTTCTAGAGCTTTTAGAAAATCAGGATGAAAGTAGGTGTTTTTTGTACAACCTAAAGCTTCCCAAATTTGGGAAGGAATCTCATCTATAGAAGAGAAAAATAACGCGGTATTTGTGTTGGTACAACAAATCAAATTAATTCATATAATGGGTTAAGCTTTCTGGTCCTTCTAGAGGGGGTCTCTTAATTTGCATAGTTCCGTTTTCTTTGGTAATAATGTGCCATTTTATAAGACAAATTTTATTTTCATTAGGAAAATGAGGTCTGTGTGTATGACCAGTAATCATCATTTGATTGTTGTTTTCTTGAATCCATTTTTCCAATTTACACTCCACTTTTATACATTATTTAAAGTTTTGGGCAGGACTTGTTGGGTCCGAAAAACTTAGAATTTGTAAGGGGTTCCAAAGTACTTTTACCAAGAAACTACTCAGCCTCCAAAACACATAATTAAACCAATCTGCTTGATGTCCGTGTAGTAAAAAAATGCCTTTTCCTGTTATCATCTAAAACAATTGCTTCAGAAAATGATGTACCAATTAAAAGTTCTTTTTTGTGTCAGATATTGAGTCGTAATAATAGTGCCGATTCTTACGAATTGTTGCTGCATTTTTATACTTCATGTCATGATTCCCCAAAATTAAGTGTAATCGGTCTTTATCATGAAATTTCTTCAACCACATATAAATGTGTTTTTTGGCTCTAAAAATGGATTCAAAACGTCTATTTTTCCAAAGTTCATCTCTATCACCCAGTTCAATATAAGTAAAATCATTCTTATAATAATACTCTAATGCATGTTTGAGCATGTCTCGGTTGCGAGCAAAATCTTCTGTAAAACCGTTGTTTCCTCTATGAGAATCGCTAAAAAACACGAATTTGGAATCTGTATTAAAACTAATTCTTTTTGCATTTTTAAAGGCTCTAGAAATTCTAAAATTAGAAGACATTGTTATTTTTCTTTTGAAGATCTAAAGATGCTAAAAAAAAGTGATTCTATAATTTTTAGTTTAAATTTAATAATTATAACATTTCTTTAACATATTGCTTTTAAACCTCATAAAATACTTTTAGTCTAAAAACTATCTTTGTACAAACTACCAAAACCTTTTTTTATTCTAAAAAAGGTAAACTTTATTTATTATGAGAAAAATTATTCTAGCTATTCTAGGAGTTTTAACTATTGTAGGTGCTATTCTTTTAGGGAATTATCTAATTGATAAAAACCAAAAACCCAAGCCAAAATATAAGAAACAAATAAAAACAGTTTTTGTAGATACGGTAGAGAACAAATCGATTCCTATTATTTTGTCTGCTAGCGGAAACTTAACTGCGAGAAATAAAATAGAAATATTTTCTGAAGTTCAAGGGATTTTAAAAGCATCTAATAAGCCTTTTAAAGCGGGTACAAATTATTATAGAGGTGAAGTCTTATTAAGTATTAATAGTGATGAGTTTTACGCAAGCTTGCAGTCTCAGAAAAGTAATCTAAATAATTTAATTACTGCAATTTTACCAGATTTACGTTTAGATTACCCTGTAGAGTTCTCGAAGTGGGAAACCTACATTAAAGGGTTTGATATGAACAAATCAACTTCTAAATTGCCGAATTTTTCATCAGATAAAGAAAAATATTTTATTTCTGGCAGAGGAATTTTAACTGCTTATTATAATGTAAAAAATTTAGAAGCTCGTTTTGCAAAATATCAAATAAAAACACCTTTTAGAGGAACGTTAACAGAGGCGCTAGTAAGTCCTGGTACTTTAGTAAGAGTCGGACAAAAATTAGGGGAATTTATAGACCCAAGTGTTTATGAAATGGAAGTTTCCATCAATTCAGAATTTGCAGATTTGTTAAAAGTAGGCAATTCTGTAGCACTTTCTAATTTAGAAGAAACTAGAAACTATACGGGTAAAGTTGTGCGTGTAAACGGTAAAGTAGATCAGGTTTCGCAAACAATAAAAGCATATATAGATGTTAAACACCCAGATTTAAAAGAAGGAATGTTTTTAGAAGCAAATTTAATTGCAAAATCTGAAACAGCAGCAATTGAGATTCCTAGAAAATTATTGGTAGATAATGTTGCCGTTTATACCGTTAAAAACGATAGTGTTTTAAGTTTGGTAACGGTAAATCCTGTTTATTTTGGGTCTGAAAGGGTTGTAATTAAAGGACTAAAAGACAACGATAAAATCTTAACACAAACTTTGCCTGGTGCTTTTGATGGTATGATTGTAAAAATCAACAAAAAGAAATAAGCTATGAAAAAAATCATTACTTATTTTATAAAATACCCAGTGGCTGTAAATGTAATTATTATTGCATTTATTGTTTTTGGAGCCGTTGGTGCTTTCAGTATGAAATCCTCTTTCTTTCCACTAGTAGATTCGCAATTAATTAGAATTAATCTAGCATATCCAGGAGCCTCACCAGCAGAAATGGAAGAAGGTGTTGTGCTAAAGATTGAAGACAATTTAAAAGGAATTGTGGGAGTAGAGAGAGTAACCTCTGTTTCTAGAGAAAATTCTGCAAGTGTAAATATAGAAGTAGAAAAGGGCAAAAATATAGATGTTGTTTTGTCTGATGTAAAAAATGCGGTAGATAGAGTTCCGTCTTTTCCTTCAGGTATGGAGCCCGCAGTAATCGCTAAAGTAGAAAGTGTTAGACCTACCATTAGTTTTACAGTTAGTGGAGAAAATGTTCCTTTAAAATCGTTAAAGCAATATGCTAGAAATGTAGAAAATGATATTCGAGGAATTGAAGGAATATCTCAAGTTGAGATTTCTGGTTTTCCAGATGAAGAAATCGAAATTGCCGTTAGAGAAAGCGATTTGCGTTCGTATAATATGTCTTTCACAGAAGTTGCAAATGCTGTTAGAAATTCTAATATATTAATTACTGGTGGTAACATAAAGACGTCTGAAGAAGATTATCTAATTCGAGCAAGTAATCGTTCTTATTATGGTGTAGAACTTCAGAATTTAATTGTTAGAACAAGTCCTAACGGAAATATTATTCGTTTAAAAGACATTGGTACGGTAAAAGATACATGGTCCGAAAATCCAGATAGATTGTACTATAATGGCAACTTAGCTATTAATATAACCGTTAGTAACACCAATAATGAAGATTTAATTTCTTCTGCAGATAAAATAAAAGAATACATTCATAAATTTAATCAGCAGCAACAAAATGTGCAATTAAATGTTTCTAGCGATGCTTCCATCACTTTAAACGGAAGAACAAAATTGTTAATAGAAAATGGTGTTGTAGGTATTTTATTAGTACTATTTTTTTTAGCATTATTTTTAAACTTACGCTTGGCAATTTGGGTAGCCTTTGGTTTACCAATTGCGTTTTTCGGAATGTTTATTTTTGCCGCACAATTCGATGTAACTATTAATGTATTATCACTCTTTGGAATGATAATAGTAATTGGTATTTTGGTGGATGATGGTATTGTGATTGGAGAAAATATTTACCATCATTATTACGATTTAGGGAAAACGAAAATTCAAGCTGCTATAGACGGAACGATGGAAGTAATTCCACCAATTGTTTCCGCAATATTAACTACAATTATTGCCTTTTCAACCTTCTTTTTTGTGGACGGTAGAATCGGAAGTTTCTTTGGTGAAGTTTCTACCATTGTACTTTTAACTTTAACGGTTTCTTTAATAGAAGCATTAATTATTTTACCTGCACATATTGCGCATTCGAAAGCTTTAGACAGAAAAAGATTAGAAAATGGCGAAGAAAAAAAGACGAATGCACTGGATACTTTTTTTAATAAAATAAACAAAGCTGCAGATGGCTTATTAGTAAAATTAAGAGATACTTTTTATTTGCCTTTTTTAAAATTCTGTTTACAAAACAAAATTTTAGCATTTTCAATACCAGTAGCATTAGTTATTTTTAGTGTTTTAGCAATGAATGCAGGAATTGTAAAACAAGCTTTTTTTCCAAGAGTTGCCAGTGATCGAGTTCAGATTACGTTAACAATGCCGCAAGGTACCAATGAGCAGATTACAGATTCAATTATTTCATCTATAGAAGAAAAAGTTTGGATTACAAACAAAGAATATACAGAAAAACAAACAGGAAATATTTCTGTTGTAGAAAATGTAATTAAAAGAATTGGTCCAGGAAGTGCAAATGCTACTTTAACTGTAAACTTATTACCTGGTGAAGCAAGAGATTTTTCATCACCAGAAATTACCAATTCTATTAGCGATAAAGTAGGTAAAGTATATGGTGTAGAAAGTTTAATTATTGGCTCTGGAGGTAATTTTGGTGGAAGCCCTGTTGCGGTTTCCCTTTTAGGTAATAATATAAATGAACTAAAAGCTGCCAAACAAGAATTAAAACTAGAGCTAGAAAACAATGCACTTTTAAAAGATATTTCAGACAATGATCCTGCGGGAATTAAAGAAATAAAAATAACCTTAAAAGACAACGCTTATTTATTAGGGTTGAATTTGCAATCTATTATGGCGCAAATTAGATATGGCTTCTTTGGTTTTCAGGCACAACGTTTTCAACGCGGACAAGATGAGATTAAAGTTTGGGTTCGATACGATAAAAAAGACAGGTCTTCTATAAAAAATTTAGATGACATGCGTATTTCTACACCTACAGGAACCAGAGTTGCATTTTCTGAAATTGCAAATTATACTATAGAAAGAGGAGACATCGCAATTAATCATTTAAAAGGGCAACGAGAAATACAAGTGACTGCAGATTTAAAGGATCTTGAAACAAGTGCAACAGAAATTTTAGCTGATATTAAAACGCGTGTTATGCCCGAAATAATATCTAAATATCCAACAGTTTCACCATTATATGAAGGCCAGAATAGAGAAGCAAAGAAAACTACAGATTCTGTAGGTGTTGTAGGGCCAATTATTTTATTGTTGATTTATATTGTAATTGCATTCACATTCCGTTCTTATAGCCAGCCAATTCTGTTAATTATTATGATACCTTTTAGTATGATTGGTGTTGTTTGGGGGCATTATTTTCATAATTTTTCAATAGGAATTTTATCTTTTCTAGGAATTATTGCGCTCGTAGGAATTATGGTAAATGATGGGTTGGTTTTAATTGGTAAATTCAACAATTATTTAAAAGAAGGAATGAAATTTGACGATGCATTAATTGCTGCTGGTCAATCTCGTTTTAGAGCAATATTCTTAACTTCCTTAACAACGGTTGCGGGTTTAGCACCTTTACTATTAGAGACAAGTAGGCAAGCACAATTTTTAATTCCGATGGCAATTTCTATTTCATACGGAATTGCAATTGCAACCATTTTAACATTGGTAATGTTGCCTTTATTATTATCTGTTTCTAACTCGATAAAAGTGGGGGTAAAATGGTTAATAACTGGCAAAGAAGTTACTAAAGAAGAAGTAGAAAGAGCTATTATAGAATCTAAATTTGACGAAAATGAAGATCATTAAAAACACAGTATTGGCAGTCGTTTTTTTATCGACTTTACAAGGAGTTTCACAAGAAATTTTAACTAAAAAAGAAGCGCTAAAAATTACCTTAGAGAATAACTTCGGAATTAAAATAGCAAACAACAATTTAGAAGTTGCAAAAAACAATACCAGTATTTATAATACAGGTTTTTTGCCAACGGCTTCACTTTCTTCTGGTGCAAATTATAGAAACGATAATCAGACGATTAATAGACAAGACGGTACTTCTACGATTGTAAGTGGTGCCGTAACAAAATCGTATAATGCATCTTTAAATGTAAACTATATTATTTTTGATGGTTTAGGTAGAAAGTACAATTATCAGCAATTAAAAGAAACCTATAATTTAACAGAATTACAAGCAAAAGAAACGATAGAAAACACCTATTTACAGTTGTTTACTACTTATTTTGAAATTGCAAGATTGTCTGAAAATAAGTCGAATTTAAACGAGGCTTTGTCTATTTCTAAACAACGATTGCAGCGTGCAAAATATCAATATGAATATGGGCAATCTACCAGATTAGAGTTGTTAAATGCTGAGGTAGATGTTAATAATGATAGCATTACTTTAATAAGTGCCAATCAGCAATTAAGTAACGTAAAACGTGGCTTAAATATTATTTTAGGAGTAGAAAAAGAGGTAGATTATGTGGTAGAAACCGCAGTAGATTTTATTAAAATGATGAATTTTGATGAACTTCAACAAAAAACAATCGCAAATAATACAATTTTAAAACAAAACAAAAAAAATATTGCCATCAGCGAATTTAATATCAAAATAAACAAGGCAAATTATTTACCTTCTTTGGGCTTAAATACTTCTTATGGTTGGAATAAAAGTGAAAACCCCGCAACCTCTTTTTTAGCAGGTTCAACATCTAACGGCTTAAATGCGGGTTTAAATTTATCATGGAATTTGTTTGATGGTGGAAGTACAAAAACACGCGTTGCGAATTCAAAAATAGCTTTAGAGAACCAGCAAATATTATTAGAACAGCAAAAAGTAACTGTAGAAAATACGCTAAAAAATACTTGGGAGAATTATCAAAATCAGTTATTCATTCTAAAAGCGCAAGAGAGAAATGTTTTTACAACTCAAAATAATTTCGATAGAACTAAAGAACGTTACAAATTGGGGCAAGTTACTTCTATCGAGTTTAGACAAGCTCAGATAAATTTTATCAATTCTAAAACAGCTTTTAGTAATGCAAAATTCGATGCGAAATTAATTGAATTACAATTATTACAATTAAGTGGAGATATTTTGAATATAAATTTCTAAAAACTGATTTATATCATAATTTAAACTTCATATTCTGTTTAATTTTGCAATAAAATTAAACAGAATATGAAGTTTTTAAACGTACCACTTGTTTCTTGGGTAAATGGCACAATTATGATTGGTGTTTTTGCAGTAGTTGTTGTTGGTTTGGTTGTTGCTGTCTATTTATTAATGAGTACAGACAAAAAAGCAAAATAAATAACTTTTTTTTAGTGAAAAACCCTGAGTTTTTCTCGGGTATTTGTTGTTACAAGAAATTCTCTTTTTACAAATCATTTCATTACTTTTATAGATGTAAAAAATAAGGTGTAATGACAAGTGAGTTAGACGCAAATTTTGGTTATCTTTTCGAAGAAGATTTAATTAAAGAAATAGGTACAGTTGGCGTTCCTAAAACTTTTTCTGCGGAAACTACAATTATAGAGATAGGAGATTATATAAAATCGATGCCATTATTATTGTCTGGTGCTATTAAAATTCTTCGAGAAGATGAGAAAGGAGAAGAATTGATACTGTATTATTTAGAGAAAGGAGATACTTGTGCCATGACACTATCTTGTTGTATGGGGCAAAATAAAAGCAAAATTAGAGCAGTTGCAGAAACAGATGTAGAACTAATTATGTTGCCAAAAGAAAAAATGACAGCTTGGTTAAGCAATTTTAAAAGTTGGCAATCTTTTATTTTACAAAGCTATCATAATAGAGTAGATGAACTTTTAGATGCAGTAGATACAATTGCTTTTTTAAAGATGGATGAACGTCTTTTTAAGTATTTAAAAGACAAAGCAATGGTAAATCAGAATGATGAGTTGACCACGACTCACAAACAAATTTCAGAAGATCTACACACTTCTAGGGTCGTGATTTCTAGACTACTAAAAAAACTAGAAAATGAAAATAAAATTAAACTTTTTAGAAATAGTATTAAAGTTTTAGAACTATAGCAAAAGTGACACTAAATATTTTTATTTAGAATTATTTTTGAGGTCATTAAAAAATAATAATTATGAATTTTACAGAAATAATCAATCAAGAGAAACCTGTTTTAGTAGATTTTTTTGCAGAATGGTGTGGACCTTGTAAGACGATGAGTCCTATTTTAAAAGAAGTAAAAGAGACTTTAGGTAATAAAATTTCTATTGTTAAAATAGATGTAGATAAAAACCAAACTTTAGCAGCTAAATACCAAGTTAGAGGTGTACCTACTTTAATTTTATACAAGTCTGGTAAACAAGTTTGGCGTCAATCTGGTGCAGTACAGAAAAACGAGTTAGTTGCTGTTATTACCAAGTTTAGCTAGTTTCTCTGAACGTTAGTTCGCAAGCATTTTTTTAGATACAATCTAAACTATAAAAGCCACCACAATTTTCGGTTCTCTTTTTAGAAAACTGCGTAATTAAATATGCAGTTGTAATTAAGTTTCTTAATTCGCATAAATCTACAGAAAGTTCAGAATGGTCATATAGGCGTTTATTGTCTTCATAAAGTACGCTTAACTTTTTCTCGGCGCGTTTTAAACGCTCGTTAGAACGCACAATACCCACGTAATTCGTCATAATAGTTTTTACTTCATTTCTATCATGCGTAATTAGTACTTTTTCCATGTTTTTAACAATACCACTATCATTCCAAACAGGAATATCTTTTGGTGTTTTGGCTTTATTATATTTTTTAGAAACGTCTAGAAAAGCCTTATGAGCGTATACTAATCCTTCTAATAAAGAGTTAGAAGCTAATCTATTTCCTCCGTGCAAACCAGTTCTAGTTACTTCACCACAGGCATATAATTTCTTGATAGATGTTTTTGCTTTTTTGTTTACATTTACACCACCACAAATATAATGTGATGCAGGAACTACTGGAATGTAATCTTTCTTAACATCAATATTAAGAGAAGCACATTTTTCTGTAATGTTAGGAAAATGCTCTTTAAATTTATCTTGATTTAATTGTGTGCAATCTAAATAGACATGCGATTTTCCGCTCTTTTTTAACTCATTATCAATGGCTCTTGCTACAATATCTCTAGAAGCTAGTTCTTCTCTTTTATCATATTTATGCATGAAAAAATTACCATTACAATCTCTTAATTTAGCACCAAAACCTCTAACAGCTTCAGAAATTAAAAAAGCAGGATACTCACCAGGATTGTATAATGCTGTTGGGTGAAACTGAATAAACTCCATTTCAGAAATTTCTGCTTTTGCTCTGTAGGCAATCCCTATTCCGTCACCAGTTGCAACTGTTGGGTTTGTTGTTGTTTCGTACACTTGCCCATTTCCACCAGAAGCTAAAACTGTAAATTTGCTTATAAAAGTTTTTACTTTAGACTCTTTTACATCTAAAACATATGCACCATAGCAGGAAATTTTGCCATTTCTTTTTGTTTTTTTCTTTTTTACTTGATGCTCAGTAATTAAGTCGATGGCATAATGATGTGTAAAAAAATTGATATTTGGTAATGCATTAACCTGAGCCAATAAAGCACGTTCAATTTCTGCACCCGTAATATCTGTATGGTGTAAAATTCTATTTTGAGAATGACCTCCTTCACGACCTAAATCATAATCTCCAGTTTCTTTTTCATCAAACTTTGTTCCCCAATTGATGAGCTCTTGCAATCTTTCTGGAGCATCTTCGACTACCATTCTAACAACTTCTTCATCACACAAACCATCTCCAGCTAACAAAGTATCTTGTATGTGTTGCTCGAAACTATCTACTGTTTTGTTGTAAACAGTTGCAATTCCACCTTGAGCATATTTTGTGTTAGACTCACTTTGTTCATCTTTTGTGATGATTGTAATTTTTGCTTCAGTAAACTCTGTAGCAGTTTTTAGCGCAAAAGTTAATCCTGCAATACCAGAACCAATCACCAAGAAATCAGTCGAAATTATTTTTTTATCGGGTAACATTTTAAATTGTTATTTAGAAAGTGCTAACATTCTATTAATCGGAATTATTGCTTTTTCAGATAATTCTGCAGCAACTTCAATATTTGGTAATTCATGTTTTAAACACAAGTATAACTTCTTTAAAGTGTTCATTTTCATATAGGCACATTCACTACAAGCACAAGTATTATCTTCTTTTGCTGGCGCAGGAATAATTTCTTTATCAGGATTTTCTTGTAACATTTGATATAAAATTCCAGCTTCTGTTGCAACAATAAATTTTTTCTTTTCGCTGTTTCTCACATGGCTTAAAAGCCCAGAGGTAGAGCCAATATACGCTGCTACTTTTAGCAGGTGAGCTTCAGATTCTGGATGTGCTATGATTTCAGCATCAGGGTTTTCTTTATATAAATCAATCAACTTTTCCATAGAAAAAGCTTCATGTACCATACAAGCTCCGTCCCAAAGTAACATTTCCCTTCCTGTTTCCTTGTTTAGGTAATCTCCTAAATTTCTATCCGGAGCAAAAATAATAGGTTGTTCTTTTGGTATAGAATCGATTATTTTTTTAGCGTTAGAAGAGGTACAAACATAATCGCTCAGAGCTTTTATTTCTGCAGAACAATTAATATATGTAACCACTATATGATCTGGATGTTGTTTTTTAAATTCTGAAAATTTTTCTGGCGGACAAGAATCTGCCAATGAACAACCTGCTAGTAAATCTGGTAAAAGTACTTTTTTAGTTGGGTTTAATATTTTTGCAGTTTCTGCCATAAAATGAACTCCCGCAAAGACAATAATATCTGCTTCTGTTTTGGCAGCTTGTTGTGCTAAAGCTAAACTATCTCCTACAAAATCTGCAATTTCCTGAATTTCATCAACCTGGTAATAATGTGCCAAAATAACAGCATTCTTTTCCTTTTTTAATTTTAAAATCTCTTCACGATAATTAATATTAGGAGTTTCAATATCTAAAAATCCTTTTGCTTTAATATTTTTTTTTGCAGTAACTAAAGTTTCCATAAAAGTGGTTGTTTTTAACAATACTGCAAATATAAACTCTATTTTATTGGTAGGGAAATGATTATTATCATTCTATTGAAATCTGATAATAATGTGCTAAATAAGGAATTTATCTGAAGATTTTTAGGGAGATAAAGAACATTAATTGGAATTTATCAGCGGTATTTCCATCTTTAATATTTTTTTTGAAATAAAGACTTAAAATTAAGAGTTATTGAAGATGTAATGCCTTGAGGAAAACATTCTTTATTTTATAAATATGCAATTGAATTTAAGTTGGTTTTTGATGCAAAAATCACCTCTATTTTAGTGAAGATAAAAAAGGATATCTTTCTTCTTTCGAATCTTATTTCTCTATATATAAAATGGGATGTTTTTATATTTTTTATAAAATAGAATCAAGGTAAAGAGTTGTTTTTTAGGGTTCAAAAATAATTTTCACTCAATGTTAAACATATTAAAAAATAGTATAATTTTACATAAAATTAAGTTAGCTATCATGCTTTTAAAATGAACAAATACATTGTTGTCAATCAACCAGAAAAATGGAATTTTTCGATTGAGAATATTACTGTAATTTCCTCGCAAGAGTATCTTACAAATCCACAATTTTCACTACTTAAAAAGGCTAGAATATTTAATCTTTGTAAAGATTATTCTTACCAATCTAAAGGTTATTATGTTTCGCTTTTAGCAGAAGCCAGAGGGCATTTAGCAATACCAACTGTAAAAAACATTGTAGATTTAAAAACGTTAAAACTAGTAAGAATTGTTTCTGATGAGTTTGACGATATCATTCAACAAAGTTTAAAAAATATTAAGTCTCAAGAATTTACGTTAAGTATTTATTTTGGACAAAATGTTGCTCAAAAATATAAGGAGTTAAGTGCCTTGTTTTACAAGCATTTTCAAGTCCCATTTTTACGTATTAAATTTAATCATGCTACAAAATGGAACATACAAAGTATTAAAGCAATTTCAGAATCAGAAATTCCTGCAGAACACATAGAAAGTGTGTACGAATTTGCAAACCAATATTTTTCAAAAAAACGGTACGATACTCCAAAACTTACAAAGTCTGACTTTGATTTAGCTATTTTGGTAAATCCCAAAGATCCTGCACCACCAAGTAATGCTAAAGCCTTAAAAAGGTTTATAGATATTGCTGAAAAAATGAACATTTATGCAGAAATTATTGAACCTAAAGATTTAAGTCGTTTAACTTCTTTCGATGCGTTATTTATTCGTCAAAGTACAGAGGTGAACAACGAAGCGTATGCTTTTGCAAGAAAAGCACAACAAGAAGGGATTGCTATTATTGACTATCCGGATGCTATTTTAAAATGTTGTAATAAAGTATATATGGCAGAAGCTTTAAATAATGCAAATATAGCAACGCCAAAAACCATTATTGTTCATAAGGAAAACCGTAATTCGGTGTTACAAGATGTTGGTTTACCATGTGTTTTAAAAGCACCAGATTCTACATTTTCTTTTGGTGTAAAAAAAGCAAAAACCGAAGCCGAATACAACACTTTGGTTACAGATATGCTTAAAGAATCTGATCTTATTATTGCCCAAGAATTTTGCCCTTCAGATTATGATTGGCGCATAGGAATTTTAGATGACAAGCCTTTTTTTGCATGTAAATATTATATGGCAAAAGGACACTGGCAAATATATAATTGGAACGCTAAAAAGAAAAACGACCAAGACGGAGATGCAGATTGTTTACCTATTGAAAAAGTACCGAAAAAAGTACTAAGTATGGCTTTAAAATCGGCTAAATTAATGGGTAAAGGTTTATATGGTATTGATATTAAAGTAGTAAATAACAAACCAATGGTTATTGAAATTAACGACAACCCGAATATAGATTTTGGTGTAGAAGACTTGCATTATGGAGATGCAATTTATACAGAAATTCTTTCAGCATTTAAAACTAGATTAGATTAAAATGGGTAAAAAATATCATTTATTCGAAGTTTACGGAATTGAACTTGAGTATATGTTAATCCATAATTCCACCTTTAAAGTTGCACCAATAGTAGATGCACTTTTAACAAAGAAAAATGGCAAATTAACGTCAGATGTTTCCAATGGAGACATTGCTTGGAGTAACGAATTAGTGGCACATGTTATCGAATTAAAAACAAACGGACCAACCAAAAATTTGAATACATTGTCAGACAAGTTTCATAAAAACGTATTAGAAATAAATACGCTTTTAAAACAAATGGATGCCCAATTATTACCAACAGCAGCGCACCCTTTAATGAATCCGTTAGCAGATACAGCACTTTGGAAACATAGTTATAGTGAGGTTTACGAGCTTTATAATCGTATTTTTAATTGTAAAGGGCATGGTTGGGGCAATGTGCAAAGTACCCATATAAATTTACCCTTTTTTGATGATAAAGAATTTGAGCAATTACATGCAGCTATTCGTGTTCTTTTACCTTTAATTCCTGGTTTGTGTGCAAGTTCTCCAGTTTTAGAAGGAAAAAATACAGGCTTTAAAGACGCCAGATTAGAATATTACAAAATAAACCAAAAGGAAATACCAGAAATGACTGGTCTAGTAATTCCTGAAGCTGTTTTTTCTAAAGCAGATTATTATGCCACCATTTTTGAACCAATTAAAAAAGCGATTAAACCTTTTGATACCAAAAATATTTTAGATCATCATTTTTTAAATTCTCGTGGTGCTATTGCTCGGTTCGATAGAAATGCCATAGAAATTAGATTGGTAGATATTCAAGAAGCACCAAAAGCAGATATTGCTATTTGTGTTTTAATTATTGAAGTTTTAAAACTATTCGTAGTTGAAAAATTAGCATCCTTAAAAGATCAGAAAAACTGGACTAGAGAGCCTTTATTTGCTATTCTAAATGATGCTATTCTAAATGCTGAAGAGTCTATAATAACAAATATTGATTATTTACATTTATTTGGTTTAACGAAAGAAACAACCATTCAAAATGTATGGAGACATTTATATGGTTTAGTAAAATCGAACATAGATACATCGCATCACAAAGCCATTGAAATTATTTTAGATAAAGGTACTTTAGCAACCAGGATTTTAAAGAGATTAGATGATGATTTATCAGACATAAACATTAGAGAAGTATACATGGAATTGGCAGATTGTTTAACTGAAAATAAGTTGTTTACAACGTGAAACTTGTATTAACCTGCGAACATGGGGGGAATACTATTCCAAATATATACCGTACTTATTTTAAAAATCATAATGCTGTTTTAAATACGCATCGTGGTTTAGATTTAGGTGCTTTAGATGTTTTTAATCATTTGCAACCACTTTCAAGTTTTTCCCATTATAGTGAAATAAGTCGTTTGTTAATAGAGTTAAATAGATCGTTACATCATAAGAATCTATTTTCAGAGTTCTCAAAATTGCTTTCAGAAAATGAGAAAGAAGCATTAATAACGGGTTATTATTCTGAATATAGAGATACTATAGAAAATTCAATTAAAAAATATATTGCTGCTAATAAAAAAGTTGTACATATCTCTGTTCACTCGTTTACGCCTGTTTTAAAAGCTTCTGAAAGACATTGTGATCTTGGTTTACTTTATGATTCAACCAGAAAAAATGAAAGTTCGTTTTGTATCCAATTTAAAAAGGAAGTTTTACAAGAAGACAGCAACTTAAACGTAAGATTTAATTATCCGTATTTAGGGAAATCAGACGGATTTACCACGTATTTACGCAAACAATTTCCTGAAAATTATATAGGAATTGAGTTAGAAGTCAATCAGAAATTTTCAAGCAATAATAAAATAAAGAGCATACTAAAAAACCAATTATACGTAGCCTTAAATAGAATGAAAAGTATTTATCATTAACAAAAAAAACAATCTCATTTATACAAAATAGAAAGAGCTTTTAAGTTGAGTGTTCTTGCATTATTCTTGTAAAATTTTGATAAAAAAAAGTGTTTTATTTTTGTAATATAAGTTACATGGTTTTCCATTCATACTTCGTATTTTTATAGTCTAAAACAAGGCTATGGAAGACATGATCTTTTACGATAGGCTGCAATTTGCATTTACTATCACATTTCACTATATATTTCCACAATTAACCATGGGACTATCATTATTGATTGTCTTTTTTAAATGGAAATATTTAAGAAATAATAATGAAAAGTATAACAATGCTGCAAAGTTTCTAATGAAAATTTTTGCTATTAATTTTACAATGGGTGTTGTTACAGGAATTCCGATGGAATTTCAATTTGGCACCAACTGGGCAAAGTTTTCTGAATTAACTGGTGGCATTATCGGTCAGACTTTAGCCATGGAAGGTATGTTCTCTTTCTTTTTAGAATCCTCCTTTTTAGCACTCTTTATTTTTGGTGAAAAATTAATGGGACAAAAATTACATTTCTTAACAGGTTTTTTAGTGTTTTTAGGTTCTTGGGCAAGTGGTTGGTTTATCTTAGCTACCAATGCTTGGATGCAACATCCTGTAGGGTATGAAATTTTAGACAATGGTAAATTTGTATTAGAGAATTTTTCAGCATTATTTACAAACCCTTGGTTGTTGCCTGCTTTTTTACACAATCAAATGGCTTCTGTAGTCACGTCTTCTTTTGTGGTAGCAGGTATTGGTGCTTTTTACATTCTAAGAAACAAACAAGTAGAATATGGAAAACTATTTTTAAAAACAGGTGTTATTTTCGGATTAATTTCTAGCCTCTTAGTCGCTTTTCCTACAGGAGATTGGAATGCTAAAAATGTAGCAAAATACCAACCAGCAGCATTTGCAGCTATGGAAGGGATTTTTGAAACCGAAGAAGCAGGGGCAGAAATTGTCTTGATTGGGCAACCAAACATGGTAGAGAAAAAACTAGATAATAAAATTGCAGTTCCTAATATCTTAAGTTTTCTAACACACCAAGATTGGAACAAACAAATTCCAGGGATGGATCAGTTTAAAGAAGAAGAGTTGCCAGACAATATACCTGCTTTGTATTATTCGTATCATATAATGGTTGGTTTAGGAACCATATTTATAGGTGTTATGGTATTAGCAATTTTCTTATTATGGCGAAGAAAATTGTACACTTTTAAACCATTACTTTGGTTTATTATGTTTTTAGTTCCGTTTCCTTATATCGCAAATATTACTGGCTGGTATACAGCAGAATTAGGAAGGCAACCGTATTTGGTGTATGGTTTATTAAAAACAAGTGATGGTGTTTCGCCTACAGTTTCATCTGGTAATACTTTATTTACGTTGCTTGGTTTTGTAGCTTTATATATGTTACTAGGGTTATTATTTTTAGTCTTAGTTGGTAAAACTATTAACGAAGGTCCAAAACTTCAAAAACATTAAACTATGGAAATATTTTGGTACATTATAATAGCTGTTGTTTTAGCTGTATTTTTTATTTTAGATGGCTATGATTTCGGAACAGGAATTATTCATTTATTTTTTGCGAAAAAGGAAAAAGACAAAGAGGTAATTGCAAAATCTGCAGGTTTATTTTGGGACTCTAATGAGGTTTGGTTGGTTGCTGCTGGGGGAATGCTTTTTATGGCTTTTCCAACATTTTATGCATCTGTTTTTAGCGGATTCTATTTACCGCTTATCATTGTTTTGTGGTTAATTATTTTTAGAGCAATTGGGCTAGAATTTAGAAGTCAATTTAAGTATCAGATGTGGAAAGATATTTGGGACAAATCCTTTGGAGTTTCTAGTTTACTATTAGCTTTGTTTTTTGGAATTGCTTTAGGAAATATTGTTAGAGGTGTAAATTTAGGCGGCGTAGAAAATGGAATTTCTGTTTACGAAGGACATTATTTTTTCTTGCCATTATGGAACAGTAGTTTTAGTCCTTTAACAGAGCATCCTGGAGTTATCGATTGGTTTACAATTATAATTGGTTTAATTTCTGTTGTAACTTTAGCTATTCATGGTGCTAATTGGGTTATTTTAAAAACAAATTCATCTATCAATTTAAAATTGAAAGGAGTTATTTTTAAGTTGAATATTGCATTGGCAGTACTAACTGTATTTTCTTTATTTGTATGGCAAATTGTGAATCCTAATTCTTTAGATAATTTTGTACACAAACCGTATTTACTAGTATTTCCCATTATTTATTTTACAGGTTTAGTAGGGTTGTTTTTTATTAAAAGAATAAAAAAAGATAGTTATGCTTTTGTGTTGTCTACACTATTAATTTTAGGAGGAATTACATCTTCTTTAGCTTCACTTTTTCCGGTTATATTACCATCAATTAATAATGTTAATGAAGATTTAACAATCTACAATACTGCGTCTTCTGAATATGGATTATCTGTTGCTTTAACTTGGGGTGTTATTGGGTTTATTCTTCTTTTTGTATATATGATTATTCAAAAAAGATTAATGGGGGGTAAAGTCGATAAAATGGATTATGGACATTAGTGTATAATTACTATTATGACAGAAACATTAATTTCTTTAATTAGTATTTTTATAGGGATAATTGGAGCAATTAGCGCTGGTTTTATTTTTAAAAAGTACTCATTTGGAATTGTAGGAAATACAATTTCGGGCGTTTTTGGTAGTGTCTTTTTAATAAAGTCCTTTGGGCGATTGGGTTTTAATCCGCAATCGATAGTGCAAAATGGAACATTTAATGGTTTATTATTTAGTATTAACTGTATTGTTTCATTCTTAGGAGGTGTTTTTGTACTCATTATTATAAAAAAAATTAGTCAGAAAATGAATAAAAAAGGAACGAATTAGCTGTTTTTTATACTCTTAAAATTAACAATTGTTGTCTTCTATTAAAACACTCTTCTTTTTTTTCGTGTAACATAGGTTACAGACAAACATTTATTCTACATGTATTTTTGTGCTAGTTAATAGCATAGATTTATGAAAAACAAAATATCAATACTTTTTTTCTTTGTCGGAATATTGTTTCTACAAGCACAAGAAATAAAACCAATTTCAAAAGCAGAAATCTTAACTAAAGTTGCAGGCAGCAATTCAGCTATTAAAATTTCTCAGGAAGAATTTAATGCTTCAAAAGCAGATTACAGACAAACAAATGCGGTGTTTTTACCAAACATTGCAGTAAGTTATACAGGTATTTCAACTACGAACCCTTTAATGTCTTTTGGGTCTAAATTAAATCAGGAAATTTTAACCCAGAACGATTTCAATCCTGCTTTGCTAAATGATCCAACCAAAACTCAAAATTTTGCAACAAAAATTGAAATCCAGCAACCATTAATAAATTTAGACGGCTTTTATCAAAGAAAAGCAGCAAAATCTAAAACGGAAGCAATGTCTTTAAAAACAGAGCGTACACAAGATTATTTGGTTTTTGAAGTTGGAAAAGCGTACATGCAGTTGCAGTTAGCATATAAAGCCGTTTTTGTTTTAGAAAAAGCGTTAGAGGCTGCAAATTCAAATAATAAAATGGCAACTAATAGTTTTAAACAAGGAATTTTACAACGAGCAGATGTTTTAAATGTAGAGATACGTGTTATAGAAGTTAAAAATCAGTTGCAAACTGCAAAAAGTAATGTTAAAAATTCCTCTAATTATCTATCATTTTTAATGAATGATGAAAGTGATGTTGTGTATCAACCAACGGAAAGTTTAACAGTTTCTAATTTTAATGTTATTAACAAAACTATTTCTGAGAACAGAGCTGATATAAAAGCGATGCAATTAGCTTCTAAAGGATATGAAGCAATGAATAAAGCGGCTAGAATGGCTTTTTTACCTCGTTTAAATGCCTTTGGAAGTTATGAAATATATGATAATAAAATTTTTAAAGGAAGTGCAACTGGCTATTTAATTGGGGCACAATTAAGTTGGGATCTTTTTCAAGGATCTAAACGTTTTGGTAAAGCTCAGAAAAGTAAAGCCGAATTCGAAAAATCAAAGTTAGAATACAACCAATATGTGTCTAAAAGTAATTTAGAATTGAACAAAGTAAAACGTCAATTAGTAGCTGCCAAAAATAGCTTAGAATTAACCGATTTGGCAGTACAGCAATCTGAAGAATCTTTAAGAATTAGAAAAAATAGATTTAAAGAAGGATTAGAAAAAACGTCAGATTTATTAATGGCGGAAACCCAGTTTGCACAAAAGCAATTGGAATATTACCAAACAATTTATCAATATAATTACACACAAACGTATTTAGAGTTTTTAACAAAAGAATAAAAGAGAAACAAGAATTAAGAACCAAGAATCAAGACAGTTGTTTGTGTATTTCTGGTTGGAAATACTTTGCAGTTGAGAGTTGCTGTTTTCAGTAAAAAAATAAACTTTAAAAAACTTGTCAGGTCTAGCGCAGTCGCGACCTATAAAAATTAAACAAATGAAAAAATATTTATTCTTATTAGTACTAATTACAGCATCAGTATTCATGACGAGTTGTGGAAGTGAAGAAAAGAAAGTAACAGTAGATACTACACCTGTAATTAAAATTACAACTAGTAAAGTTACAGTAAATAACAGCAACCCTTTTTTGTCTGTAAGTGGAAAAATACAAGCAACTAACAGTGCAGATTTAAGTACAAGAGTAATGGGTTATGTAAAGAATGTACACGTAAATGTTGGCGATAAGGTTAGAAAAGGACAATTATTAATTTCTATTAATAATACAGATTTACAAGCCCAAAAAGGACAAGCAAACGCAGGAATAACACAGGCTAAAACTGCCTTTGCAAATGCTGAAAAAAATTACAATCGTTTTAAAAGTTTATTTGCGAGTGCAAGTGTTACTCAAAAAGAAATGGACGACATGAGGGCTAATTACCAAATGGCAAAAGCGGGTTTAGAAGCTGCAAATCAAAAGAAGAATGAAATTAATGCACAATTGGCATATTCTAATATTACGGCTCCTTTTTCTGGTGTAGTTACGCGTAAAAATATTGATAGTGGAGATATGGCAAACCCAGGAATACCATTAATTAGTTTAGAAACGCCTAAGGAGTTTGAAGTACTTGCAATGGTGCCAGAAACGGAGATTTCACAAATTAAGAAAGGAACTACTGTAAGTGTTTTAGTAAAATCTTTAGAAAAAACCATCAAAGGAAAAGTAATAGAAGTAAGTACTTCTGCTAAAAACACGGGAGGACAGTATTTAGTGAAAGTCAATTTAGAGAAAACGGATGCAGCTATTTTATCTGGTATGTTTGCTACGGTTCAGTTTCCGGTAGAGAGAAAAGCAAAGTCTGAGTTGGTTTTAATTCCTGCAGATGCAATTGTTAAAAACGGACAATTATCTGGTGTTTATACAGTAAGTCAAACTAATACAGCGCTATTGCGTTGGTTGCGTTTAGGAAGAGCGTATGGAGATGAAGTGGAGGTTTTATCTGGTTTAAATGCTGATGAATCTTACATTGTTTCTGCGGATGGAAAGTTGTTTAACGGAGCTAAAGTTCGTGTTCAATAAAAAGAGTATTCAGTTTACAGTCTCAGTTGACAGTAAAATAAAATAACAAATTTAGTTAAGAATAAGAATTGTCGCGTTAAGGATAGTAGTGTAAATCCTTTTTTTGCTGCCATATATGGCAAAAAAAGATTGCAACGAATAGCCTGTTAAAACGCCCAAAAAATAGAATAAAATGAAAGAAGGTTTAGCTGGAAAAATTGCAAAAGTCTTTATTGGATCGAAACTGACTGTGTTGCTAATGATCGTTTTTATGGTGGTTGGTGTGTACGCTTCGTTTTTAATTCCGAGGGAAGAGGAGCCACAAATAGATGTGCCAATGGCAGATATTTTTGTGGGGTATCCAGGAGCGAGTCCTAAAGAAATAGAAACGAGAGTTGTAAAACCTTTAGAGAAATTAATTTCGAATATTAAGGGTGTAGAGTATGTGTATTCTACTTCTATGAATGAAAAAGCAATGGTAATTGTGCAGTTTTATGTGGGCGAAGATATTGAGCGTTCTTTTGTGAAATTATACAATGAAATTAACAAACACATGGATCAAATGCCTGCAGGTGTTACGTTTCCGTTGGTTAAAACGCGTGCTATTGATGATGTGCCGATGTTGGGATTGACATTGTGGAGTGAAAACTACAGCGATTATCAATTAGGTCAAATGGCGCAAGAATTAGAAAATGAAATTAAAAAGGTAAATGATGTTTCTGTTACGCATAAAATAGGCGGAAGAAATCGTCAATTACGTGTGGTTTTAGATAAAGATAAACTGGCTGCAAGTGGGCTAGATTTTTTGTCGGTTTCTAAAATGATAAAAGCCAATAACACACAATTAAATTCAGGTAGTTTTGATAAAAATGATACGGAATTTTTAGTGACTACCGGAAAGTTTTTAACATCTACAAAGGACGTAGAAAATTTAGTGGTTGGTGTACAACAGAACAGACCTATTTATTTAAAACAAATTGCCAATATTGTTGATGGACCAGAGGTTCCGCTGAATTATGTGTCTTTAGGTTTTGGAAAAGGGAGTGAAAAATCTACTACTTACAAATCTGAATACCCTGCAGTAACAATTTCTGTTGCCAAAAGAAAAGGCGCAGATGCCATGAAAATTGCTGAAGTTATTTTAACCAAAGTAGACCATTTAAGAAGTACTTTAATTCCGGATGATGTGCATGTAGAAGTGACTAGGAATTACGGGGAATCCGCTTCTAATAAAGTGTCGGAATTATTATGGCATCTTATCGGTTCTATCTTTGCAGTAACATTGGTTGTGATGCTGGCAATGGGTTGGCGTGGTGGTTTGGTAGTGTTTTTATCAGTACCAATTACGTTTGCTTTAACATTGTTGAGTTATTATATGATGGATTATACGCTAAACAGAATTACGTTGTTTGCGTTGGTATTTGTTACCGGTATTGTGGTAGATGATTCCATAATTATTGCAGAAAATATGCATAGGCATTTTAAGATGAAACGCTTGCCGTTTAAACAAGCTGCTTTATATGCAATTAATGAAGTTGGGAACCCTACAATTTTAGCAACTTTTACAGTGATTGCTTCTGTTTTACCAATGGCTTTTGTGTCTGGTTTAATGGGGCCTTATATGGCACCAATGCCAATTGGAGCTTCCATAGCAATGATTTTATCCTTATTTGTTGCCTTAACAATTACACCTTATTTAGGGTATATTTTCTTAAGAGAAAAAGATAAAAAAGGAGACATAGAGAAAGTAGAAAAACCTTTAGAAGAAAGTTTTATTTATAAAATTTATAACAAATTTGAAAGACCATTATTAGAAAATAAATCGAAAAGGTGGTTGTTTTTAGGGGGAACATTCGTTGTATTAATGGCAACAATGGTATTGTTTTTTACCAATTCTGTAGCTGTTAAAATGTTACCTTTTGATAATAAAAATGAGTTTCAGGTTGTAATAGATATGCCAGAAGGCACCACTTTAGAAAGAACGGGGGTTGTAACCCAAGAAATTGCACAGTATTTGTCTACAAGACCAGAAGTTGTTAATTATCAGAATTATGTTGGTACTTCTGCACCGATTACTTTTAACGGTTTGGTACGTCATTACGATTTGCGTGGCGGATCTAATATGGCAGATATTCAAGTAAACTTGATTGATAAAGGAGAACGAACAATTCAGAGTCATGGAATTGCAAAATTATTACGACCAGAAATACAGCGAATTGCAGCAAAATATAATGCGAATGTAAAGTTAGTTGAAGTTCCGCCAGGACCACCAGTATTATCTACAATTGTAGCTGAGGTTTATGGACCTAATTATGAAGAGCAAATTAAAATTGCGAATAGTATTCAAAATATCTTAAAAAATACAGCTGATGTTGTGGATATCGATTGGATGGTAGAAGACGATCAAATTGAATATCAATTCGAAATTAATAAAGAAAAAGCAATGTTGTATGGAGTTGCTCCGCAGCAAATTGCATATACCATGAATATGGCTTTGTCTAACAGACCTATTACAACTTTGTATGATGAAACCGCTGTGAATCAAGTTGGGTTGGTGTTGACTTTAGATGAAAAAGAAAAATCTACCATTTCAGATATTTCTCAACTAAAAGTAACTTCTAAACAAGGAAATCAAGTTCCAATTGCGGATTTAGTGGAAATTAAAGAAACCATTGCTGCGAAAAGTATTTATCGTAAAAACCAAAAACGTGTTGTGTATGTGCTGGCAGATATGGCTGGGGAATTAGAAAGTCCTGCATACGCAATTTTAGGAATGGAAGAAAAGTTGAAAGAAATTCCGTTACCAAAAGGTTACGAGTTAAACGAAATGTATTTGGGACAACCAGATTTTGAAGATAATTATACGGTAAAATGGGATGGAGAATGGCAAATTACTTTAGAAGTTTTTAGAGATTTAGGAATCGCATTTTTAGGAGCAATTATCTTAATTTATATCTTAATTGTTGGCTGGTTTCAAAACTTTAAAGCACCTATTGTAATGATGGTTGCAATTCCGTTATCATTAATCGGAATTATTTTAGGACACTGGATTATGGGCGCATTTTTTACAGCAACGTCATTTATCGGAATGATAGCGCTGGCAGGAATTATGGTTCGGAATTCAGTTTTATTAATCGATTTTATCAACTTAAGAACTGAGGAAGGAATTCCTTTAAAACAAGCTTGTATTGAAGCTGGAGCCGTAAGAACTACTCCTATTTTATTAACAGCAGGAACGGTTGTTATTGGAGCCTTTGTGATATTATTTGATCCAATTTTTCAAGGATTGGCTATTTCATTAATGGGTGGAACCATTGTTTCTACCGTGTTAACTTTATTAGTTGTGCCTTTGGTTTATTATATGATTGAAAAGAAGAAATATAAATAAAAAACAGTTAAAATGTTAAACAAGTATTTTAGAGTTATTGTAGGAGTAATGGTATTATTAAGTGTTGTACTCACTTATTATGTACATCAAAATTGGATGTGGTTTACCATTTTTATAGGTGTAAATTTAATTCAATCTGTATTTACAAAATGGTGTTTGTTAGAAACCATTTTAGTGAAATTGGGGGTTAAAAAAGAAAGAGATTCTTGTTCATCTTGTTAAAAGAACAACGCAATTATTATTTAAAAAATAAGCATAAAAAAAGGGTGATAAAATATTTTATCACCCTTTATATTTCTGGATTCTATCCTCTATGTCTCATTCTACTACTCGGTTCAAATTTTTTACCAGCACTTCCTAAGCTATTAAACTTCCAAGTAAAAGATAACATTGCATATTGGTTTAAAACCGTACTAGAAGAATCTTGAATGTAGTCTTCTGTAGCAACTCTTCTTGCATTTGTGTTTTGGTTTAAAATATCATACACTTTTATACTAATTGCTCCTTGGTCTTTTAAGATAGAATAACGTAAAGAAGTGTTCCAAAACCAAGCACTTTTTTGAAAACCATCTGCAATATTAGGGTTGTAATTGTAATTTATATCATTTCTCCATTCTAATTTCTTTGGAAGAAATGTAGCTGTTTGAATAGTTACGTCATGACTTATAAAGTTTTTGTTTTCAAAACGCTCAATATCATATGTGTTATTGTTAAATGAAATAGAATATTCTGGTCTAATCTGCAAAATTTTATCCCAATTAAAATCGAAACCAATTCTTGGAGAAATAGTTGCCGTTTTACTAGAATATTTAATACCATTATTAAAATTGATGTTTTTATTATAGTTACCAAAAACTCTAAACTCAGTTTTTAAACTTCCGAAATCTTCCCATTTTTTTGTAGTACTATAACTTCCACCAGCCCTAAAACTGTAAAAACCATCTACGTTTGCATAGGTTGTTTCTCTAATTAATGAATTTGGGTCTATAACAGTGCTTGCAACAACTCTATCATTTGTAAAAGACAGGTTTGCAAAAGACCAAAAACCAGTTCTTTGTTGCCAGTTGAAATTAGATGCACCAAAACGGATATTATGTGTTTTAGAAGGTGTTAAAGTAGGATTACCTGTAACAATGTTTAGCGGGTTAGATTCGTCTCTAAAAGGTTGTAATTGAGATAGGTCTGGTGTTCCGTTTCTAAAGTTATATCTAACTCTAAAGCTACTGCTTCTGCTTTTTCTAAATCTTACTCCAAAACCATATTCTAAATTATTAAAATCTCTTACAAGGTTTGTTTCTGGTCTTAAAAAATCTTTATTTTCTAAGGTTCTACTTACATGCGCAATTTCAGCAGAAGCAGACCATTTACTATTTCTAAACTCAAGTTCTGCACTTGGTCTTTTTGTTTTATTTAAATATTCAAAATCTGTACTTAATAAATTACTGAAATCTGTGTAGTCATTTGTGCTTTGATTAAAATCGAATGTGTTACGTGTTGTTTTTGTTTTTGTATTACCATACTCGTAAGCAACGTCAAAAAATAATTTATTAGCTAATATTGGAAAACGGTAAGTAAGCTCACTTCCAAACTCTTTTCTATCAGAGTTTCCATCAGAATATTGATCTCTTATAATTTGATCTGGATTTGTACCGTAAATATTTGTTTCAGACTTCACAAAATCTTCCGTTTCACTCTTTCTAAGGTTTGCTGTAATTTCTGCTCTAATAAAAGCACCTTTGTTTCCAAACTTTTTAGAAAAATTTATTTCATTATCAAATTGTTTTCTATCAGAATCTGCAACAGAGTTTGTCTTAGAATCATTTGTAAGTATTTTGTCATTATTTAAACTTTCAGAATCACTATTGTATGTATTTGTATTTAAATCTCTATTAAAGTCAGATTCTATATCTATTCTAAACGTACTATCTATTTCAATTTCAAAATCGATACTTGCATCATGGCTATCACTTTCGTTTAATGAGTTGCTTCTAGAGTTTCTAAAAAAACTTTCTCCATTAGATAAAAAAGTTTCTCTGCTGCTAGAAGAAGTATTTTCAGACTCACTGTTTTTGTAAAAGTAATCTCCTGATACTTCAAATATTTTATTGAAAGAATTAATATAGTTTACACCATAATTGTTAGAGGTAACAATACCTTGTCCGCCACCAAAACTTCTATTATTACCACCAAATTGAGATCTTTGATTTCCAAAACTAAAACCTGGTGAGTTTATATTATTTCCTCCAGCAAGCAAACCTATTCTTTCGCTTTGTTGAAAACGAGTTGCCAAACCTGCGTATTCATACCTATCATCTGTACCAATTCCTGCAGCAACTTTACCAAAATAACCTTTATTATTTTCTTTTTTTATAGTAAGATTAATGGTTTTATTTTCACCGTCAGAGTCTTCACCAGAAAAAGCTTGTGCATTGGTTTTAGTGTCTGTAATTTGAATTTTCTCGATAATTTCTTTTGTTAAATTCCTTGTTGTAATTGTAGGGTCATTTCCAAAGAAAGGTTTTCCATTCACTAGAATTTTGTTTACTTCTTTTCCGTTTACAGTAATTTTACCTTCTGCATCTACTTCCACACCAGGTAATTTTTTAAGCAAATCTTCTACATTCGCATCTGCTTTTGTTTTAAAAGATTTTACATTAAATTCTACCGTGTCTTTTTTAATAGTAATTGGTGCAGAAGACCTAATAACTATGGCGTCTAATGTATTTGCAGATTTTAAATATAAAGTACCAACGTTTTGGTTTTTTACTTCTATTGTTTTAAAATAAGGTTTAAAACCAATAAAAGAAACTACTAATTTTATTTTTGAATCTGAAGTATTAGCAGCTATTTTAAAATTACCTTTTGCATCTGTAATTGTGTAGGCTACAATACTACTGTCTTTTAATCTTTCTACATGTACCGTTGCAGATTCTAATAATTCTTTCTCATCTGCAGATTTTATGTTACCTGTTATTTGAAAGTCTTTTGTTTGGGAATAAATAATAGAAGTTAAAAAAAAGCTAAATAGAATTAAAAATCTCTTCATTTGAATTTGTTAAAGTTGTTGATAAAAGTAGTATGACTATTTCTAGATGCAAAGGTTTAATTAATTAAGTAAAGTATTTTGCTTTTAACAGAACTTTAAGATAACTAAAATTAAAGGTTATTTTTTTTGAGAGTTGTAAATGAATTGAAGAAGTTTCTTTTCGGTTTTTGAATGAAAATTAGGTGTATTTTTGTTGGTATAAATTTTTATGTAAATGGATTTATCTTCAAATGCTTGGAATACTAGATATTTAAATAATGATATTGGTTGGGATTTGGGTGAAGTATCGCCGCCTTTAAAGGAATATTTTGATCAATTAGAAAATAAAGAAATCAAAATATTGATTCCTGGTGGAGGGAATTCTTATGAAGCCGAGTATTTGTTTAGAAGCGGATTTAAAAATGTTTTTGTGGTAGATTTATCTAAAATAGCCATAGATAACCTCCAAAAGAGAAATCCTAACTTACCTGCTTCACAATTAATTATTGGTAATTTTTTTGATATTGAAGACTCTTTCGATTTAATTATTGAACAAACTTTTTTCTGTGCACTAGACCCAAATTTAAGAGAAGATTATATTGTTAAAATGAATTACTTGTTAAAGCCTAAAGGAAAACTAGTTGGTTTGCTGTTTAATGTGCCTTTAAATACAGATAAACCTCCTTTTGGTGGAAATAAAACAGCATATGTTTCTTCGTTTAAAAAATATTTGAAGATAGATAAAATGGAGTCTTGTTATAATTCTTATGGAAATAGAAAAGGTAGAGAGTTATTTGTAAAGTTACTTAAAAGTTAAAAATTAGCTTAAAATATTTTAAATATAATAAAAAGGGTTAAACCTTTAATTTTCATATAGATTTGCAACTGCATTTGATGCGATTTCTATGAAGTTTGAAAAACCCAAATTTGTTAAAAAAACTGCTGATGTTGTTAACAATCTAAATGATTCTACAAAAGAAAGAATAAGAATTATTATAGAAGAGACTGATACGAGATATGGAAGAATCTTTGATATATCCATTCAGGTTTTAATTTTTTTATCAATATTAGTCTATTGTTTAGGAACGCTTCCTAATTTATCTCCACTCTGGACCAAAACACTTAACATTATAAATAACGTTTGTTATGTGGTTTTTACGATTGAATATTTTGGGAGAATTTATATTACGAAACATAGATTAAAGTATATTTTTAGTTTTTTTGGAATTATAGATCTACTAGCTATTTTACCCTTTTTGTTTGCAAAACAATTCGATTTAAGGGCTATTAGAGCATTAAGAATTTTTAGAATTATAAGTGCGTTAAAAATATCTAAATATAGTGATGCATTAGAAAGGTTTGCAATTGCTTTGAGAATTATCCGTCCAGAACTTACTTTATTTTTTATACTAACGGGTGTTTTTATCTTCCTTTCTGCTGCAGGTATTTATTATTTCGAAAATGAAGCACAACCTAAAGCTTTTGCTTCTATTTTTCATAGTTTATGGTGGTCTATAATAACTCTAACCACGGTTGGTTACGGAGATGTGTATCCGATAACTTTGGGTGGTAGAGTTTTTACTTTCTTTATTCTATTAATAGGTCTGGGAATAATTACAATACCAACAGGTTTAATTGCAAGTGCACTTTCGTCTGCAAGAAATCTTGAATCAGCAGAGCTAAAAGAGCAACAGAAAGAAAAAGAGGATAATAATTAATTTATAAATACTATTTTCTAAGCTGCTTATATTCCCTTTTTACTTACTTTTTTTATAAAGTTTTATAAGATTCATTATTTTATGAAAGATTTCGGTGTTTTCATAGACTCCAGAAAATTCATTAGAATGAGGGCCGTAAGCAAAAACAGGAACTAATGCACCTGTATGGTCATATGTAGTAAAATTACCTTCAACTTCATGGGTTTCTAAATTACCTTGTGGAATACTAAAGCCAGAAGTTTCATGATCTGCTGTTATAATAACTAAAGTACCCTCATTGGCGTCCGCAAATTTAATAGCAGTAGTTATTGCTTTATCAAAATCAATCCCTTCGCTAATAATCCCTTTCGTATCATTTCTATGTCCGTAACTATCTATCTGTGCTCCTTCAATCATTAAAAAGAAAGGCTGCTTTTTTGTTTTAAAATACGCTAAACTGTTTAATGTAACCTCAGCTAAAAGATTACCTCTACCTTCTAAAACTCCAGGCACACCTTTATTTGACATGAAAAAGCCTATTTTATTATTTTTAGAAGTACCAATTTCTTTTGGTGATTTTAGAATTTCAAATCCACCAAAATCCTTAAACTGATTTTTACCACCT
Organism: Polaribacter sp. ALD11; assembly: GCF_002831685.1. Classification (NCBI taxonomy): domain Bacteria; kingdom Pseudomonadati; phylum Bacteroidota; class Flavobacteriia; order Flavobacteriales; family Flavobacteriaceae; genus Polaribacter; species Polaribacter sp. ALD11. Next base: position 2,171,532 of record NZ_CP025119.1, on the reverse strand, counting down.
CCAACAAATAAGTTGAGTTTACTCTTTAATAAATCTTGTGCTATTTCAGATTCATCATCTCTATCTTTTTGATGTGCATAAAAAGATGACGGTGTTGCTCCTGTAATATTATCTGTTGTTATAATGCCCGTATTAAAATGATGCATTTGCAAAATCTCTGTAATGTTTTTTATAGATTTTTCTGAAGAATCTAGACCAATTGCTCTATTGTATGTTTTTTTTCCGGTTGCTAATGCAGTACCAGCAGCAGCAGAGTCTGTTGTAAAATCATCCGAAGATTGCGTTTTAATAAGCCCAATACTTTTAAGTTGTGTTAATGTTAATGCTCCTTTATTTGCTAAAGTAGCGGCAGATATTTGGGTGAGTCCATTTCCATCACCTATTAATAAAATAATATTTTTTACAGGCTTCTTTTTCTGATCATTTTTAAAAGTAGGTGTATATACTTTTGAAAATAATGAGTTTGTGTACGTACGCTTTTTAAAGTTTTTTACATATTGATAACAAGCAAAAGGCATATCTGTATTTATAAAATCGACGCCTAAGTCAGAGAAAGCTTTCCAAGCTGTTTTTGAGTCTGGTGTACCCCAAAACCTAAATGGTTTATGGTATTTGTGTGCTGCTTCTATAACGTTAATTATTTTTTGCTTGTCGGCTTTTGTAAAACGTCCTTTCCCGTTCCATTTTGAAAACTTACTATAATCTAAACTAATAAGTGCTACTTTTTTCCAAGCATCAATTGAAATATTTTCTAAACTTTGATAGTCAAATTTTATAAAATCTGGATAGTTTTTATATTCTGATGGTTTTGGTCTGTTACCAGAAATAGTAAACGAAATTTTATTTGTTTCTGTTAAATTAGGGTAACTTTTTAAAACCTCTATAATTTTATGGAGTGTTTTATAGGCATTAGATTTTACATCAATTAGTAAATGAATGTTTTTTGTATCATTAAAACCTAACTTTAGAGCTTGTTGTAAAGGGTTTAGATATAAACCTTCAAGTGTTCTGTTCTCAATAATATCACTTTGGCTATGGGCAACGTAAAGTGTATTGTTTTTTAATAAAACGTCTACTTCAATAGAACTTGCCTCGGCAGAAAAGGCGTTCCAAAACGGAACTTTTTGCAAGTAATCATTATGAGAATGTACTTTTTGTTGAGCATTTATACTTGCTACACAGCAAATAAAAAGGATGATAATTTTTTGGACTCTATAAAACATAAATAAATAATTAATAAAAGGTACTATCTAAATGTCTAGATAGCACCTTCTAAATTCAAACAAATAATTAAAAAAACAATTTTTTACCAATTTTTATTTTGAGGTATTCCAGAAGAATTTACCGATTGATTCGGAATTGGCCATACATTCATATAAGAAGCATCAAAATTTCTTGCTGGCCATATTTCTTCTATTTTATAAGACGAATTTGGATCTGAACGGTCTGTATGAATTCTACCGTGAAGAGGTTTACTGTATACTTCTTTTGCATCTCCCCAACGTACCAAATCAAAATGTCTGTTTGCATATTCTCCTGCAAATTCAACTCTTCTTTCATTCTTTAAATCTGTCATAGTCGCATTTGTTATTGGGGTAAGGCCCGCTCTATTTCTTACTAAATTTAAAGGAGCATCTCCATTTTTTCCTAACATAATTAATGCTTCTGCTTTTATTAGTAAAATTTCTGCATAACGTAAAATAGGAATATTGTATGCTGTTGTAGGGGAGTCTCCATTAGGGTTTATATAAGTTCCTATTGGATTTTCAAATTGATATTCATACATATATTTATTAAATTGAAAACCAGATAAAGAGTTTTCTGATTGGTACTTTTTTGTTTCGCCAAAAAACTGAAATTCATCTCCAAATTTAAGAATGGTAACTTCTCTTCTTGCATCACCATTTTCAAATGCTTCATATAATTCTTGAGTTGGTTGATAGTAACCCCAACCATTATAAGTTCCCCAGCCTTTGTTTTCTAACATAACTCCTGGCAATATACTTCCTCCTTGTATACCAGAATCTACAGACCATATGTATTCACTAGTCCAATTATTTAAATGACTATGTAATAATCTGTAATCTTCAGATGGGGTATTTGTATCTACCAAAGCTCTTCCAGATCCTGAATTAGTTACCGCATCACAAGCTGTTACCGCAGCTGCATATTTAGAAGCGTCATGTTGTGCCCAGTATAAGTATGTTTTTGCAATGTAAGCTAATGCTGCATCTTTATGAGCACGCCCATAATCTTCTGTGCTATATTCGGTATATAAAGGCAATAAATCTTTTGCTTTATTTAGGTCCTCAATAATTTGTTTATAATTTTCTGTAACGCTTGTAGGTCTTTTATAGCTACCTGCATCATCAAACATGTTTTCTTCAGTAATAATAGGTATTCCTCCGTTTAAACTGTTGTCTCCATAATGATATGCTAACCAATGGTAATGAAAAGCTCTCATAAAATAAGCTTCACCTAAAATTTTGTCTTTTAGTTTTTTATTAATGTCCATCGTAGCAACATTAAGTAAAATATCATTAGCTCTTCGTATGATTTTATAACTTTGAGGATACATCCACTTTAAACCACTTTCATCACCACTAATATTAAAGTTTTTGGTATTATCAGCATAACTTTTAATACGACCAGTTATCATATCATCTGAGGCATTAATATACCACATAAATCCTCTACCGAACATATCTCCATCTTTCATGTAATAGTACATGCTATTCGCTGCTTCTATGGCATCTTGTTCGGTTTTCCAGAAGTTACTATAAGAAGAACTTCCTTTGGGTTCTAAATTGGTAAAATCATCAGAGCAAGATGTTATTGTAAAACATGTAAGGCCTAAAAGGATCAGTACTGTTTTTAAAATTTTAGTATTCATTTTTTATTATTTTATTAGTTTATAACTTTAAAGACAAGCCTATTGTAAATGTTTTAGACAAAGGATATTTAGCCACATCTAATCCTTTACCACCTACTTCTGGATCTATACCAGAATAATTAGTAACGGTAAATATGTTTTCTGCTGAAATGAAAATGCGTAAATCTGTATTTAGAACATCTTTTGGCATTGTATACCCCATTGTTATATTTTTAAGTCTTAAGTAAGATGCGTCTTCTAAATACCAGCTAGAGGTTGTGCCAAAATTATTGTTGTTGTCTTTTGTAGATATTCTCGGAATTGTTGAAGCTGTATTAGTATCTGACCAAGCATTTAAAACGCTATTATCTAAGTTATATCCTTGTAATGACGCGTTATAAGCAACATATTTATAACCATTAAATGCTTTTACGCCTGCAACACCTTGCAATACCATACCAAGATCAAAGCCTTTATAATCTAGATTAAGACCAAAACTGTATGTTAAATCTGGCTGATAACTATCCATAAACACCTTATCGTCATCATTAATACTACCATCTCCATTGGTATCCTGAAATTTTAAATCTCCAGGTACAGCATACGGTTGTATAAGGTTTCCGTTTTTAGCATGTGCATCTATTTCTGACTGAGATTGAAAAATACCTAAATAGGGTATTAAGTGATTAGAAAACAATTCTCTACCTACTACAGATCTGTAGGGCGTTAAAACACTTCTAACATTATCATCATGAGCTACATAATTTATGTTACTATTATTGTATCCTTTTAGATTTATCAACTCATTTTTAAGAGTAGATGCGTTTCCATTAATTGTGAAGTTGAAGTCTCCAATAGCATCGGTATAGCTAGCAGCAATTTCTAAACCTGTGTTTTTAACTTCACCTCCATTTACATCTGCAGCAGATATACCTTGGTGTGCATCTTCTAAACCAGGCAATATCATGCCTTTTGTAGTTTTTTCGAAATAATCTAAGGTTAATGACAACTTATTATTAAAAAGTGTAGCGTCTAAACCAATATCTATAGACTCAGATGTTTCCCATGTTAAATTTGGGTTTGATTGCTTTTTAGCATAAACTCCTTTGTCATTCTCTAAACCATCTTCTCCAATAATTAGTGTTTGACCTCCTAAAGGCACATCAAAAGAATAGTAACCTACAGAATTAATGTTACCAATCTGTCCCCAAGAAGCTCTCATTTTTAAACTATTAATTGCTTCAATATTAAAGAAATCTTCTTTAGAAATTTTCCAACCAAATGATGCTGCTGGAAACACGTCTGATTGGTTTCCTTGCGCTAATCTAGAAGTTTCATCTCTACGAATACTTCCGCTTACAAAATATTTTCCGTTGTAATTATACATCGCTCTACCTATTGCAGATGTTAGTGCATCTTCGTGAGCACTTGAACTGTAACTGGTTATTTCTGAAGCATTTTTTATATATTGATTAAAAGGAGCTTCACTACTAAAACCTTTACCTGTTGCAACTTCATATTCATAATCACTAAATTGAGCAGAATAAATAGCTGTTAGGTTTAAATTATGGTTTCCAAAAGATTTAGTGTAAGACAATTGGTTGTCCCAAACCCATCTATTAAGAATACTACTACTTTGTGTTAATGAGTTTTCTAGACTAGTTCTACCTAACTCTGGTCTTTTAGGAAAAAAACCTTTGTAGCTTTCATTCGTTCTATTAAAAGAATATGTTGTTTTAAATTTTAGACCATCAATAATTTTATAATCTAAAAACACATTTGCATTTATAAAAGAAACTGGGTTTTCTACTGTTGGTCTTAATAACAATGACACAGGATTGTAAACATCTCCATAAGCCCCTGCAAATTTTGATAAGCTATAAGGAACTACACCATGAAACATTTCTTCATTATCGTAAACAGGAGCAGCAGACGGCATGTATAATGCACTAATAATAGCACCTGAATAACCACTAGAGGTATTGGTTCCTGTGGCTTGTGTATTAGAAAAATAGATATTTTCACCTACAGTAACTTTATCTGTTAATTTAAAATCATTTTTTACACGAAAAGAGTATCTTTCAGATTGTGTACCTAATAAAATACCTTCTTTCTTATTGTAGTTGAAAGAAGTCATATAATTCACTTTATCAGAAGCACCTCTTATATTTGCAGCAACATTATATACACTCGCTGCTCTAAAGATAGCGTCCATCCAATTTGTTCTTGTTGTTTGTCCCCAAGGGTTTTGAGTCGCATTATGGGCAGATTGTCTTGGAGTACCACCATTATCAGCAGCTAAATTATAAACATCTGCTTGCTGTTTGGCGTTTAAAGATGTTGGTAAATTTGATGCACTTTGAAAACCAGAATAGACATCTAGACTTATTTGTGGTTTTCCAATTTTTCCTCTTTTAGTTTGAATAACAATAACCCCAGAAGCTGCCTGAGCACCATAAATAGCAGCAGCCGACGCATCCTTTAAAATAGAAACCGAAGCAATGTCATTAGGGTTAATTGCTGGTCCGTAATAAGGCACACCGTCTACTACTGTTAATGGAGCTTCTGAATTAACAGAGCCAAAGCCTCTTATTACTATACTCGCATTAGAGGTAGGGTCTCCTCCTTGCTGCATTACAGTAACACCAGCAACGTTTCCTTGTAAGAAATCAGCAAAGTTAGAAACGGGTCTGGAAGCAATATCTTTAATGTTACTAACGGTAGAAATAGCAGATGTTAAATCTCCTTTTTTAGAAGAACCATAACCAATTAAAACAATTTCATTTAATTGAGAAGCATCCGCATCTAATAAGATGTTTAGATAATTATAATTTTTAATGAGAACTTCTTTTGTTTTCATTCCTAAAAAGGACACTTCTAAAACGTCTCCAATTTTAACATCAATTTTAAATTCTCCATCAAAATTAGCGAAGATTCCTTTTGCCGAACCTTTAATTAGAATATTTGCTCCTGGTAAAGGAGTTTTTAAGTCATCTAGCACAACACCTTCTATCGTTTTTTGAGCCTGAACCCAAGACATAGAGGTTATACTAATTACAAAAGTTAGTAATAAAGTTAATTTTTTCATTTGGTTTAATAGTTTATATTTTTGAAGCTAAACTATAAACGTGATGCTATTTTTAGGTGGATTATCATTTCACAAAAGTGTACTATTGATACATTTTACAAGCGAATAAGGATGGTTTATTAGGATTTTTGTTACAATAACATTAAGGTAATATTGGGGTAATCTTACGTTAAAGAATATCGTTGTTTGTTTTTCGCTTTTGAAATGATTTCGGACTCTCATCAAAATGTTTTTTGAAAAGACGGCTAAAGTATTTAGGATCATTAAAACCACATTCAAAACTTATTTCCGAAATATTCAGATGTCCTAAGACTAATAATTGTTCTGCTTTTTGCAGCCTTAGATTCATAATGATGTCTGAAGGTGATTGGTGCATCACTTTTTTAAAAACACGGTAACACTTAGTACGTGATATCTCTAGCGCTGTTATTAGTTTGTCAACATTAAATTCTGAATTTCCTAATTGATTTTTAATAATTTCCATACCTTGTTTTACAATTTTTTCTTGCAAATTTAAGATTGGTTTCTTCTCTAAATTATTACGCAATATTGCTATTTTAGATTGATACTGCGATTGGTATTGGTGTATTAATGCCATTATTTTTTTATGAATAAAATCGACGCTTACAGGAAGATGTATTACCGTATTTATACCTGCATCAAGCGCTTGTTCTTCAAAAATAAAATCAACTTGTTCTGCTATATAGATAACCGGAAATTGCTGAACTTTATGATGCTTAAGTAATTGTTCACATTCGTGTGTAAAAGGAATATTATATAGAATGAATGATTGTACAGCCAAGTTTTGTATAGCCGAATACATAGACTGAATATCGTGTTCAAAAACTAGCTGAAAATCGTCATGCTTTACCAATTGATAAACTAAATTAGCATCTTCCTCTTTACAAAGCACCAAAGTAACAGGAATCTCTTTAGAAATATTTTCTTTTTGATACAAATGCTTTAATATCACTTTTCCAAATGCAGGCTCTTCTTTAAGAAAGGTTTTAATTGGAATGTTTACAGAAAGCTCAAAAGAAGATGCATTTGTTCTACTCAATTTACCTTCCAGGTCATTAAGTAATATTTCAGCCGCTTTGTAATTAGGACTAAATTGCTGAATATTATGCCATTCTTCTTCTAATAAATAACTTGTTGTTTCAACTTTTAATAAAATAGTATTTAACGTTAATTCGCAAGTTACTGTTAACTCGTCATTATCTTCTGTGAATTTAAGAATGTCGTTTAGTAAATATTGAAACAATAACCGAAACCTTAATACGTCCATTTGAATTATATCTGTATCCGTATTATTAACATACTTAAAGACTGCTTTTGTTGTTGTTTTTTCTGAATGAACTTGTTCGTATAAATTAGTAATAAAATTTTTAAAATGAATTTGACTCGGCTTCAAACTACCTAAATCTTTTACTTGGTTTAGATAATCCCATTCAGAAATTAATTGCACGAGGCCAATTGTTTCTAGATGTAACAAATTACTAACTGCTGTTTTCTCTAATTGTTGAATTTGAGCAAGCATCTTAGAAAGCTTTGGTTTAAAAGAAGAAAGTACAAAGGTTTTAAATTTATCTACCTCAAAATCTTTGTTTTTAATTTGATGATGCAATGCTAAAACGGTTTCTTTTTGATTAAGAATTTCTTTGTTCTTTTCCTCAAGATTTCTATTAACTTCTACCAAGTTTTTTTTCTGATTTTCTATGATAGTCGTTCTTTTTATTATTTTATTTTCTAATTCTTTTTGATGCTTTTTTGAAACTATATTTTTTCTTAGGATAAACAATGTTATTAAAAGACAACATATTACTAATACCGAAAGATAAAATAAGAGTGTCTTATAAAAAGGTTTCTCTATATGAAGTTGAAACACGTTCTTTTTTGTGTGCTCAAAATCTCTAATTTTAGTAAAAAAATTATATGTTCCTGACGGAATATTTTCATAAAATATTTTGTCATCATCCAGTCTAATCCAAGAGCTATCTATACCTTCTAGTTTATAAAAAACAGGAGATTTAGTATTTGAAAATTCAATTGAGTTGATAGAAATAGTAAGACTATTATCTGTGTATTCTTTTTTTAATACGCTGCCAAAATTTTCATCATCATTGATAACAATTTTTAGCTTGGGCAAATAATTTGGCTGGTTGTATACATTAGGCTGTAGATAACTCAGTCCGTTTATTCCGCCAAAATAAAGCATTCCTTTTTGGTCTTGATATGCCGCTCCTTCTGAAAATTCTTCTGCTTGCCATCCCTGATCGGGAGAAAGACTAGATACATTATAATTAAGTTTATTTATAAAAGCAACACCTTTAGTTGTGCTTATCCATATTTTATCATTATTAGGAAGCAAACCATATACCATGTGACTTGGAAGTCCTTCCTTTTCGGTAATGTTTTTTATAATACCTTTCTCTAAATTATAAATACTAACGCCTCCTAATGTGGCTATCCAATAATATTTAGTTTTTTTATCATAATAGATATTATATATACTATTTCCTAATATACCCTCATTTGTAGTTATTTGCTTTATTACCCCTTTCTGTTTATCAAAAAATAATACTCCTTTTTCTTCGGTTGCAATTGCTATTAGGTCTTCTTCTATAATAAAATGACGAATATTAAAGGAAGTTAATTGTTCTTGATATTTATACGTTTCAAACGCGTTATTAGTAAGGTTAAATTTTGCTAAACCTCCCCAACATGCAATCCATAATTGTTTTTGTGCATCTTCATAGAAAGCATAATTTCTATTATCTGGAAAAGCATTAATTATTTCTGCATTGTATAATTTATACCCTTTTTTATCTATACGTATAATGCCCGCATAAGTACCAACCCATATAGTGCCACTAGAATCTGTATATAAACTTCTAATACGATTTAAATCGTCATTATTTTTTGCTTCAGATATTGTGTATGGTAAAAAACATTTCGTTTTATTGCTAAAAAAGAAGAGTCCTTTTGTATAATACCCAAGCCATATTTTACTTTCACTATCTTTTGTTATAGCACGTATAGTTTCGTTTGGTAAATGAGGAAAATTTAAAGGATGTGGTATTATTGTTGTTATTTTTTCAGAGTTTTTATAAGCCATACTTACTCCTCCATCTTTATGTCCTAACCAAATGTTTCCAAAATCATCTTGATACAGTTTTTCAATTTCATTACTTGTAAAACTATAAGGAGAATACTGGTCGTATATATAATGATCAATACGGTTATTATCGACATTATCTGTTGTATTAGGAATTATATACAACCCATTTTTACGCGTAGCATACCAAATATTTCCTTCATCATCTTTAAGAACATCATTTATAACCAGCGCTGTATGTTTTTTTAAAAGATACTTTTCTAAAGGAGCTATTGAATCGCTATTTTCAATTTCACTTTCATTAATAGGTATTAGCTTTCCTTTATCTAGTCTAAAAAATGTTTTCTCATAAATAATAACTAAATACCCTGTTTTAGAAAGTGTAATATCTTTAGGTTGATTTTCTAAATAATAATTTTTGAAAACACCATTTCCTTTATAAATACTTATCGATTTATTGTTCGTTAGCATCCAAATAGTATCATTCTTATCCTTTTGAAATCTAATAATAATGTTACCTGCAATACTTAAAGGATTATTTTGTTGATGTTTGAATGAACTGATGCGATTACCATCATAGATATTTAAACCGTCCCAAGTAGCAATCCATAAACGACCATCTTTATCGCTTATTAAATCTTTTACAGAATTGTTTGTTAGACCTTCTTTTGTTGTTAAGGGTTTAAATTTAATTTTTTGCCCAAAAAGTAAATTAAAGGATAAAATTAAAAGACATAAAAGAATATTTGTTTTCATATTAAACCGGCTAAAGTATCCGAAAATTTTGTTTAATGTAAAGCTTATGGGTTAAATGATCTTTAACTAATAGTTAAAGTATTATTTTTATTTATTCTAAATAAAGAGTTATATTTGCAGTATTATAATTTTAGGATATGATTGTTTTTTATACAGAAAGTACCCCAACCATACAGCTGTCTCAAGAATCTACTTGTAATGCTGTTTGCTCAGAAAATTGTATAAAACCTAAAGGGAAATGTTGTAATAAGTACAAGAAAAAAGGTGTTAATTGTAAAAGATGCCCAAATATTTTATTACAGAAAGCTTCTTAATTTTTATCTTTTTTAAAGCAAAAGCTAAAATTTTTTCCATAAATTTTGAAGATCTAAATTCGTAAAAAAATAGACTATCGTTAGTTATTAATGTTTGTTTTGTTAAAAAATTAAATTTTCTATATCTTTTTTATTAATTTAATGAATAATATTTAAAACTTATGTTCGTTATTAAATTAATCAACCATTACCCTTAACCCCTAAAAAACATGAAACAAATTATTAAATTAATGACTTTAGCACTTTTACTTTCGTTGCAAAGTTGTAGCGAACAAGGAGTAGAAGAAACAGCACTTATAAATGCGAATGCCCCAGAAATGGGTCTTCTACCGAGTCATTTAAATAGTATGGACATAGCACATGATTGTGCTACTGTGTCTCAATTTGGCCCAAATTCTTATTGGTCAAATACACTAATAAATACTAGTGAAACAAATTTTTTAAAGCAACAGAATAATAATGCATCGAGCCTTTTTGGACTTAATAATGTAACTCTTTATTTTGCTGCTGGAAACGGTACTTTTAATGCATTATCTTTCGGGCCTCCAGGAAATTATATTATTTGGGGAGAAGAAATGTTAAATGGCGCATTAAATTACGGAAGAGCTGCTGTAGCATATATTGCTGCACATGAAGTAGCACATCAAGTACAGTTTAGACAAGGATACCCTTCTGTTACAGGAGCCTCTAATGTCGAGTTAGAAGCAGATGGTTTTGCAGGATATTTTTTAAGAAAAAGCTATACTTCAACTTGGTCTAACGTTATTCCAGCATATAACTTTTCTCAATCTATAGCGGGTGCTAATGGTTCTTCCCACGGAACGGCAGCTCAAAGACGTTCTTCTTTAAGGTTAGGATGGTTAATTGCTCAAGACAATACTTTGTCAAACAGAGATATCGATCGTTATTTTTTCTATTACTATAATAATTATGTAATTCCAGGTAAACTTAAATCTAGTAATGTTAAGATGCTTAAAAATATGGATGAGGAACTACACAAATTTATGCTAACTAAAATAGAAGAATTAAGTGATATTTATTCAGGAAAAATATCTGAAGAAGAATACGCTAACTTAGATAACAAATAAAATAATACTAATAACGGTAGTGGTTGGTTATTTATAAAGAGAGGTTTTAATAAATGCTCTTTTTTATTAAGAATTTTTAGTAAAAAGCGGAATTTCCTATAAATGGATTTTCCGCTTTATGCATTTTCTTATTTTTACTTAAAAGCATTTAAACCAGTAACATCTAAACCGGTAATTAAAAGGTGAATATCGTGGGTACCTTCATAGGTAATAACACTTTCTAAATTCATCATGTGACGCATAATAGAATACTCGCCAGAAATTCCCATTCCGCCTAGCATTTGTCTTGCTTCTCTAGCAACTTTTAAAGCCATGTCTACATTGTTTCGTTTTGCCATAGAAATTTGAGCAGAGGTTGCTTTTCCTTCATTTTTTAAAGTACCTAATCTCCAAGCCAACAATTGTGCTTTGGTAATTTCGGTTATCATTTCTGCTAATTTCTTTTGTTGTAATTGAAACTGTCCTATTGGTCTGCCAAATTGCTCACGTTCTTTAGAATATCTTAAAGCTGTATCATAACAATCCATTGCAGCACCAATTGCGCCCCAAGCAATACCATATCTTGCAGAATCTAAACAACCTAACGGTGCTCCAAGTCCAGATTTATTTGGCAATAAATTTTCTTTTGGCACTTTTACATTGTCAAAAATTAATTCACCTGTAGAAGAAGCACGAAGAGACCATTTATTATGTGTTTCAGGAGTCGAAAAACCTTCCATTCCTCTTTCTACAATTAATCCATGAATTCTACCTTCTTCATTCTTTGCCCAAACAACCGCAACTTGTGCAAATGGTGCGTTAGAAATCCACATTTTTGCACCATTTAATAAATAATGATCGCCTTTATCTTTAAAATTAGTTTCCATTCCAGACGGATTAGAACCATGATTAGGTTCTGTTAATCCGAAACACCCCATCCATTCTCCAGAAGCTAATTTTGGTAAATATTTTTTTCGTTGTGCTTCATTTCCGTAAGTGAAAATAGGATACATCACCAAAGAAGATTGTACCGAGGCGGTAGAACGCACACCAGAATCTCCTCTTTCTATTTCTTGCATAATTAAACCATAAGAAATCTGATCTAAACCTGCGCCGCCATATTCTTCTGGAATATAAGGACCAAAAGCACCAATTTCTGCTAAACCAGCAATAATTTGCGTTGGAAACTCTGCTTTTTGGGCATATTCTTCAATAATAGGTGTAACATCTCGCTTTACCCAATCACGAGCAGCATCTCGTACTAATTTGTGTTCTTCGGATAATAAGTCGTCTATATTATAATAATCTGGAGCTTGGAATAAGTCGGGTTTCATATCTTTAAAGTATAGTTTTAAACAAATCTATGAAATATTGTTTAACATTTAACAATATCTTAAGAAAAGCAATGTTTTAATAATTCTTAAAAATACGCAACTTTTTTAAAGTTAGCGATTAGAAATTGTTAAAAAGTTGTCGATTTCTAGTAAGTTTGTAAAGATGAGAAATACGCTAGGAAAACAAGAACGTCTAAAAAGTAAGAAGTTAATAGAAAAGCTTTATTCGGAAGGGAATTCTGTAAAAACTTTTCCTTTAAGAATGATGTATGTTCAAACTAAACATACATCAGATTTTCCTTGTCAGGTTGGTGTTTCTGTAGCAAAAAGGAATTTTAAAAAGGCTCCAGATAGAAATCGTTTAAAAAGATTGATGCGAGAAACGTATCGTTTACAAAAACAAATTGTCTACAATAATTTAGAAGAACCCTACGTTTTTATGATTTCGTATATTGGGAGAGATGAGATTAATTATGAAGAATTGTACTTAAAAATGGAGAAGCTATTAACGCTATTTATCAATAAAACAAAAAATACAGCAGATGAAAATATTCAACCTTAAAAAGAAAACCGTTGTTTTATTATTGATAGGAACTATTTTTCTAACCTATTCTTTTAAATCGAAGTTTTTTGAAGTTGCAAAACAAATAGAGATTTACAATACATTATTTAAAGAACTAAATATGTATTATGTAGATGAAATTAATCCTGCAGAATTTACAAATAAAGCAATTAAAAACACGCTTAAAGACTTAGATCCGTACACTAATTTTTACAATGAACAAGATGTAGAAACTGCAAAAATAAGAAGAGCAGGAGAATATGGCGGCATTGGAGTTGTGGTTTTTTACACCAAAAAAGGCATTGAAATAAGTGAAGTTTACAAAGGGTTTTCTGCGGATAAAGCAGGTTTAAAAGCCGGTGATATTATTGTTTCCGTAGACAACCAATCTATAAAAAATATGGAAAGAGACCAACTTTCTATGTTTTTAAAAGGAACACCAGATAGTAAATTTTCTATTGAAGTTGAAAGACAGGGGAATATTCTAAAAAAAGAAATAACTCGAGACAAAGTTGTTATCAATCCTGTGCCATTCGCAGAAATGATAGATGAAGAAACAGGGTATATTACGTTAACTCGTTTTAATGAAAAAGCGTCTTCTGAAGTAAAAAAAGCCTACAGAAAATTAAAGAAACAAGGAATGACCAAGCTTGTTTTTGATCTTCGTTACAACCCTGGAGGCTCTTTATTAGAATCGATTAGAATTTCTAATTTCTTTTTACCTAAAGGAAAAAAAATAGTTAGCACAAAGGCTAAAATAAAAAAGTGGAGCAACACGTATAATACTAAAGAAGAACCGTTAGATTTAGAAATACCTATTGTTGTTTTAATAAATGAACGTTCTGCATCGGCATCTGAAATTGTAAGTGGTTCTCTGCAAGATTATGACAGGGCTGTAATTATGGGAAAACGTTCTTTTGGAAAAGGTTTAGTGCAACGTTACAGAGAATTAATGTATGGTACGCAATTGAAATTAACAATTTCTAAATATTACACACCAAGCGGAAGATGTATTCAAGAATTAGATTATGAAAACAGAGATCGTAAAACAGGAGTGGTTCCTAAGTTTTCTGATAAAGGAATTAATGCTTTTAAGACGGCGAATGGTAGAACTGTTTATGATGGAGGAGGTGTAATGCCTGATATTGAGATTAACACATCAAACAGAAACGAAACTACAGAAGAGTTACTAAATACGAAAGCAATTTTTAATTTTGCAACGCGTTATTTTTATGAGAACCCAACTCTTGATAGTTTAGATAATTTCAATTTTAAAAATTCAGTTTTTGATGATTTTTCAGCATATTTAAAAATTGATACCACTTTTGTGACAGCCCAAGAGTCTTTATTTAAAAAAGCTTTTTTAGCTTCCAAAGAAAATAACATTCTAAGAGAATATAATCAAATAAGAGAGAAATTAGCAGAAGATAAAATTACAGAAATATCAAAAAATAAAGATATTATTTCAGTTTTAATAAAAGCAGAAATTTTAGAAAGGTATTTTTATAAAGAGGGTGTTTATATGCACAACTTAAAGTACGATAAAACGATCTATGAAGCAGTTATTTTGTTGAAAAATGAAGATAAATACGATAAGGTTTTATCAGGGAAATAGTATTATATTTGAATAACAAATTGCAATATGTCAGAAATTAAAAAAATAGCAAGAACACGCGCGCAAGAATCTACAAATGCTATAGAGAAATTATATATTTCTATGCGACACTTATTTAGTAGAGGTTTTTATAAACCAATGGGAATTTCGGGAGAAACCTTAAGAAAATCTTTACTTTCTTTACGACCAGAAATTTATGGGTCTATAGGAGAGGAAAGAATAGAATTAAGCGGTTTAACGTATGTTATCGAAAGACTTCCAGAAGGTATCGAAGAATGCCAGTATATTAATTTAACGGCAGATGAAGGGTATAAAAACTCGCATTTTAACTCAATTATTCCTCCAAAAAGAAGAAGAAATTGTTATAGAATAGATAAAGATCAAATGAATATTGAGATTACCAGAGGAAGGTCTGAAATCTATGATATTCTAACACACTTAACCTTCTTATTTATAGAGTCTCATAAAATTCAGGAAAGAGTTACACTAAATGATGGTGAAGATTTTACAAGAGAATGGAAACATTTGGAAGATATTGTACTTTATCAAAAAGAAGTTACAGAAGAAGAAAGGGAGGTTACTATTGCTCATTTAGGTAATATTTTAGGAAGAACTTTTGATGAGGTTTTAAGTATTTATAAAAATTTTTCATCGGAAGAAAATCCAGATCGCTTTTTTCAATTAATTTATTGGTTGGGTAAACTCGCAATTAATGAAGTTTTAGAAAATAATAAAAGAACGGTAACGTTTAGTTCTATTTTGGTAGAAGAAATAGGGCATCATATTTACGGTGAAATTTGGGCGAATGACATTAAAAAAGTTTTAAATGAGCATAGCTTACTAGAAAGACCAATACACATTATAAGTGCAAATATGCATAGTGTATTAAATTCGATATATGCAAAAAACGCATTGCCAAAAGAAGTAAAGGATTTAAAAGGGTTTGAATTGTATCAGGTTTTAAGTAACTCCGACAGTAAACCTTTGCAGAAAAAAGTGAAAGATTTTGCTTCTTCAAACGGACTTATTTATATCAAAGATACTTCTGGTACAAATATTAATGTGCAAGTAATAGATACTGCTAAAATAAATTTTGAAGTATTATCATTCGCTAAGAAAGAAAAGCTAGAAGATAACGCTGTTATTATTGTGATGGATTATGCTTTTGGTGAACAGGCCTTTGAAACAATGGATGAATTACTAAAACCTTACACTTGTAAAAAGAATACTAAAACGCATTTAGATGTAAAATCTGTTTCTATAATGGGTAAAGCGGGTATTTTAGAAGGAGGAAAGGGAGATATTATGATTCCTTCTGCACATATTTTTGAAGGAACAGCAGATAATTATCCGTTTAAAAATGAACTAACTAAAGAAGATTTAGAAGGCTTTGGTATCGAGGTTTTTGATGGTTCTATGGTTTCTGTATTAGGAACCTCTTTACAGAATAAAGATTTATTGAAGTTTTTTCATGATTCTACTTGGAATGTTATTGGGCTAGAAATGGAAGGTGCTCATTACCAAAAAGCAATACAGTCTGCCTCTAAAATTAGAGGAAATATATCTGGAGACGTAAAAGTAAGATATGCGTATTATGCATCAGATAATCCTTTAGAAACAGGAGCTACGTTAGCTTCTGGAGGTTTAGGGATGACGGGTGTAACACCAACATATGCTATAACACAAAAAATATTAGAACAAATTTTTAACAGTTAAACTGTTCATCAATAAAAAGAAAGATGCCAACCAATAAACAACCAAACAAGATTAACAATAATAACGAAGAAGAAGTAGATTTAGGCTCTTTATTTGTTATTATAGGAAAAGGATTTACGAAGTTTTTTAATTTCATTAAAGATTTTTTTAAAGGGATATTTCATATAATTATATCAGTATTAATTTTCTTGAAAGATAATTTTGTTAAAATTGGTGTTGCAGCAATTATTGGTTTAGTAATTGGTTTTGTTTTAGAGGTTAAAAAAGGTAAAACGTATGCTTCTGATTTATTAGTAGAGCCAAATTTTAAAAGTGCAAGACAGTTGTATAATAACGTGAAATTTTATAATGACTTGGTAAGGCAAAAGGACACTGCAAGAATTCAAAAAACGTTTCAATTAGATAAAGAAACTGCTGGTTCACTAAAGAAATTTACAATAGAGCCAATTGTAAATGAAAATGACATTATCAATTCTTATGACGATTTTATTCTATCTGTAGACACAACAACAGTAAAGAGTTACACTTTCGATGAATTTAAAAGATCTTTTACAGATTTAGATTATAAGATTCATAAAATACATGTTATTGCACAAAAAAATGATGTTTTTGATCAATTAGATGAAATTATCTTATCATCTGTAATGGATAATAAATACTTTAATCGGGTTAAAGAGTTAGTAAATGAAAACCTGAATAGAACAGATTCTCTTCTTCGCATGAATTTAGGACAGGTAGATTCTTTAAGAAGAATTTATATGCAGGTGATGTTAGAGGAAGCTAAAAAACAATCTAATGGAACAAGTATAGATTTAGGAGGTGAAAAAAGAACAACCAAAGAACTAGAGCTTTTTGAAACCAATCGAAAACTAAATGCTGAATTAGAAAGTGTAGTCCTAAAAAAATCTAATAAATATGAAGTTATAAATGTTATTTCTAATTTTCAGCCTATTGGTTATGAAATAAAAGAGATTACTAAAAATATAGCATTCCAATTAGCTGCTTTAGGAGCTTTATTCATGATTTTTGTATTGCTTTTAATTAAAGTAAACACTTATTTAAGTAGTTATAAAAAGTAAGAATGCAAGCGATTCTTATTGTTGGGGGAAGCTAGTTTTTTAGTAGATAATTTATTTTGAAATATAATTTTTCTAATGCGATTCACTTTTCGGCAGAGTTTTGTGTAGATAATTAGATTAAAATTCTTGAAACTCTTTTGAGAATTAATTTTTTTGATACCTTTCATTTACTAGATGTTGCTAAAAATCATCAAATGTACTCTCTAGATGTTTGTATAAAAGGTAAGGAAGACTGAAAGGTCTTAACGATTTGTTTACATAGGAAACTCGATACATTCCCAAGGATCCTTATTAAAAAGTGGTTATTTCAAGAGTTTTTTTAATACGATTAGCTAAGAATATAATACTGTTTTCTAAGTGTGATAATAAAAAATTAAAAGTTTTTGTTTCTTACTAGAATCTATATCTAAATAATAATTTGGGTTTCAAAACAATTGAAATTCAGTTAGCTAGCGTAAAATGATTAACCAAAGTTAAGCTACTGCAGTTTTTTAAGAGCTCCTAAAAGAGAATCTTTAATTCTTTATAAATCAAGATTAAATAAAGTCAACTAAAAACAGATTTTCATTTAAAAAAAATTACCTTTGTTAGATTAACCCCTTTTGCTAATTCTGTTAGTAATTATAAAATAAAAGATCATTAAAAAAAGAGCCCTAACTTTTTTATTAATTATTAATTCTTTTTTATTGGTGTCTCAAGAGCTTGAGAAGCCAGTATTAAGTTATACCTATGCATGTGCTAGTGCAAATTTTAATTCTTTCGAATTAGAAATAATATACAATACAACCTCTTTTAATAACGATAATGTTTTTACTTTAGAATTATCAGACAAAGACGGTAATTTTTCATCAGCTACTTCTGTAAAAACAATTACAAACCAAAACTCATCTTTTAAGTTTTCAACAACTTTTAAGATGCCTACAGATGCGCATGGAGAAGGTTATAAGTTAAGGGTAAGATCATCTTCCCCTGAGAAAATTAGTCCAGAATCTAACTCTTTTGAAGCTTATTATGTTACTTCAGAGAGACTTATTTTAAATAATTTTACAGATGTAATTTTATGTAATGGAGCGTCTAAAGAATTAGTGCTAAATATTACATCCGCATCTAAATATCAATGGTATAAAGACGGAGTTAAGCTTTCTTTAGGAGGTTCAACACTAACCGTTACAGAACCGGGTTTGTACTACAGTGAGATTTTTTATGGTTCTTGTTATGCGGCAGTTGTTTCTAATATGGTTGAAGTATCAATGCTTCCTGAGGTAGAAGTCGTAATAAAAGGAGACCCAATAGTCGAGGTGTGTTTAGATGGTTCTTATATGCTGGAAGCCTCTATTAATAATTCAGATTATATTTATTCTTGGTTTAAAGATGGAGTTAAAATTGCTCCTTTATCAGATTACTCTCCAACTTTTACAATTAAAAATAGCAGTGATTTAGGGAAGTATTATTTAGAAGTAGAAAATATAAATGGATGTATAGGTGTCTCTGAAGAAGTTGTAGTTAAGCAAGTTGCTTCAAGTTTTTCTATTACTCCGGTTTCTAGTATAGACTCTTTTATTTTAGATGGTGAAACAAAAACGCTAAAGATTGTATATGATGCGGTAAATGCATCAGTAAAATGGTTTAGAGATAGAGTAGAGTTGCCAAACAGTAATAAAGATCAAATTGAGATTACAGTACCAGGAATATATAAAGCGGAAGTAACAGGCGGTAGTTCTTGTGCAACTACGCAAGAATCGCCAGAATTTACCGTGAATGAAATTATTAAATTAACTGCTGTTGTAGACGTTGCTTCTAATTATGTTTCATGTAAATCTAATACTACAGCTATAGAAGTTAAGTCTATTCGCGCTTTCGATACAAATAATATAGAATATGTTGTAATTGAAAATCAATATACATATTTAGATTTTCAATGGCTTAAAGACGGCATTCTCGTGAATAATGAAACAGAAAAAGAGGTAAGCCTAGGTAACTTTAATCAAAATGGTGTTTATTCTTTAAATGTCATTATTGGAGGGGTAAAGAGTGTTTCAAACGAAATAGCAATTAAATTAAGCATACCAAATGTACTTATAACTTCATCATTAAGTTCAAATATAATTTGTGACAATACAATTCAACTAACAACAACAGAGAATTCAAATTATACCTACCAATGGTTTAAAAACGGTGTCTTAGTTCCTAATTCTAATCATTTTATTTTTGAAACAGAAGTATCTGGTATTTATAAGGTTAATGTAGCGGCTTTTGGTTGTAGTACAACGTCTGACGATATTTTATTAAATGATTTTGACACCTCTATTATTACTATAGACTCGCCATTAGATTTTATTTTAAATAGCGGTAAAACTAAAATAATTAATGCAAGCGGTGCAGATTCTTATGAATGGTTAGATAATAATGGAAACCTGTTAAGTGCTTTTTCATCAATAGAAATCAATAGTCCAGGAATTTACAATTTATTAGCAAAAGTTAATAATTGTGAAGTTCTTAAGATAGTAACTGTTTCTGAGAATGAAGAACAAGCAGTTCCTAATGCGCTTACATTAAATGGAGATGGTGTAAATGATGCCTGGGTTTTGTCAAATAAATATGCATTTAAGTTAGATGTAGAAGTTGAAATTTATAATGCGAATGGAAAGCAGCTTTTAAAAACTACAAATTACCAAAATGATTGGCCAAATAATCAAACCATTTCTAAAAGTCAATTGTTTTTTTACGTTATTAAACAAAAAGGTAAAATCATAAAAAAAGGAACTATTTCAGTAGTAAAATAATATGTTTAAAGCTTCTATTTATATTGCAGTATTAGTACTATTTACAAGTACAATCTTTTCTCAAAGTACACAAGAAGAATTGTATAATAATTTTTCATCTCATAATTTTTTAAAGCACAATCGGTTCTTTTTAAATCCAACTTTTTCTGTAGCAAGAGAGAACACAACATCTTTAAGCTTCTTAAGCAGAAATAAATTTTCAGATTTTGATGATTCACCTCAATTATATGTTGGAAGTTATTCTGGTCGAATTAGTGAAAAAGTAGGTGTGGGTTTAGGTGTTTTTCAACAAAATTATGGAATATTTAAGAACTTTGGAGTACTTTTAAATTATGGGTATCAAGTGAAATTAAGTGACAAGAATGCTTTGGCATTTGGCTTTAATTTTATGTATTCTAGAAACGGAATTGACCGAAGTAAAGTAGTTGTATCTAATCCAGACCCGTTTTTAGTAAACTTTCAGGAAAGACCAATTATTAACTTTCAGCCAGCTGTAAATCTTACTTTAGGTAATTTTGATTTGGGTGTGTTTCTAGAGAATTTAATGGATTATGACTTGAAAGCTTACGAGTTTATTACCCCATTTTCAGAAAAAACTTTTTCAGGACATTTAATGTATACGAAACCATTTAATAATAATGCAGGTATACTAAAAGATGGTAAATTTCAATTACTTAGTGTTGTTAGAAAACGAGGTAAAAGCGATGCCAGATTAACGGGTAGTTTGTTATTAGACCTACCTAAGGTAGGTTGGGTACAATCTACTTATGATGATTTATTTGGAGCGGCATTTGGAATTGGATTTAATCTTTCGGAAAAAATTTCAATTGGTTTTGTTTATGAAAAGGGAAAGAACAACTTAGGTGTTACAAACGAAATTTCATTAACATATTTTTTTGGAAAACATGATTATGTAAAAATAAATGAAGACGTATCTAGTTTAGAAAAAAATTCAGTTTTAAATAAATTAGCTGAGATAGAAGATAAAAAAATAAATGAATATCAAACTCGTCAAGACTCTATTAATCAAATTCAAAAAGAAGAAGCTCAAAGAAAGCATCTACAGCTTTTAAAACTAATTAAAAGTAATGAACAAAACAAACCGGTAGAAACTGTTTCGAATAAAAAGAGAGATTCATTAACAAAGAAAATTAAATTGCTTAAAAGCGATCCTCTTAAAAAAGAAGTACAAGTTCCGTTAAAAAAAGAAATTAAGAAAACACCTATTCGAAACAAAAAAATAGAAGTTAAAAATGAGGTATTACATAAGTTAAAGGTTTCAAATGGTTATTATGTAGTTGCAAATTATTATTCTAAAGAAAGTAATGCAAAAGTATTTATGCAATCTATGATAGATCGTAATTTTGATGCAAAGTACTTTAAGCATCCTAAAAAGAATTTCTACTATGTGTATCTAGATTCTTTTAGCAATAATAAGGATGCTCAAAAAGCAGTTTCATCAAAATTAAACAATAAGTATAGTAAGTTACTTTCTATTGTAAATGTAAATGATACTAAGGTTGGTGTTGTGGCTACTAATTCTTATAAAAAAGAAGAGAAAACAGAAAAAAGAACCATCACAAAACCATTGAAAAAGAAAAGTGAGAAACCAGTTAATATTAGAAAAATGAAGTCTAATGCAAACTCAGCACCTGGCTATTATTTGATTGTGAGTGTATTTTCTAAAAAGAAAAATACAAATCAATTTTTAGAAAAACTAACTAAAGAAGGTCTCAACCCTAAGTACTTTGTTTATCCCAAAAATAATTATAGATATATCTATTTATCAAAAGTCGGCACAAAGAAAGAAGCATTAGAATTATATTATTCTGATATAAATGGCAGTTATACAGATGATAAATGGATTATGCATATAGAGTAAAAAAAAGTAAATATTCCCTTAATTTCATACCCTAAGCATGAAAAAACTATTACAAAGCAGTAAATTACTGTTGTTTATATTAATTATTCAAACAGCAGGAGTCGATTTTTATTCTCAATCTAAAGATCAGCAAGTTCAAAAAACAGAAAAAGATACAAAAATTAACCGTGCAAAAGACATTGCGTTTAAGCAAAGGCTGTCTAACGGAGGTATCAATTTAAAAGGTGACATTACCTTTGTTGCCAACAGTATTGTTAGTAAACATCAAGATGGTACAAGAGCCAACGATGATTATAATGGTTATGACGGTAATGGTCTAATTAATATGGAATATATTGATATAGATTCTGACCCTAAAACATTCTCTTCAAGTAAATCTGCATTAGACTTACCAGGTTGTTCTAAAGTGGTTTTTGCAGGCTTGTATTGGGCAGCTGTATACCCAAGAAAACATTGGACTATTAATTATGGGGCAAGAGACACTGACTTTAATGAAATTAAATTTAAACTTCCAGGTGGGGAATATTTAGACATAACAGGAGATATTGTTTATGATGATGGTGAAGATGAATCAAAACCATATATGTGTTACAGTGATGTAACATCATTGGTTAGTTCATTAGGGGACCCTAATGGAGATTACTATGCAGCAAACATAAAAGCTACAGTAGGAAGGGATGATAGAGGACGTTTAGGTTCTTCTGGAGGTTGGATAATGGTTGTGATTTATGAAAATGAATTAGAGCCTAGTAGAAGAATTTCTATTTTTGATGGTTTTTCTAGTGTGGGTGGAGGAACAGAAGTTGACATTTCTTACTCTGGGTTTACGACCATTCCTAATGGACCCGTAAAGGCAAAAATGCTAGTTGCTGCTTTAGAAGGAGATAGAGCTATTCAAGGAGATCAGTTTAAAATGAAAGATATTTACGGTGTTTATCGAAACTTTTCTACTCCTTACTTAAACCCCGAATATAACTTCTTTAACGGTTCTATAACTTTAAATGATGCTTTTTTAAACGGAAGGGAACCGAGTAGTGAAAATACGTTAGGTTTTGATGCAGATTTATTTAGCATAAACAATGTAAATAATAGGCTAATTAGTAACGGACAAACAGAAGCAGCTATAAAATTTAAATCTACACAAGATGTGTATTGGGCTTTTTTAAATGCAATGAGTATTGATATTATAGAGCCAGATATAGAACTCATAAAAACAATTGACGACGGAAATAATAACGATATTTCTGGAGGTGATGTTGATTTAGGAGGATTAATTTGGTACAATATAAGTTTTAGAAACAAAGGAAATGACAATGCTTTAGGAACGGAATTAATAGATAGATTACCAAAAAATGTTGATTTAGTAGAATCAGATATAGTAGTGCCACCTGGCGTAACATACACTTATGAACCACCTGTTTCAGCCAATGAATTTAGAGGTGTTTTACGTTTTACAATTCCAGATGATTTAGTAGAAATTGGAGATCCTTTATACAATATTAGGTTAAAGGTTCAAGTTGTAAAAAACTGTAACGACTTAAGAGACGTTTGCTCTAACAGAATAGAAAACCAAGTAATTGCAAGTTATAGAGGTGAGAAAAGTCGTATAATTATAAATGAAGACCCTAGTTTTTATGGTGTAAATACATGTAATGTTGGATTGGTAGGGCCTTCCAATTTTTTAGCGGATGTATCTGGTTGTAGTTATGAAAGAGATGAGGTATTGTGTTCTGCAGATATAACTTTAACTGCAGGAAATGGTTTTATTTCTTATGAATGGAAAAATGAAGCAGGAGACGTTATTGGTAATAGTCAAAGTGTAACGGTGTTAAATACGGGTACTTATACTGTTAATAAGATTGCTCCTGTAGGTTGTATAAGTACCTCAGAAATAGTAAATGTAGTCTCTTTTAATGCACAAGAGAATCCGCTTTTAGCGTATGCAGATAAAATTAAAACGTGCCCCAATGATGGTAGTAAATTAACAGAAATATATTTATGTGGAGATGGAAGTATAAAAGAAATAGAAACAAGTATAGATAATTCAGACGCCATAATTTGGCAGAAATTAGATGAGAATTCTTGTGGTGCAGTAGTAGGTGAAGATTGTGCTAATGTAGATAACTCTTGTACTTGGAATACCGAAAAAACTGGCAATGATTTTACAGCAAAGGAACCTGGCCAATATAGGTTAGAAATTCGGTATCAAGGAAGATGTTTTAAACGTTTTTACTTTAATGTTTTTAAAGCTACTTTAACCCCACAAATTGTAACAAAAGACATTATTTGTGGTACTCCAGGAAGTATAACTGTTAACAACATACCAGATAATTATGAGTTTAGTCTAACAAATAGTGTTGGGTCTTTTCAAGATGACAATTTATTTAATATTGGAGCCTTAGGAAGTTATTCTCTATTTATTAGAAAAAAAGGAGGTTCTGCTACTTCATGTGTTTATACAGTTAACAATATCGATATTTTAGAAAAAAATATTGACGTAAAATTAATAACAGAACCTATTTTATGTTCAGATTCTAAGGGAGAAATTAGAGTTCAAGTAGACAATATACCTGGAGATTATACCTATAAATTAACAAAAGATGGAGCCGCTCTAGGAAATACAGGGCCTATTGCAGACAACGACCATAGTTTCGAAGTTTCTGAAGAAGGAGAGTATACCGTAGAAGTTACTGCCCCTAATAGTTGTGTTTTTGTTGGAAACGTTACTTTTACAAAGCCAACTCCTTTAGATTTTTCTGCGGTGGTTGTTAAAGATGTTAATTGTTCAGATGGTATTATAGAACTGAATACTTCTGGCGGTACACCTCTTTATAATTATGCAATTTGGTCTCATAACGGACTCGATTTTTATAGCTCACCAAACGATATTCCTATTGATGCTTTTTTTACAGGGAATAGCTACGACGTTAAAGAAGACAAGATAGGTACTTTTGAGTTTTTAGTAATGGATGCTAATAACTGTTGGGTTATTTCTAATGAAGTTACCATAGGCAAAGAACCAGATTTAATTTTTAAAGAAGATATTAAAAACAATAGTTGTTTTGAAGGATCTAATGGTAGCATCAGTCTTTCTGTAGACGGTAGTTTGCAAGGGTACACTTTAGAATATAGTATAGATAATGGTGTAAGTTACAAGCCTTCTGGTAGTTTTAATAATTTAGAATCAGGAGACTATACAATTAAAATTAATGCCTCTAAAGGTTTAGATGTTTGTACCTATGAGAAAAATATTACAGTTACAGAACCAGATAAATTAAAAGGTGCAGCCAGTTTAACCAAAGAATATACTTGCGAAGGTTTTGGTGAAATATCTTTTGATACTCCTTCTGGAGGAACAGCTCCTTATAAATTTAGTATAGATGGTAGTAATTATGTGTCACAAAAAACATTTTCAGGGCTATCTGAAGGAACCTATTCTTTAGCTATTAAAGACGCTAATAAATGTGTTTTAAAATTACAAGATATAGAACTTAAACCATTACCAATTACACCTGTATTTACTTCAGATATAACTTATAACTGTTCTGGTGAAGGTACAATTACGGTATTGCCTTTAGACACTTTTTATACTTATAGTATTAATGGCGGTGCCGCAACAAACAATAATGTGTTTGATAAATTACCTTCAGATACGTATACAATAGCGGTTAATTATGGGTCTAAATGTGTAGAAACTTTTACAGCTGTAGTTAAACCGAATAAGGCTTTTGCTGGTGAGGTTTTAAGTACCAGAAATGTAAAATGTAATTTGGGTTCAGATGGAGAAATAAAACTTTCTGTAGAAAACTTCAATGCTAGTTTTGAATATTCTTTAAACGGAGGAAGTTGGATTCCTGCAACAAGTTCTCCTGTAACTATTAGTGGTTTAGATGCAAGAGATTATTCAATACAAATAAAGTCAGATTCTTGTATTTTAGACCTTGGAACCAAAACTATTTCAGAGCCAACAAAAATAACAGTTGCTGCTACAGTTACAACTAATTTATCTTGTAAAGGTGCAGATGCAATTATAACACCAACCGCTTCAGGCGGAACACCTCCTTATGAATTTAGTATAGATAATGGGGCAACATGGTTAAATAAATTTTCTAACTTAGATGCAGGTACGTACACAATACAAGCAAAAGATGCCAGTAGCTGTGTTGCTGCAACTACTGCTACAATTAAAATAGAACCTACATCAGCTTTAGAATATACAACAACAAGTACCCAATGTTACGATGGTTCTAATGGAGAAATAGAGGTTACGGTTACCAAAGGAAATGAAAACTATCTATTTAGTATTAATAATGGCCCTTGGCAATTACCAGAGAGTACAACCTCTAATACGTATACATTTAAAAACTTACTACCTAATTCTTACACCATAAAAGTTAAAGACAAGTTAGACTGTGAAGTTACTACCTCAAATCATGTTATATTACCGCAATTAAATGCAACAGTACTTACAAATGATGTAAACTGTATAGATGGTAATATTACCGTAAATGCTACTGGCGGAGACGGAAATTACGTGTATGCATTTGTAGTAAAGGGAACTACTGTAACAGCAACTAATTTTGGAAACACAAACACAAAAGCCATTACGGCAGCTGGTGATTTTGATGTGTATGTAAGAGATAAAGCAGGATTAGGTGATTATTGTGAGTTTGTTAAAACAGTAACCATTAGTAAAACACCAGATTTAGGAGTTGTTGCAACTTCAACAGACCCTAAATGTTTTGGAGAAAAAGGAAAAATAGAGGTTGCTATTTCTGGAGGATTAGCACCATATAAAATTGAAATTAGCAATACATCTGGATATTCAGAAACTATAAACAATTACTTTAATACAACAAGAGATTTTATAAACCTTTTGGGAGGAGATTACACTGTTAAAATTACTGGAAGTGATAGTTGTATAGAAACAACAACAGCTACAATTGTAACACCAATAGCTTTAGAGGCTGTTATAAGTCCTATATTACCACCTGGTTGTGAAGCCGATTCTTCAAACTTTGGTTTCGAATTTGTAGTAACTAATTCATATGCCCCATATACTTTACAATACAGTAAAGATAACGGTGTTAATTGGTTACCATCACCAATTTTTATGGATATTCCTTCTGGTACAGAGGTGTTTCCGGCAATTAGAATTGTGGAAGCAGACGGAACCACCTTAAGATGTGAAAAGCTTTTAGACTCCTACACTATTCCGTATCCAGTTTCAAATTTAGTAGTAAGTGCCGATGCAGGAGGGACTTGTGCAGATGGGTTTAGCGTTATTGTAGAGGCAAAAGATGGTTTTGGACCTTATCAATTTGCTATTAATTCGGATACAAATTGGCAAACGCCAAGTCCATCAAATTCAGATCAATTTACATTTACCAACCTTACTCCTGGTTTAAGTTATGTGTTTTATGTAAAAGATGCTACTGGTTGTATAAAACAAAATAGTGTAGATGTGTATGATTCATACACACCAGACATTAAAGTTACAGGAAACGTAACAAAAGATGCTTGCTTTACTTCAGATACAGGAGAAGTTTCCTTTTCTATTGATGATTCGTTAAAGCCGTTAACTGGACAAATAGATTGGGAGTTGTTTGATGCAGTAACTGTTACTTCTATTAAAAGTGGAAATCAGTTAGATACAAGTGATATTACTGTTTCAAACTTAGCATCAGGAGATTATTATATGGTAATTACTCAGGGTGCAAGTTGTTCTTGGGGAAGTAAAACGATTTCTATAAAAAGAGGTGCAGAAATAGTTGGTACCGTATCAAATTCTAGAGATATTACATGTGCGCTACCTGGTTTGGTAGAAATTAGTACTATTAAAGGTGGTTTTGGTGGTTATGAATTTACGCTTAGTAGTCCTAATTTTAAAGCAGATATTGTAAGTTCTAATCTATTTATAGAAGTTCCTTTAGCAAATATTGATATCCTAACAGATCCTATAGTAATTACTGTAAATGTAACAGATGCTTCAGGTTGTGCAAAAGATTTAGGTACTGTTGATATGTTAGTTAGCGAAAGCCCAGAGATAGCTTCTGTAAAAGCTAATAGTTGCGATACAGACAAAACAATAGAAGTTTCTGGAGATAAAGGATTAACACCTTACTATTATTCTATAGATGGTGGTGCAACTTATCAAACTTTATCATTATTTAATAATTTACCAGCAGATGATTATACAGTAAAAATAAAAGATAGCAATGGTTGTGAAAGTGGTACACAGATCGTAACCATAGTACCTACTTTAGTTTTTGAAGCAACTATAACAAAAAATTTAGATTGTTCTCCGTCTCCAAATGCTGAAGTTGTAATTAATGTAAAGAATGGTTCTGGTGATTATGATTTTGAAGTAAAAAATAGTTCAGGTCCTGGTAGTATCTCAAAAGGGAAGCTAACAACGAACCCACAAACTATTAGTTTACAAAATGCAGGTGAATATGAGATTATTGTATACGATAATAACGCAAGTGATGCTTTAGGTAATAGTTGCCCTAAAACAATACCAGTTAAAATATTAGAGGTAGCTTCTCCTACTTTTAGTTATACCGTTACAGATAGTTCTTGTAGTGGTAGTAATTCAGGCACAATAGCTTTAACAAACTTAAACAAAAGTGTAGATTATACGTATAGCATCAATCCTGTTTCAGGAACTTTCGATATTCCTTCAAATAGTTTTATAAATGTAAAACCAGGAGACTATACAATAAAAGCTGTAGGTTCTAATGAATGTAGCACTAATCAAACAACTATTAAGGTTAACGAATTTGATGCAATTGTAGTACCAACACCAACGGTAACCGAATTTTTATGTGCTAAAGAAAACACAAATGAAAATGCTAGTATTTCTATAGATACTTCTTCAATTACTGGTGGAAGTGGTTCTTATACAATATTCGAGTTTATAGACAATAAAGGAACGCCAGAGATTACAGATGATATTATCGTTCAAAGAGGAAAGGAAGCCATTTATTTTTCTAATAATAAGAACGGCGGAAATTATACTATAAATGTATATGATGCTAGTGGCTGTATAGGAACTACAAACGCAAGTATTAAACCTTTTGCAGAAATATCTTCAGTAGCAGTTACAGTCGATAAAAAATTAGATTGTGCAACAGGCGAAAAATTAACAATAACCTATACATCTACATTACCAATACCAAACGTAAGTTATACAATTACAGGTATTAAAGGTTTTACTGATACAAACAATACGGGTGTTTTTACAGATTTACCAGAAGATACGTATACGGCTTCAGTTACTAATCTAACAACAGGTTGTAGTTTAGAAACCAGTCATATAGTAAAAGAAGTTGCTAAATTTCAATTAGAAGTTAATACACTAAATGATGTTTCTTGTTTTGGAAGCAAAACTGGTAAAATTTCATTCAATTTTAGCGCATCTACACCTTATTCAGGTGCTTATAGTTATGTTCTGTATAACAGTGTTTCTGGAAACGCAACATTATTATCAGGAACTTCGTCAGGAGGAGTAACGGTTGTTAACGCTTTAGAAGCTGGTGAGTATTATGCACAGATAAAAATGACAGACACACCTTTTTGTGACGTAAAATCTGAAGTGTTTAGCATAGAAAACCCAGTAAGTGTCTTAGATTTTACCATTACTAAAAAAGAAATAGATTGTAATACTGCTACAAGTGGTGCAATTTTAATTAATGCTACTGGTGGTTGGGGAGAATACCAATACAAGGTAACTACTTCTTCAGGAAGTATTGTTAAAGATTTTAATGCTAATAATTCTATAGAAAATCTGCCAGCAGCTACGTACAATGTAATTGTTAAAGATAAAAATGGTTGCGAGGTTACTAAAAGTATAGCGTTAAAAAACCCAACACCAATCGCTGCAACTTGGTCAGAAACACAATCAATAGTTTGTAATGGAGGTCTTGGTGCTGAAATTACAGTTGATGTTGCTTCTGGCGGACAAGGAAATCCACCAAATTACTGGTATCAAATCCAAAAAAATGGAGAAAGTATTTCAGTAAAACAAAGTTCAAATATTTTTAAGAACTTATCTTCTGGAGCGTATACAGTAACTGTTTCAGATGATTTTTCTTGTACTTTAACACTGCCGGTTTCCATAAGTCAACCAACAAAAGTAGTTACAAAAGTTGCTGTAACAAATTCAATTTCTTGTTTGGTTACTTTAACCTCTGTAGAAGTTTCTGCAGCAGGAGGCTCTGGTGGCTATACCTACAGTTCAGACGGAATTAACTTTGTAAGTAGCAATGTTTTTAACGTCGGTCCAGGCAATCATCAGTTTTATGCAAAGGATAAAAACGATTGTGTTTCAGAAGCTTCAGCAACTATTAATACACAAGCGGTAACACCATTATCTGCTGTGTTAAATGTAGAAGCATCTCTAATAAGTTGTGCAACAGAAGAAAATGCAATTATTTCTGCAATAGCCTCAGGAGGTTTAGGTAATTATAAGTTTGAGTTATTAAACAGTACTGATGTGGTTCTTAGACCAAAGCAAACATCAAATATATTTGATAATCTAGGCGCTGGAACCTATAAAATTAAAGTTACCAGTGAAGATTGTGAGTTTACAACGCTGCCAACTACAATTGTAGAACCAAAACTATTAGAATTAACAGCTCCTACAGAAGTGGAAAATGTTACGTGTTTTGAAGGGAAAAATGGAACGATAACAATTAATGCAAAAGGAGGAACAGGTAATTTAATTTATAGTATAGATGAAGTTAAATATGTAAATACGAATAAGTTTACAAATCTATCTGCAGGAACTTATAATGTAATTGTACAAGATGAAAGTGGTTGTTTTATTATGGAAACAGTTATTATTAAAGAGCCTTTAGCTCTTGTAGCTTCTGTAATTAATGTAACCGAAGAAACCTGTTTTGAAGATGATGATGGATCTTTTTCTATAAAAATTGAAGGAGGAACAGCACCTTATAAAACAAAGTTAAACAACGGTGTTTTTGTAGAAGGTAAACTCGACTTTACGAATCTATTAGGAGGAAAGACTTATACTGTTTTTGTTGAAGACACGAGCGGTTGCGAAACTTCTGTAACTGTTACTTTACAAAAAGGAGTCGATTTAAATCTAACTACAGACACCACATTAAATTGTAAGAATTACTTAACCACAATAAGTGCATCTGTAGCGCCTTCTTTGGCAAGTAATGTGCTGTATTCTTTAGATGGAGGTACTGCGCAAGCTTCAGGAGAATTTAAAGATTTAGCAACAGGTATTTATAAACTTACGGTTTTGCACACTAATGGTTGTAAAATTGAAAAAGATATTAATATAGATAACCCAGATCCTTTATTGTTTGACGGACCAATACAAGTCGTAAATAATCTATGTTACGGTGAAAGCGATGGTTCGATAACGATGAATGCAAAAGGAGGAAGAGGCGATTACTTGTATAGTATCGATGGTATAAATTATAAAACGACAAATGTTTTTAGTAATTTACTTGCAGGAACTTACACTGTTTTTGTAAAAGATGATTTGGGCTGTGAACCAATTAAAGAAACGGTAATTATTAAAGAGCCTTTAGAATTAATTGTTACACCAAAGAATATTGTTGAAGTTACTTGTAGTACAGATTCTAATGGTTCTTTTGAATTGGATATTTCGGGAGATGAAGCACCTTATTTTACAAAATTAGATGAAGGTACTTTTGTAGAAAATCAGTTTTCTTTTTCAAATTTAGAGGGAGGAAAAACATATAAAGTTGTGGTTAAAGGTAAAAATGGATGTGAGAAGACTGTTGCTGTTACGCTACAGCCATCAATAAATTTAATCTTATCCCCAAATCTCGTATATACATGTGCAGATGGTGCTACTATTTCCTCAAGAATAGTAAATTCTGAATATCAAAACGAAATTACCTATACAATTAATGGTTTAAATCCGCAAAGTCATGGTGTTTACAAGCATTTAGCTCCAGGAACCTATGAGATAAAAGCAACCCATGTAAAGGGATGTTTTGTAACTTCAGAAATAATAGTTGAAGATATTGGTACGCTTGAACTAGTTATAGATACAGCTACTAAGAATACGCTAATTGCAGACTCTTACGGAGGAACACCACCTTATACTTTTAGTTTAAATGGCGGAGAATTTGATACTAATAATGTTTTCTTAATTCATGTTACCGAAGAGTATACAATAACAGTTAAAGACGCTAGAGGTTGTGAGGTTTCGACAAAAGTAAAAGGAAACTTTATCCCAATTATGATTCCAAATTTCTTTACACCAAATAATAATAATGAAAACGATTATTGGTATCCAGAAGAAGTAGAATCATATCATAATTTAAGAGTTTCCATTTATGATAGGTATAGTAGGTTGTTAAAAGAATTTACAGGAATTCAACAAGGTTGGGATGGAATTTACAATGGTAAACCAATGCCAACAGGAGATTATTGGGCGATTATCTATTACACAGATAGCCTAGGTGCTGAACAGAAAATAATAAGAAACTTTACCCTTTATAGATAATAATTATGAGGAAAATATATATAATTTTTTTATGCTTAATAAGCAGTTTAGGTTTATTTGGTCAGGAAAATAA
Organism: Polaribacter sp. ALD11; assembly: GCF_002831685.1. Classification (NCBI taxonomy): domain Bacteria; kingdom Pseudomonadati; phylum Bacteroidota; class Flavobacteriia; order Flavobacteriales; family Flavobacteriaceae; genus Polaribacter; species Polaribacter sp. ALD11. The sequence goes on along the minus strand of NZ_CP025119.1, from coordinate 2,138,757 downwards.
CTTGCCTCAATACCTTAACTACATGGGGGATAGCCCTTTTATTATTACGCCTGCATATGCAGGAATAGGTTCTGGGTTAAGAGTTAGAGTAAACGGAATGTCTCAATGGTTAGGGGTTAAAAATGCACCAGAAACAGCTTCAGTTTCAATAGAAAATAGAATTGGAGATAGATTTGGTACCGGCCTAGTAGTATTTAATGATAAAAATGGAAACACCTCTCAGCAAGGTGTAAAGTTAACTTTTGCGAGCCACTTAACTTTAAGTAGGTTTAATGATAGTTTTTTCTCTTTTGGTCTTACTTATAGCTATAATATGTTTAAAATTGATACAGGTAAATTTTCTAGTCCAGATTCTTCTGTATCAGATAATAGGAACATAAATTCGTCTAATTTTGATGTAAGTTTTCTATATAGATTTAACCACTTTGGTACCAGTTTAAATATTTCTAATCTCTTAAATAAAGATAAGAATAGGTATCTAAATGGAGAGCCTTTGGTTTCACGAAGGTATTCTTCATTTAGTTATTACATTTTTAATAAATTTTCTGCCGATTATGAATTAGAGCCTTCTATTTTTATTGAACATTTTGAGGCTGATAAAAGATCTAGAACAGATCTTAATATTAAACTTAGAAAAAAAACAAGCAATGGATATATTTGGGCGGGTCTTAGTTATAACTTTTTAAATGATCAATTTTTTACACCAAATAGTATTGCGCCAATAGTGGGGGTAAAAAGAGGCGATTTATATCTTTCTTATGGCTTTGGTATTAATACAAACAAAATACAAGCCTTTAATGTTGGTTCTCATATGATTACTATAGGTTTCGACTTTGTTAGAAGTGCGAGTGCAGCAAGATGTACTCAGAAATACTATATTTTTCAGTAGAAATAATTAAAGCTCTTTTTCTTACAATAATTATCTAATTTTTTAGTTAGTTATTCTAATATGCTAAAAAAAATGAAATTTAATAATTTCAACCACTAAAATTGTATGTTTGTCTCTTAAAATAATTATAAACTAGTAACAATAATTATTTTAAAACGGAAATAAAGAATACGAAGTTCGATAAGAACTTAATACGATAATTGAAATTGTTAAAATTTAATGAAAGTAATAGAAACATTTCTAAAAGGTTGTTTTATCATAGAACCAAAAATTTTTGGAGATAACAGAGGAAGTTTTTTCGAGGTATTTAATAAGAAAATATTTAAAGAAGAAACAGGTCTAGATATCGATTTTGTACAAGACAATCAATCGACTTCTCAGAAAGGAGTATTAAGAGGTTTGCACATGCAAAAAGGAGCATTTGGGCAAGCAAAACTGGTGAGAGTTGTAAAAGGAAAAGTCTTAGATGTAGCGGTTGATGTAAGAAAAGATTCCCCAACTTACAGAAAACATTTTTCAATAGAATTATCTGAAGAAAATAACAAACAACTGTTTGTGCCTAGAGGCTTTTTACATGGTTTTATAACTTTAGAAGACAATACCATTTTTTCTTATAAGTGCGATAATTATTATAATAAGGAATCTGAAATTGGAGTTACTTATAATGATTTAGATTTGAATATTGATTGGATATTGAAAGAAGAGGAAATTATTACTTCTGTTAAAGACGGAAAACTTGAATAATTAAGTTGGAAGTTATTTTTCTTCGAGAAACAACCAAAAAATGAAAAAGTATCTAAGCACAATTAAAAATAATGACAAAGACTTATTTGAGCTAATTAAAAAAGGAGGGTTAAATTTTATTTTTTATGGTTTAAATTTATGTATCGTTTATTTTTTGGCAATACTTATTACAAAATTTTACGGAGCAGCGGCTTATGGGCGCTATTCAATCATAAAGTCATTAATTTTAGTTTTCATAATTTTTAATACTTTAGGTTTAAATACATTTGCCACAAAACTTTCATCAGATAGAAATCATTTTGATAAGGGACTTTTTAAAACTGACTTTTTTAAGAAATCGTACTACATACTAATTTTTACTTCAATAATTTTCACTGCAATTCTATTGGTATTTAAGAGGGAAATTGCAATCTCAATATTTGGAGATCAGAATTTGGAAATCTATTTAACTTACTTTCCATTTATTCTTGTATTTGCAGTGTTTTTGAACTATAATAGTAATGTTTTAAAAGGACAAGGGAAAATTTTAGCATTCTCTATTGTTAGTTCATTTTTAAACAACTTAGTTTTTATAACGGCCCTAATATTTGGGTATCTTTTTTTCTCTAAAAGCGAACTATTTTTGGTTCTAAGCCTATTTATAAGTTTTGTTATTGCTTTTTTTGCATCAATCTTTAAAATTTTGCCTATTCGCTATTCTAAGCCTTATAAAGAGAGTAGATATAGTATGCTTTTGAAAGAAAGCTTTCCAATGATGCTAAGTTCATCAATGATTTTTATAATTTTTTCTGTAGATACTTTAATGTTAGGCTACTTTGATTCTAGTGAAAATGTAGGGATATATAGAATTGTTACTCAAGTTTCTGGTCTAAATGCAATCTTTTTAATCATTTTTGGGGCGGTTGTTGGTCCTAAAATATCAAATTTCTTTTCAGAAGGAAGAACCTCTGAAATTAAACCGCTAATAGTAAAATCTTCTAAAATTGTACTTTGTGTTACTTTTCCAATTTTAATCTTAATTCTAATTTTTTCAAAAGATATATTACTTTTTTTTGGAGAAGAGTACTTAAAGGCTGTCGAGGCAGTTGTAATACTTTCTATCTGTCAATTTCTGTATGCGACTTCTGGTTTTGTAGATTTAATTTTAAATATGACAGGGAAACAGAAGGTTTTTGGAATAATAACATTCTTAGCCGCTACCATAAACATTATTCTTAATTTAATATTGATTCCAAAATATGGTATAACAGGTGCTGCTATTTCTACTGGCTTTTCAATATTATTAACTAATGGATTGGGTATAATTTATGTGAAAAAGAATTATAATTTTTTACCTTTTTATATACCATTTGTTAAAACAAAATAGATGACTATAAATAAGGTAAAAATGCTTTCAGTTAAGAGTTTCTTGTTTGTTTTATTTGTAGTTTTTTGTATACAATTTACAGAATTAAAAATTGATGTAATAAAATTATCTGAATTACTGTTATTATTAATTACACCATTTCTGTATTTGAGGAAAAGTGTAAATAAATGGAGCTTGTCTTTTTTAAGTCTATTTACTTTTTGGTTATTAATATCTATAGCGATGAATCCTTTTAGAGATTTTTTTCTACTTAAAAGTGTATCTATCTTAAAGAGACCATATCTTATAAGTTTAGGAAGATACTTAGAATTAATTTCATGTGTTAATTTAGCTACTTTGGTATATTTGTTTTTAAAAGATAAGACAAAGCAACAAATAAGTGTTTATATAAAATATATTTTTAATTTTTGTTTGCTTTTCGCTTTATTAAATACAATTATTTTTGCTTTATTAAAGTTTAATTTTATCGATGAAAGCAATCACTTATACTATGACCATGGAATAAGATTAAAAGGGTGGTATGTAGAGGGTGGACCTTATGGCTTAATGGTTTCTTTTACATTTATATTAACGTTCTTTTACAAGAATAAATATCACATACTAAGTAGGTTTTTTCTAGTGTTTGTAGTTTTTTTTCTTGCAAGATCAAAAGCAGGTATAATTTTAATTATAACTTGGTATATTTTAATATATTATAAGATAGCTTATTACAAGTTGAGAGAACTAAACATAGTGGTTATTATAATAGGAGGTCTTTTGGTTTCTTTAGTCATAGTAAAATTAGGTGACGGCTATATTAATGACATTGTAAATGTTAAAAGGGAGATGAAAGAGCGACCAAGAGATGTTAACCTGGTCATGGGGAGAATTGCAGGGTTATTTATTTTCCCAAAAATGGTGTCTGAAAATCCTGTTTTTGGAATTGGTTTAGGAAATTATCCAATTATGAGGAATAACCCACAATATTTAGGCTTCATACCCCGAAGTCCAACGGGCAAAACTGATGCTCATGGTTATGGAGGTTTAGTTCAGTTACTTGTAGATGGAGGTCTTGTTATTCTAATACTGTTTTTATTTATTATTTATAAATTATTTATAAAATTAAAAAATAGAGGAGAGGATGATGAAAAATATTTGCTAATATTTTTATTCTTCTTTGTTTTTGGTGTTCAAATATACTTCCTATATCCATGGATCTTATTGGGGGTTTTAATGTCTTTATCAATAAAAAAGGTATGAAAGAAAAAATTGTTATTGATGCTCGAATGATAAATAATTCAGGAATAGGAACCTATTTGAAGAATATTATTCCATTTTTTATAGATAAGTTTAACGTAGTATTACTTGGTGACAAAAAACAATTAGTAGTTTTTGAAAACAAAGAAAAAAATAATATTATAAGTTTTTCAGCAAAAATATATTCTATAGAAGAACAATTAGCATTTCCTTTTGTAATACCAAGCTGTAATATTTTTTGGTCACCTCATTTTAATACTCCTATCTTTCCGACGAAAGCAGGTAAATATATTACTACGATACATGATGTGAATCATTTAGCTTTCGATGGAAAAATAAATTATTTAAAGAAAAAATATGCAAAATTTTTATATTTAAATGCGTTAAATAAAAGTGATAAAATTATTACTGTTTCTAATTTTTCTAAAAATGAAATAATTAGGTTCCTAAAACCTAAAAATAACTGTTTAAATGTTATTTATGGAGGAGTAAATGCGTCTTTTTTTAACACTAATAATAAAGATATTAACTTTAAATTGCCTGAGAAATATATTCTTTTTGTAGGAAATGTAAAACCACACAAAAATTTAATAACGTTATTTGAAGCATATGTAAAACTGCCAAAAAATATTAAAGAGAAATATCAATTATTAATTTTAGGTAAGAAAAATGGCTTTATTACACCAGATAAAAAAGTTTTCAAATTTATTGAAGATAATGATCTTTCTAAGAATATTGTATTTACTGGTTTTGTAGAAGATAAATTTTTACCATTAATTTATAAAAAAGCAGCCCTTTTTGTTTTTCCTTCTTTATATGAAGGTTTTGGTTTGCCTATCTTAGAATCTATGGCTTCAAAAACGGTAGTTTTAAGCTCTAGCTATGCAAGTTTACCTGAGGTTGGTCAAGATTGTGCTATTTATTTCGATCCTAAAAACAGTGTAGACTTGAAAGAAAAAATTGTAGAAGTTTTAAGTAATGATACTTTAAGAGAATTATATATAGGAAAAGGATATATACACTCTAAAAAATTTTCTTGGAAAATTTCTGCAGAAAAACATATAAATTTATTTAAAACTTCATAGTAAATAAGTATGAAAACGATAAGTTTAAAAAATATATGGACTCTAGTTTTATCTCTAATAGCTGCATTTCCTCTTCTACCAAAAGTGGTTGAAAGTATTTTAATGATTGTTTTTTTTATTTTATCTATTATCTTGTATTTTAAAAGAGATAAAGGAATTCTAAAACACAATAATAACCTTAAAGATATCCTTTTATTATCCTCATTGTTTGTTATATACTTGTTAAGTAGTTTGTATAGTGATAACTATGTAGAAAGTCTAAGATTTATCATTTTGGCAGCACCTATTTTAATGTTTCCTTTATGTTTAGGGTTCTTTTATGATACAGAAATTTCTTCTAAACAGTTTAGAAGAATTAAGATTGTTTATATTACCTCACTTTTTTTGTCATTACTAATAACTCATTTTCACCTAAGTTATACAGTAACCGATACTATTTCTAATTGGAATTATAGGAATCTATTTGAAGACTATACTAGAGTTCATGGAACTTACTACTCACTGTGGATCGGTTTTGGAATATTAATTTTAATTAACGAAATCTTTAAGAAAAAGAGGTCTAATAGAATTTTCTATTATTTACCATTTCTAGTTTTAATTGGTTATTTTTTTTATTGGCAAATTACAATAGCTGCTAGACTACCATTATTTATTACTTCAATTTTAGGTATGTTGTATATAGTAAAACAACTAAAAAAAACACATAGATTGCTTATTATAAGCCTTTTCGGTTTTGCATGTGTGTTTTATATTTTTTTAAAATTCGATTCGATTAAAAGTAAAATTAAGTTTGACCTTCCTGAAGGTAAATATGCGTTACAACATAAAGATATGACAAGTGAAGAAATTAGGACAGGAATATACTACTGTTCTACTTCTTTAATTAAAAATTCATTATTGTTTGGTTATGGAGTTGGTGATGTAAATGATCAGCTTAATATTTGTTATAAGCAAAAAATTAAAAGTGATGTTTATCAATTATTTCATTATAATTCTCACAACCAGTATTTTCAAGTATTTTTAGCAGCTGGTCTTTTTGGTATTTTATTTTTCTTTTTTAATATTTTTAATATTTTTAATATTTCAATTAGAAATAAAGATGAATTATTTATTATGTTTAATTTGTTATTATTTACAGGTTTTTTAACAGAGAATATACTTAGTAGACATGATGGGGTAATATTTTATAGTTATTTTGTAAACCTATTTTATTTTCAAAAACGCAAACGTTAAGTTCATGAAGGTTGCAATAATACATTATTGGTTTATTACTAGAAGAGGTGGAGAGAAAGTGGTAGAGTCTATCTTAAAAATTTATCCAGAAGCAGATATATACACACTGTTTTATGATATAGACACTTATGGAGACTATTTAAAAGGACATAATATATATACTTCTAAATACAATACTCCTTTTTTTAGAAAACATTATCAGAAAATATTTCCTCTTTATCCCTCTGCAGTAAAATCATTAAAACTTAAAGAAGACTATGATTTGATTATATCTTCAGAATCTGGTCCTGCAAAAGGAATTAAAATTAATAAGAAAGCGAAACATATTTGTTACATACACAGCCCTATGAGGTATTGTTGGGGTTATACAGATACATACTTAAAATCGATAAACCCTTTTCTTAGGCCTATTGCAAATTTCTTTTTTAATAGATTAAAAAATTGGGACAAAACAACAATTGAAAATGTAGAATTGTACATCGCAAACTCACTTAATGTGGCAAAAAGAGTACAACACTTTTATAATAAGGAAGCGAAAGTAGTTTACCCTCCAATTGCACAAAACCTATTTAAAAAACCATTAAATTTAAAAATTAAGAAAGAATATTTTTTAAGTTTTGGGGCAATAACTCCATATAAAAAAGTAGATTTGTTAGTGGATTGTTTTAATAAAAATGGTGAAAAGCTAATTATTATTGGAAATGGATCAGAAAAAGAGAAACTAGTTAGAAAAGCGAATAAGAATATTCAATTTAAAGGTTTTTTAGAAGCATCTGAATTGGAACATTATATTCAGAAATCGAAAGCATTGGTTTTTCCTGGTGAAGAAGATTTTGGCATGATACCTTTAGAAGTCATGTCATTTGGCATACCAGTAATTGCTTATAAAAAAGGAGGGGCTTTAGAGACGGTGGTAGAGAATAAAGATAATATCCAAGAATCTTCAGGAATATTTTTTGAAGAACAAAACTTGAAGTCTTTACAAAATGCTTTAGATTTTTTTAAGACAATAGAAAAACATTTTAATCCTTTATGGATTAGAAATCACGCAAAAAAATTTGAAGAACAGAATTTTCTGAAGCACTTTAAGTATGAAGTAAAGAAAATGTTACAAACAAAAGAAAATTGAAAAAAAGATACTCTTTCTTAATTAGGCCTTTGCAAATAATATTAGATGTTTTTGTTATTAATATTATAGTATATTTAATCTTTGATAAAGAGTATTTAAACACTTCTTTTTTATCTTATATTTCCTTTTTTTGGCTGATTATCTCTTATTTTTTTGGCTTTTATAAAGTATACCGATATACAAGTATTCTAAGAGTTTTTACGCTCTTAGGAAAACAATTTTCAATTTTTATTTTAGGGTATTTTGCATATTTTGGTGTTTTTCGAGAAGGAGATATTGTTCATAATCAGTTTTTAATTTTATTTTCTATTATTTTAAGTATTTCTACAGTTAAATTTATGTGGCTTTTGTTATTAAAAAAATATAGAGCACTTGGTAATAATTTTAGAACAACTATTGTTGTTGGTTTTGATGATTCTGCAAATAATATTATTAAACTTTTTGAAAGTAAATCTAATTTAGGATATAAGTACTTAGGTTTCTTTTCTGATAAACCTTATAAGAATAACAATTATTTAGGAGACTTAGAAAATGTTTTTAAATATGTTAAAGAGAATGTTGTAGATGAAATCTATTGTTCTCTAACCTCTTTAAGTAAAGATCAAATAAAAAATATTAATAAGTTTGCTATTGATGAAAATATTGTTTTAAAATTGATACCTAATTCCAGTGAATTGTATAGTAAAAACCAAAGTGTAGAGTATTATGATGATGCTATAATGGTTTTAAATGTAAATAAACTTCCTTTTGAATTTGCTGAAAATTTTTATATAAAGAGAGTTTTTGATATATTATTCTCTCTATTTGTAATTGTCTTTATTTTGTCTTGGTTATTGCCAATTTTGTGGGTTTTAGTAAAGTTAGAATCAAAAGGGCCTTTAATATTTAAACAAGGTAGAGAGGGTATAAATGGAAGTGAGTTTATATGTTATAAATTTAGATCTATGAAAGTTAATGAACAATCTGATAAAATTCATGCAACCAAGAATGATGTTAGAGTTACTAGGATAGGTGCGTTTTTAAGGAAAACTAGTATGGATGAATTACCTCAGTTTTTTAATGTCTTGTTAGGCAACATGAGTGTTGTTGGTCCAAGACCACATTTAGAAAGCCTTTCTTTAGAATATCAAAAAGATGTAGATGATTATTTAAAAAGACATATTGTTAAACCAGGTATCACAGGTTTGGCACAAATAAGTGGCTATAGAGGAGAGATAAAGAGAAAAACAGATATAAAAAACAGAGTACGTTTAGATATATTTTATATCGAAAACTGGTCTTTTTTCTTAGATATTAAAATTATTATTCAAACTGTTTTAAATGTTTTTAAAGGAGAAGAAAAAGCTTATTAGTTATGATAACCGCTTCCATTGTTTTATTTAACGAAAACTTAGAAACACTAAAAAAAACGGTAGACTCTTTTTTAAAAACTCCTTTAAAAAAGAAATTGTATTTAATCGATAATTCATCGGATAATAGCTTAAAAAACCATTTTAAAAAGGCTGAAGTAGAATATATTTTTGTTGGTAATAATATTGGTTTTGGTAGAGCTCACAACCTAGTTTTAGATAAGATTAGTTCACAATTTCATTTAATTTTAAATCCAGATGTTATTTTTTCTTCAGAAGTAATTCCGAATTTGATAAAAGCCTTAGAAAATAATTCTGAAGTTTCTTTTGTAACGCCTAAAGTATTGTACCCAACAAAAGAAATGCAATACGTTTGCAGAAGACACCCAACTTTTTTTGATTTGATCAATAGAAAATTGAAGATTTCTAAAAGTCAAATTATAAAAAATGAATATCAGGATGATAATCTTGAGAAATCGTTGTACCCAGATTTTATACATGGATGTTTTATGCTTTTTAAAACAGCAGATTTTATAAGCCTTACCGGTTTTGATGAACGCTATTTCTTATACATGGAGGATGCTGATATTTGTAGAAAAATTAAAAAAACGAAAAAAAAAATACTGTACTTTCCAAATGTAGAAATTACACATCAACATCAAAAAGGGTCATCAAAAAATATAAAATTATTTTTGTATCACCTTTCATCTGCATTAAAATATTTTACAAAATGGGGTTTTTAATAAAATAAGGATCTTTTCTTAATCAGGGTTTCTATAAAATGTCTCTCCTACGAAAGCAAGAATTCGAAGAAATTAAAATATATTTGCATCAACAATACAACAACACAAACAAATGAATATTCTTATTTTAGGTTCTGGAGGTAGAGAACACGCTTTTGCATTAAAATTAACTGAAAGTAATAAAGTAAATCAGCTTTTTGTAGCGCCAGGAAATGCTGGTACAGACAAAATAGCAACTAATATAAACATTAACCTTACAGATTTTGAAGCAGTAAAAAAGGTTGTTTTAGAAAATGACATTAAAATGGTTGTTGTAGGACCAGAAGTTCCGTTGGTAGCAGGTGTTCATGATTTCTTTTTAGCAGACAATGAGTTGAAAAACATTCCTGTAATTGGGCCTAAAAAAGACGGAGCATTATTAGAAGGGAGTAAAGATTTTTCGAAAAAATTCATGCAAAAACATGGTGTTCCAACCGCAAAATACCAATCTTTTACAAAAGATAATTTAGAAGAAGGTTATACGTTTTTAGAGACACTAGAACCACCTTATGTGTTAAAAGCAGATGGTTTAGCTGCCGGAAAAGGAGTGTTGATTTTAAACTCATTAGAAGAAGCAAAATCCGAATTAGAAGACATGGTTTCTAATGAAAAGTTTGGAAAAGCATCTACAACAGTTGTAATTGAAGAATTCTTAAAAGGAATAGAATTGTCTGTTTTTGTTCTAACAGATGGAAAAAGTTACAAAATTTTACCTTCAGCCAAAGATTATAAAAGAATTGGCGAAGGAGATGCAGGCTTAAATACTGGCGGAATGGGCGCAATTTCTCCCGTACCATTTGCAGATAAAGCGTTTTTAGATAAAGTAGAAGAATTAGTTGTAAAACCTACAATTGCAGGTTTACAAAAAGACGGAATTGATTATAGAGGTTTTATCTTTATTGGTTTGATGAATGATAACGGAAATCCTTCTGTAGTTGAGTACAATGTAAGAATGGGAGATCCTGAAACGGAAGTTGTCTTACCTAGAATTGAATCTGATTTATTTGATTTATTTGAAGGTGTTGCGCATCAAAATTTACATGAAAAATCTTTTTCTGTTACAGACAAAACTGCAACAACAGTAATGTTGGTTTCTGGCGGATATCCTGAAGCATACGAGAAAAATAAAGAAATTACAGGTTTCGATGCTGTTGATGAATCTATTGTTTTTCATGCAGGAACTACAATTAAAAATAATAAAATAGTTACAAGCGGAGGTAGAGTTATGGCAATCACTTCTTTTGGAGATACAATTGAAGAGGCTTTAGAAAAAAGTTATAGAAGTATTCATAAAATTCATTTCGATAAAATAAATTATAGAAAAGATATTGGTTTTGATTTAATTTAATTTTTTAAGCCCGTTATTCTTATGAATACACGAAGCTCATAACCATAGATCTCTTTTTTAGAAGGAAGACAAAATGAAAAAAATAATTGTTGCACCTTTAAACTGGGGTTTAGGTCATGCTTCACGTTGTGTGCCAATTATTAACGCTTTAATTAAAGAAAATTTTATACCAATAATAGCTTCAGATGGAAGTGCTTTGAAGTTTCTAAAACATGAATTTCCTTATTTAGAAACACTAGAGTTACCATCTTATCATATTAAATATGGTAGAAATTTAAAAAAACAGTTATTCTTACAATTACCTGCAATCTTAAGCAGTGTAAAAACCGAAAAAAAAATTGTAGAACTTTTTATTGATAATAATAGAGATGTTGTTGGTCTTATTTCAGATAATAGATTTGGAGTAAGAAGCTCTAAAGTTCCTTCAGTATATATTACACATCAAATAAATGTTTTGTCTGGTTTTACTACTTTTTTAACAAGTAAAGTTCATCAGAGAATTATAAAAAGGTTTGACGAATGTTGGATTCCAGATAATTCTAATTCTGAGTTTTCAGGAAAATTATCTAAATCTAAGAAGAATTTAAAACAGAAGTTTATTGGGCCTTTAAGTAGGCTTGAGAAACTAGAATTAGAACAAAAAATAGCTGTTTTAGTTATTCTTTCTGGCCCAGAACCCAATAGAACCTTTCTAGAAAAAGAATTAATTAGGGCTTTTGAAAATGATAAAAGAAATATTGTTTTTATTCTAGGGAAAATAGAAGAAAAACAAAAAAGTTGGACAAACCACAACTGTACTTTCTATAATTTTCTGTTATCAGAAGATTTGCAACAAAAGATGAACTCGTCAGAAATTATTGTTTGTAGATCTGGTTATTCATCTATATTAGATGCCGCTGTTTTAGGTAAAAAAGTGTTTTTTATTCCTAC